>NZ_JBFTKG010000044.1:0-26281 GCF_056395825.1 Arthrobacter sp. 05T47 | reverse complement strand
GACTGGTGGTTGTCCACCGGTCCCGCACCGCCGTCGCCGTCGATGTGGGTCTAACGTTTTGCCGGGGGCCTAGAGGCCCAGGTCTGCTTCGAACGCGCCCGCTTCGAGGCGTGCCTTCAGCGTCTGCAGGAAGCGTCCCGCGTCGGCGCCGTCCACCAGGCGGTGGTCGTACGTCAGGGAGAGGTACATCATGGAGCGGATGGCCAGCGAGTCATCGCCGTTCTCATCGGAGACCACCACGGCGCGCTTGACGATCGCGCCGGTGCCGAGGATGGCGACCTGCGGCTGGTTGATGATCGGGGTGTCGAAGAGGGCGCCCACGGAACCGATGTTGGTGATGCTGAAGGTTCCGCCGGAGAGCTCGTCCGGGCCGATCTTGCCGTTGCGGGTGCGGTCTGCGACGTCGGCGATCTTACCGGCCAGGCCGGCGAGGTTCAGGTTGCCGGCGTCGGCGATGACCGGGACCAGCAGGCCCTTGTCGGTGTCCACGGCGATCGCCAGGTGTTCGGCGTTGTGGTACGTGATCTCCTGCTTGTCCTCGTCGTAGGAGGCGTTGATCTTCGGGTGCTGCTTCAGCGCTTCGGCAACAGCCTTGGCGATGAAGGGCAGGAAGGTCAGCTTGGAGCCGTTCTGGGCCTGGAAGGAGTTCTTGGCCTTGGCGCGCAGCTTGGCCACCTTGGTCATGTCGACCTCGTGGACCTGGGTCAGCTGGGTGGAGATGTCCAGGGACTCGCGCATGCGGCGGGCGATGACCTGGCGGATGCGCGGGGCCTTCTGGACGGTGCCGCGCAGTGCCGACGCGGCAGCAGAGACCGGGGCGGCGGCGGCGGGAGCCGAGGTGGTTGCCGGTGCGGCTGCGGCCGGTGCGGCCTGTGCCTCGGCAGCGTCCAGGACATCCTGCTTGCGGATGCGGCCGCCGACGCCGGTGCCGGTCACCGAGGCGATGTCGACGCCCTGCTGGTTGGCCAGCTTGCGGACCAGGGGAGTGACGTAGCCGGATTCTGCCGATGCGGCTGCTGCCGCCGGAGCGGCCGATGCGGCCGGGGCTGCTGCCGGTGCGGGTGCAGCCGGAGCCGGGGCAGCGGGAGCTGCTGCCGGTGCGGGTGCAGCCGGAGCCTCCTGCTTCGGAGCTTCCTGAGCCGGTGCGGGTGCTGCTGCCGGTGCCGGGGCAGCGGGGGCTGCGGCGCCGGAACCGATGACGGCCAGGACGGAACCGACCTCGGCGGTCTCGTCCTCGTTCACGCGGATTTCCAGCAGGGTGCCGGCAACCGGGGACGGGATTTCGGTGTCGACCTTGTCGGTGGAGACCTCGAGCAGCGGCTCGTCGACCTCGACGGTATCGCCGACGCTCTTCAGCCAGCGGGTAACGGTGCCTTCGGTGACGCTCTCACCGAGGGCCGGCAGCGTGACGTCGTGTCCTTCGCCGGCCGGAGCCGCGGCAGGTGCCTCGGCGGCCGGTGCGGCGGGGGCTTCGGCGGCGGGGGCCGGTGCCTCTTCAGCGGCCGGGGCTGCAGCAGGGGCCTCTTCGGCGGGTGCGGCGGCCGGAGCCTCTGCGGCGGCGGGGGCGGCGTCGCCGGAGCCGATGCGCACCAGCGGGGCGCCAACTTCAGCGGTCTCATCTTCGGCGACAAGGATTTCCTCAATCACGCCGGCGATCGGAGAGGGGATCTCGGTGTCTACTTTGTCGGTGGAGACTTCGAGCAGCGGCTCGTCCACCTCTACCCGGTCACCGACCTGCTTGAGCCAGCGGGTGACGGTTCCTTCGGTGACGCTCTCACCGAGGGCGGGCAAGTTAACGGATTCAGACATATCGTCCCCGTTCTCCTTATTGATCTTTAGTGCGGATGATTGCTGCCTTGGTCGAGCTTAGTGCACCCGGCATTTCGGGCCGGGTGCACCAAACTCTGAGTTCTTGCGGTGGTGCGGGGGCAGTTAGCCGTGGAGCGGCTTGCCAGCCAGCGCCAGGTGCGCCTCGCCCAGGGATTCGTTCTGGGTGGGGTGGGCGTGGACCAGCTGGGCCACGTCCTCCGGGTAGGCTTCCCAGTTCACGATCAGCTGGGCTTCACCGATCTGCTCGCCCATGCGGGCGCCGATCATGTGGACGCCAACCACGGGGCCGTCCTTCTGGCGGACCAGCTTGACCAGGCCGCTCGTGCCCAGGATGGAGCTCTTGCCGTTGCCGGCAAGGTTGTATTCCTGGGTCTGGATCTGGTCCTCGCCGAACTTCTCCTTGGCGGCCTTCTCGCTGTAACCGACGGTGGCGATTTCGGGGTCGGAGTAGGTGACCTTGGGGATGTTGACGTCTTCGACGATCACGGGCTTCAGGCCGGCGATCTCTTCGGCGACGAAAATGCCCTGCTGGTAGCCGCGGTGCGCCAGCTGGACGCCGGGAACGATGTCGCCGACGGCGAAGATGTTGCCGACGCCGGTGTGCAGGCGCTCGTTGGTGATGACGAAGCCGCGGTCGATCGTGATCCCGGCCTCTTCGTAACCGAGGTTGGCCGTGACCGGGCCGCGGCCGACGGCGACGAGCAGGAGGTCGGCTTCGAACGTCTTGCCGTCCACCAKGGTGACCTTGACGCCGTCGTCGTTCTGCTCGACACCCTGGAAGAAGACACCGGTGGAGAACTTGATGCCGCGCTTCTTGAAGGCGCGCTCGAAGGCCTTGACGATCGTGGCGTCCTCATTCGGAACCAGCGACGGGAGGCCTTCGACGATGGTGACGTCGACGCCGAAGGACTTCCAGACCGAGGCGAACTCGACGCCGATCACGCCGCCGCCCAGGATGATCGCGCTCTTGGGAATGTAATCCATGGTGAGTGCTTCGTCGGAGGTGATGACCTTGCCGCCGATTTCCAGGCCCGGGAGGGTGCGGGAGTAAGAGCCGGTCGCGAGGACAATGTTCTTGCCCTTGTATGCGGTGCCGTTCACGACGACGGTGTCGGTGCCCTGAAGCTTGCCCTCACCCTCAATGACGGTGATGCCCTTCTTGCCCTTGATCAGGCCCTGCAGGCCCTTGAACTTGCCGGCAATGATGCCGTCCTTGTACGCATTGACAGCGTTGATGTCGATGCTGTCGAGGGTCACGTTGACGCCGTACTTGGACGCGTCACGGGCGTGGTCCGCCAGCTCTGCGGAGTGCAGCAGCGCCTTGGTGGGGATACAGCCGTTGTGGAGGCACGTGCCGCCGAGCTTGCCCTTTTCGATGAGGCCGACGGTGAGGCCGAGCTGGACAGCACGCAGCGCGGTGGCGTAGCCGCCGCTGCCGCCGCCGAGTACCAGGATGTCGAATTCTTGCGCAGTTGCCTGATCGGCCACTAAAACGCTCCCTCGCGTGAACGATGACACGAGAGTACGCATCATCTGGTCTTGGAACTTGCCTGCCGTGATTATGCCAGCGGGCCGGTTCCCTTTCATTTGTGACTACTTCATTTGGGTCTACCGCAGTTCACCTTAGCGAACCACTAATACATGCTCCACCTTGCCAAGGCGTTTGTGGAGCGCTTTGTGTCCAGTGTCACGCGGCTTTGTGGCCGGGGCATCACAGCCCCGGTCACAAAGCGCGCGGAAGCCTGGACCGCAGTGCGGCTAGGCGGTCTTGGCGAGGATGTCCTCGACGTAGGCCACCAGGGTGCGGACGGTGCAGCCCGTGCCCTGTTTGTGGTTGTAGCCGTAGGGGCTGCCGTTGTTGAACGACGGGCCGGCGATGTCGATGTGGGCCCACGGGATCTGTTCGCCGTCCTTGCCCTTGCCCACGAATTCGCGCAGGAACACAGCCGCGGTCATCATGCCGCCATGGCGTTCGCCAATGTTGGCGATGTCCGCGACCTGGGAGTCCAGGCTTGCGCGCAGTTCTTCCGGCAGCGGCATCGGCCATACGAGCTCGCCCGCCCGGTCCGCGGCGGCCTTGATGGCACCGGTCAGGGACTCGGAGCCCATGAGGCCGGCGGTGCGGTCGCCGAGGGCGATCAGCTGGGCGCCGGTGAGCGTCGCGACGTCGATGATGGCGTCGGGGAACTCCTGGCTGGCGGCGACAATGCCGTCAGCCATGACCAGGCGGCCCTCGGCGTCGGTGTTGAGGACCTCGACGGTCTTGCCGCCGAAGATCGTCAGGACGTCTGCGGGACGCTGGGCGGCGCCGGAGGGCATGTTTTCGGCGATGCAGAGCCACGCGGTCGCCTTGACGGGCAGGCCGAGGCCCGCCAGGGCCAGGACGGTGTTAAGGACGACGGCGGCGCCAGCCATGTCGCTCTTCATCTCACCCATGCCCAGGGCCGGCTTGATGGAGATGCCGCCGGTGTCGAAGGTAATGCCTTTACCCACGAGGGCGATCTTGGCGGTGGCCTTCGCCGGGGTGTACTCGACCTTTACGAGGCGCGGCTGCCGGGTGGAACCCTTGCCGACGCCGAGGATGCCGCCGAAGCCTTCCTTCTCGAGGCGCTTCTCGTCCCAGACCGTAACCTTGACGGGCAGGCCCTTTGACAGCTCCTTGGCGGCGTCGGCGAAGGTCTCGGGGTAGAGGTGGCTCGGCGGCTGGTTCACCAGGGTGCGCGTCGCGTTCACGGCCGTGCCGATCAGGGACGCCCGGTTCAGGACCGGCTGGAGCGCCTTGTCCGCGGCGAAGTCGGTGCGGATGACGACATTCTTCACCGGATCCTTGAGCCCGTCCCGGGAGGAGCGGAACTCGGTGTACGAGTAGGCGCCCATCGCGGCGCCCTCGGCGACCGCCGCGACCTCGGCGAGGGTCGTCGTCGGAAATGCCAGGGTGACGGTGCTGACGCCGGCCAGCTGGCGGACAGCCGAGCCGGCGGCGCGGCGCAGGGCTTCCTCGGACAGCGGCTGCGTCGCCGAGACCTTAGTCGCCGGCAGCTTGCCGACGCCGGCGAGGAGCAGGATGGTGGCGCCAACCTCGGGCAGGCCCGGCAGGCGGTGGGCCTGGTCGGCCGCGCCGGTGATGCCAAGAACGCTCAGTGATTCCGCCAGGGCCTCCGCGGCCTTGGCCGTCAGCGGATTGTCGAGCAGGACGGGCCCGTCGGGACCCTGTCCGACGCCGATGACGAGGGCGTCGCTGGGGGACTTCTTCAAATCCCCTGCGACTGCACTAAGTTTGACTTCACTATTCTTGACCACGAGGACAGTCCTCAATTCTCTGTGATGGTTCTCGGTGATATTCGGCAGGAGCTGCATGTTTGGCGCCCTGCCACGGATCCCGGGGGCGCCGTCGGTCTGGGACACAACCCGGTGTCTGTACTACAGGCCCTGGGGCCATGTCCGATCGTAGTCTCTTGGCAGTCCGGAATTTCAATCGAATGAGAGCTGGAGCACACCCCGGGCAGGAATTAGCCCGGGCGCCGGGGCGTTGTTAGAGATAGCGGCGCTGCCATGCGGTGATCCCCCTTGGGACTGGCCGTGCGGCAGGACCTGCCTGACTGTGCGGAATTTGCCTGGTTGTCCAGAATTTGCCTGGTTGTCCAGACGAGGGACCGCACCCCGCTTCTCCCATCGCCGCCATCGTGAAAGGAACACGCCGTGATTGAACGGATTTCCGGCTCTTTGCTGGATCCCCAGTCGCTCTACATCCGTGATGACGCGCTGTTCTCCAGCACCGAACTGCGCGGACTCAACCTCGTCATGGGGTTCACCGGCTTCGCCGACGCCGGCCACGTTGTCCGGCAGATCACGGCTGAACTGCTGGACACGCTCGATGCCGAGATGATTGCCGAGTTCGACGCCGACCAGCTGATCGATTACCGGTCCCGGCGCCCGCAGATCAGCTTTGTCGAAGACCACCTGCAGGATTACCAGGCACCTACCCTGGCCCTGTACCGGCTCGTCGACGGGCTGGGCAGCCCGTTCCTGCTCCTTGCCGGGTTCGAGCCGGACCTGCAATGGGAGCGCTTCGCGCGCGCCGTCGTCGGGATCGTCGAGGAGCTGGAGGTCAACCTCGTCACCTGGATCCATTCGATCCCGATGCCCGTGCCCCACACCCGGCCGGTCGGGGTAACCGTGCACGGCAACCGGCCCGAGCTGATCGAGGGCATCTCCGTCTGGAAACCGACCGTGGAGGTTCCGGCTGCGGTGGGCCACATCCTGGAGCTGCGGCTGACGGAAGCGGGCCGGAACGTTGCCGGCTATGTGATCCACGTGCCGCACTACCTGGCCGAAGCCGAGTACCCCACGGCCGCCGTGGCCGGACTCGAGTACCTCGGCGCGGCGACGTCCCTGATGCTGCCGACGGACCGCCTGCGCGAGGCAGGCCGTGAAGTGGGCCGGCAGATCGCCGAGCAGATCGAGGCGTCCGAGGAAGTGCAGCAGGTGGTCTCACGGCTGGAGACCCGGTACGACGAAAAGGCAGAGGGGACGGTCCGGCGGTCGCTGCTGGCCGACGAGAACGACCAGATTCCCAACGCCGATGCCCTGGGCGCCGCCGTGGAAGCGTACCTGGCCCGTAAAGAACCCGGCGAATAAATACTATTTATGAAGGACCGGGGCATAATGGGGGAGTGACCTCTCCCCGCGCCTGGCTGATCTGGATCGTTGGGATCTTTGCCTATCTGGTGGCGGTCAGCCAGCGCACCTCGTTCGGGGTGGTCGGCCTGGAGGCAACGGAACGCTTCCACGCCACCGCGGCCGAGATCTCCTTCTTCACCGTGCTGCAGCTGCTGGTCTATGCCGCGCTGCAGATTCCCGTGGGCATCCTCGTGGACCGGTTCGGCTCGCGTGCCATGCTGGCCGGCGGAGGCGTCCTGATGGGCCTCGGCCAGCTGCAACTGGCTTTTGCCGACAACATCCCCGGCGGAGTCCTGGGTCGCGTCCTGGTGGGCGCCGGGGACGCCATGACGTTTATTTCCGTGATCCGGCTCATCCCGCTCTGGTTCGCCCCGGCCCGGGTGCCGCTGCTGACGCAGCTGACCGGCATGTCCGGACAGCTGGGCCAGCTTTTCAGCGTGGTGCCGTTCGCGATGATCCTGCACGCCGCAGGGTGGACCCCTGCTTTCCTGACGCTTGCGGCGATGTCGGGCCTCGCCGTCGTGCTGGTGCTGCTCCTGCTCCAGGACCTTCCGCCCGGGCACCCCGCTCCGGAAAAGTCCCAGGGACTGCGGGCCACAGGCATTTCCCTAGGGCACGCCTGGCGGCAACCCGGGACCCGGCTCGGGCTGTGGAGCCATTTCACAGTCCAGTTCAGCGGCACGGTCTTTGCCATGACGTGGGGCTACCCGTTCCTGATCTCCGCCCAGGGACTGGACCGGGGAACAGTCTCGGCACTCATGTCGCTGTACGTCGCCGCCGCCATTGCCGCCGGACCCCTGATGGGCAGATTCGTTGCCCGGCACCCGCTGCGTCGCTCCACCATGGTGCTCCTGATTTCCGGCTGCACCGCTGCCGCCTGGGCAGCCGTTCTGCTGCTGCCCGGACGCGCACCACTGTGGCTCCTGGCCGTTCTGGTGGTGACCTTGGCCGTAGGCGGTCCCGGCTCCATGATTGGCTTCGACTTCGCCCGGACCTTCAACCCGGCGCACCGCCTCGGCACCGCCACCGGAATCGTCAACGTGGGTGGCTTCATCGCCGCGCTCGTGTCCATCTACCTCATTGGGCTGATGCTCGACCTCCTGCATGCCAGCGGGTTCTCCCAGGGGGAGCTGTACGGCCTGGATTCGTTCCGCGTCGCCCTCAGCGTGCAGTTCCTCCTGCTTGCCGGGGGAGCCATTGGCATCATCACCACCCGGCGGAAAGTCCGGCGCCAGATGGCTGCCCAGGGCGTCATGGTTCCGCCGCTGCTCAAGACTCTCGCCGCGCAGCGCAGGCTGGTCGCCGAGCGTCGCCGCACGCCCTGAACCGTTGCTAGGCGGGGGCGGTTTGGGGCAGACGCTCATGGCACCTGCGCCGAAGTGAACGTGCCTCCGCAACGCCAGGCCCGGTAGATGGATCATCCGTGAGAGTGAAGTTGTTCATCATCCGGGTGGAACTCACTCAGAATCAGCCTCCCTGGTGTGGAAGCCCGCTTAGGGTGAAGGCATGTTCAAAACGATCCAGTCGCTGAGACCTTTCGCGGCACCGGCCACGGCTGTGCTGCTCATGGGGACCCTCCTTATCCTGGAGGAGCGCCATTTCGACCAGAACAGTGCCCTGCTGCTGGCGCTCCTGACGGGTGTCGCGGTGGCCGAGATCCTGCCGGCGGCCGCCCTTGGGCTTGTCTTCGCCGCCTTGGTAATGCAGAGCCTCGCGGTCCTCCAGCCGGTCTTCCTGTCCGGCGTCCTGAGCTACGTTGCGGTTCCCGTGGTCATCTTCTTCGCCGTCATCGGTTGGCGAACCCGTAACCGGTGGGTGGCACCCGTGTCTGCCGTCATATTCGCCGGCATCACAACCGTGAACTGGTTCGCCGACCAGACCTGGATCAACGTCATCTTCGCCAGCCCGATCTACGGCACGGGTCTATTGCGAACCTTCACATACGCTTTTCTGATTTTCGGAGCGTTCGCCGCCCTCAACCTCGCCGCCTGGGCCGTAGGCATGACAGCACATAGCGCATCCCGGAGCCGGAGAGCGCAGCTCGCAGCCGAAAGCCGGCTCCGGGAAACAACGACCGAACTCGCTCTCGAACAGGAGCGCAACAGAATCGCCAGGGAGTTGCACGATGTCCTGGCGCATTCGCTGACAGTGATCGTGGCCCAGGCCGACGGGATTCGCTTCATCCACCGCGCAGAACCGGAATCCGTCGAAGGGGCCTCCAAGATCATCGCCGAATCGGCGAGGACTGCGCTGGTCGAAACCCGCCGGCTGATCGAAGGTTTCTCCGCGGCGATCAGCGGCCACCCGACTCACGGGGTTGAAGATCTGGGGGTTCTAGCCGAACGGCTGAGCGCCAGCGGCATGCCTGTCACGATCGAAACTACGGGCGAACCGTGGGACTTGACCGCCGCCCAGGAGCTGACCGTTTATCGCCTGGCACAGGAAAGCCTGACCAACGCCTTCAAACACGGGGACCGGAGCCAGGGCACGCACCTGTATTTGGTCTGGACCGCGGACTCCCTCGAACTTCGTAGCAGATCGTCGCTGATCACCGGCCCAGGCGGGACGCCGGAGACCACCACATCTGGTCGCGGGATAGTGGGCATGAAGGCCCGAGCCTCAGCTGCCGGCGGATGGGTGGAAACAGTCCGGGGCGAAGAGGTCTTCGAAGTGCTGGCGTTCCTCCCTGCGACGGGACCTGACCGGTATCCGGATTCAATTCCCGCGACAGCTGAAGTTCCGGTCCTGGACGGAGCGCTGCTGTGACAGTCACCCCGATTCGGATTGCCTTGGCCGATGACCAGCCACTGTTCAGCGCCGGACTCAAGATGATCCTGCGCAGCCAGGAGGACATGGATCTTGTAGGCGAAGCCGTCAACGGAGAGGCCGCCGTCGACCTCGTGCAGGAGAAAAGCCCCGACGTGCTCCTGATGGACATTCGGATGCCTGTTATGGACGGCATTACGGCCACACGGGCAATCCTGGCAAAGTCCAGTGGAACTGCCACCAAGATCATCGTTCTGACCACGATCCAGCATGACGAAGCCGTCGTCCGGGCCATCCAGGCCGGCGCTGCCGGCTTCCTGACCAAAGACACCACCCCCGATTTCCTCCTGGCCGCCATCCGAACGGTCCACTCCGGGCACTCGGTCATCGCACCGGCCATCACCAACGAACTGCTGCGCGACTACACCACGCCCTCTGCCGGGAACGACGCTGCTCTGGCAGAGCTGTCCGGCAGGGAACGCGACGTATTCCTGCTAACCGCAAAAGGGCTAGGCAACGCCGAGATCGCGGCTTCACTGGTGCTGAGCGAGGCGACCGTGAAGTCCCACGTGGGCAGCATCCTGGCGAAACTGAAGTTGAAGAACCGCATCCAGCTAGTCGCGTTTGCCTACGAAAACAACGTCCTCAACTAGCCGCCACCGCTGCACCGTCCCAGCCGCCGAGGCCTTCCCACAGGGGCAAGGCCGGCCGCCGCATTGCCCAAATCAATCGAAGGAGTCCACCATGAAGAAAATCTTCGGCGCAGCAGTGCTGATCCTCGGCACCGGCGCCGCGCTTGCTGCTGCCGCCATCCCGGCCGCGTCGGTCACCGCGTCCCCGGAGCCCGCCCCCGGCGTCATCCGCCAAGCAGAGGCCTACGCCTCAACAGATCCGGTCGCCGAAAAGGGCATGCGGGAGGCTGTCCGGCGCTGCATGGCCCAGGCCGGCTTTGACTACACGCCGCCAAGCTCCGAGATGACCATGGACCTCAACGGGGCCATCGGATTCAAACGGCTCACGGTCGAGGCCGCCAAGGCCAGCGGCTACGCCAGCACCGGGCCACAAGGACCCCACGAGCCGGCTCCCGGGTCCGCGGACGGCAAACTCTTCGCCAATCCGGCCTTCACCAAGGCACTCACCGGCCCCGGGGATACCGCGTCAATGTCCACGGTGGGCGGTATGGGAACGTCCTCGGCTGGATGCCGCGGCGAAGCCATGGCACAGATCTACGGCAGCGCGGAAAACTACATGCTCGCCACCGGCATCGCCTACAACTCAGTCCTCCCGGCCAGTCTGTCCGCCTCCGGCGACTCAGGAATTGCCAAAGCCGTCACCGGCTGGGCGGACTGCATGAAAGAGAGTCCCTACCCCTCCTTTGCGGACCCGCGCCAGGCGGCCGAGGCGGGTAAGGCTGCAGGTGGCCAGGAAGAGTTCAGAATCGCCGTCACCGACGCCGTCTGCCGGGACAAGACCGGGTTCCACTCCGCGCTGGACAAAGTCCTGGACAAGTACCTGACAACCCGCATGCAGGAGCTTGCTCCGCAGATCGAGAAAGTCAAGGAGATTCGCCGAATCGCCGCGGCGAACGCGGCAGCCTTGGGCGGACCCGCCGCGAAGTAATCGACGGCGGCACGACAATCCGGCAGGGTCCTGTCAGCATTCGGGGGTGACATGACCCTGCCGGGTCGGAGTGCCGGTGCCGTCCCATTGGTTGCGAGCTGGGCGGTAGCGTCGACTCCTTGGCGGAAGTGGATGACACCTTTGGCGGCACCCGGTTATCCACATAGCGCAATCCGCGGATGCCGCGGGGTCGCGCCAACCGCGAAGCTGGGCTCATGACAGCTCCCGATCACCTGAGAATTACCGGCCCCGAGGACATCCTCGGCTTCATCCCGCATTCCCTTGGCTACTGGCCGGAAAACAGCCTTGTGGCCATGACCTTGCAAGGCAAACGGCTCGGAGCCACATTGCGCGTAGACCTCCCCGCATCCGGCGGTGGCGGCAGCGGCGGTGACCCTTTGGATGAGCCCATAACAGGCGGCCGCGGCAGCACCGCCCGCAAACACCGCTCCGGATCCGGCCGCACGGCCATGTTGGCCGCCTTCGCTCGGAATGTTGTGAGCTACCTGCAGGCGGACGAGGCAGCCGACGGATCGTTGCTGGCCTTCTTCACTGACGCCCACACTGACAACGGCACTGACACGAACAGCGACGGCACGGAGTGGGCTGCCCTGCTCAACGAACTCGAACTTGCCCTTGAAGCAGCCGGAATGCCGTTGAGGGACGCGTGGATTATCGGTGCCGAATTCTGGCGCAGCGCGCACTGCAGTGATCCGGAATGCTGTGGCCCAACCGGCCGCCCGGTTGAGGAGATCAAAAACAGCAGGCTCAACGCCGAGATGGTCTACCGCGGCAGCAGTGTAGGCGCCGCCCCCGGCACGCACGTGACGCAGGCGCCGCCACTGCCGGTGGACCCGGCAATGCTTGCCGCCGAGTCCGGCTGGGCGGAGCAATTCTCCCCGCGCCGGCGCGACCGGGCACAGTTCGACCAGGTGCTCGACGTCTGGACGACGGCCATGCAGGCTGCCACCGTCCAGCAGGGTCCCTTCGGCGCCACCTCGGACTCCCCGGCACCGGGGGTCTCCGTCCCCAATACCGCGACGCCCAGCAAGATGAGCCTCGATCCAAGCAACTCCGATCCCAGCAGCTCCGATCCCAGGACGACCGCGGACGGCCCGCTCGAGCTGCCGCCGGAGCTGGCTAGCTACCTGCGGGCCAGCCTATGCGTACCCTCGTGGCGGGACGCGGTGCTCGTCATGGCGGCCGCCGGGCGGTCAGCGGCCGAACGCGGGGCAGAGGACTTCGGCATGTTCGACACGGAAGCGTGGTCCGCCTTCCCCTCCGGAACCAGACCCGCATCACGGCTCCGACCGACGCCCAGTCCTCTTGCAGGGCCGCGGTTCGGCTCGGAGCGCAGTACCGTCTCCGATACCACCTCCGGTTCCACCGCTGGTTCCCCGTCCAAGCCGCAGACGGCCCTGCAGGAGGCGTCCGGCGTCGTTCCGGGCACCGACGCGGTCCCCGGCTACGGTGAGGTGCTGCTCGGGCTGGCGCCATCGGTTCCGGATTGGACTTTGATGGTTGGCCTCGAACGGGTCCTGGAGCAGCTCGGCCGTCTTGGTTACGGGGAGTCCACTGCCGCCGCCGTGACGGCACGTGGCTGGATCGAATGGTGCCGCGGCCGCGGCTCGTACGCTGATGCCCTGTACTGCCAGGCCCTGCAGGAACACCCGGGGTACAGGCTGGCGGAACTGCTGGCAGAGCTGGGCCGGCGCGGCACGCTATGCGGCTGGGCGGCCAGGCGGGAGGCGGCCTGGCAGAAGTTTGCGCCTGACGCGGCATGAGCGCCTGACGGAGCCTGAGAACCCACTGCAATATTCTGGACCCGGCGTCCCGAAAGGCACTCACGGGGAAAACCGTGAGACAATGGTTGCCGCGACCCGGTTGGGTCCGTGTATCAAGTGCCCTCAATGAACCTTGGAAACAGGGAACATTAAGGCCGCCCCAGCAGTTCTACTTAGTGGCTCTGCTGGCCGTGATCGCACCTGATGTTGAACACGGACTTGACAGGGTCATAGTGGTGTTGCCCGTATGGTGATTCCGCAGACCGCAGCTAGAAAGGTTTTCAGTGACCCCGTCTTCCGCGAAGAAGGAACCCGCCGACCAGGCCGAAATGTCCCCTGATGAGAAGAAGGCGGCGACCAACGCCAAGCGCGCCGCTACGCGCGCAGCCAACAAGGCAGTCAAGGACGCCGCTTCCGCAGAGGGTGGCGACACCTTAACCGGAGTCGCCAAGCCTGAGCCCAAGAAGCGCGGGCCCAAGCCCGGCGCCAAAGCCGCGGCAGAAGCCGCCGGCAAATCATCCGGCGATGACGATGAAGTCGAAGCCGATGAGGATCTCGACGACATCACGCCGGACCCCGCCGAACTCGGTGACGAAGTAGAAGGCGAAGAGGTAGCCGGCAAGGCCGCAGCCACCACCGGCTCCGGCTTCGTGTACTC
This sequence comes from Arthrobacter sp. 05T47, assembly GCF_056395825.1. Lineage (NCBI taxonomy): Bacteria > Bacillati > Actinomycetota > Actinomycetes > Micrococcales > Micrococcaceae > Arthrobacter > Arthrobacter sp. 05T47. The sequence goes on along the minus strand of NZ_JBFTKG010000044.1, from coordinate 12,943 downwards.
CGATGCCGACGACGACGACGCCCCGGTGCAGCAGGTCATGTCCGCCGGCGCCACCGCCGACCCCGTCAAGGACTACCTGAAGCAGATCGGCAAGGTCGCCCTGCTGAACGCAGAGCAGGAAGTGGACCTGGCCCTGCGGATCGAGGCCGGCCTCTTCGCCGAGGAGAAGATCGCCGCCGACGACGGCACCATGGATCCGAAGCTCAAGCGTGAGCTTGAATTCGTCATCCACGACGGCAAGCGCGCCAAGAACCACCTGCTGGAGGCCAACCTCCGCCTCGTCGTCTCGCTGGCCAAGCGCTACACCGGCCGCGGCATGCTGTTCCTGGACCTGATCCAGGAAGGCAACCTGGGCCTGATCCGTGCGGTCGAGAAGTTCGACTACACCAAGGGCTTCAAGTTCTCCACGTACGCCACCTGGTGGATCCGCCAGGCGATCACCCGCGCCATGGCCGACCAGGCCCGCACCATCCGCATCCCGGTGCACATGGTGGAAGTCATCAACAAGCTGGCCCGCGTCCAGCGCCAGATGCTGCAGGACCTCGGCCGCGAGCCCACCCCGGAGGAGCTGGCGCTCGAACTCGACATGACGCCGGAAAAGGTCGTCGAGGTCCAGAAGTACGGCCGCGAGCCCATCTCGCTGCACACCCCGCTTGGCGAGGACGGCGACTCCGAGTTCGGCGACCTCATCGAGGACTCCGAAGCCGTGGTTCCGGCGGATGCAGTGAGCTTCACCCTGTTGCAGGAACAGCTGCACTCGGTGCTCGACACACTGTCCGAGCGCGAAGCCGGCGTGGTTGCCATGCGGTTCGGCCTCACCGACGGACAGCCGAAGACTTTAGACGAAATCGGCAAGGTCTACGGTGTGACGCGTGAGCGCATCCGCCAGATCGAATCCAAGACCATGTCCAAGCTGCGGCACCCGTCGCGCTCACAGGTCCTGCGCGACTACCTGGACTAAGTCCCACGGCCCACAGGCCCAACGGCAGTCCAACAACAACGCGGGGTCACTTCCGCCCATCTTCCTCGGAGGAATGGGCCGGAAGCGGCCCCGCGTTGCTGTTCCCGGGCGCCGCCATTCCACACGGCGCGGCCCACAGCGGACACGTCGGTTTACGCGTCAGTTAACGAATCAGGGCCCCTCCGGTGTGGAGAGGCCCTGATGCATAGGTCTGATGACTTTGGTCTGAGCTTTTTAAGGTCGCCCGGGGAACCCTATTGGGGGCACCGGGCGGGGACCGGCGCGGTCTAGTCGACCGGGACCGGTGCCTTCTCGTGAAGGCGGTCGGTCTCATCGTGCCAGTCTGAGCTGAGCGGCTTCAGTGTCGGTTCTACGGCGCGTGCGTGGTGGCCGCAGAAGAGAAGCTCACCGCCGGAGGCACCGAGAACAACCCGGACATATGCCTGTGCTCCGCAACGATCGCACCGGTCTGCGGCGGTCAGTGTGCGGTCCGCAACTGCTGTTGTCATGTTCGGCCTCCTTAGTAGATCGGTATACCTATATAACCAGCATTCGGGGCCAATCCATGGCACGGATGGCCCACTTTCGCTGTCCGCGTATCACGTCTGCGTAACGGAGCGCCGCCGGAGAACGCGTGCGGGGAGTGGCAAACCGGGGAGGACCCGGAGTCCGACTAACCTAGGAAGAGCGTTAAATACTGTGACTGCATCCCTGCGCACACCGCGGGGGCAGTCCCGAACCTGTAAGGAGTTCACGACCCGTGGCACCCAGTTCTGATTACACCGCCCGGCATCTCTCAGTGCTGGAGGGCCTCGAGGCCGTCCGTAAGCGCCCGGGCATGTACATCGGCTCCACGGATTCCCGCGGACTTATGCACTGCCTCTGGGAAATCATCGACAACTCTGTCGACGAGGCCCTCGCCGGCTTCGGCCACGACATCAAGATCATCCTCCACGCGGACAACTCGGTGGAGATTCACGATGACGGCCGTGGCATCCCCGTGGACGTCGAGCCGAAGACCGGGCTGACCGGTGTTGAGGTGGTCTTTACCAAGCTGCACGCCGGTGGAAAGTTTGGCGGCGGCTCCTACACGGCTTCCGGCGGCCTGCACGGCGTGGGTGCCTCCGTGGTCAACGCGCTCTCGGCCCGCCTCGACGTCGAGGTGGACCGCGGCGGCAAAACGTACAAGATGTCGTTCCGCCGGGGCGAACCCGGCCGGTTCAAGGATCCGGGCACGAAGCCGGACCCCGCGACCCTCTTCGAACCCTTCATCGACGGTTCCGTGCTCGACGTCGTCGGCAAAGCCAAGCGCGGCGTCACCGGCACCCGGATCCGCTACTGGGCGGACCGGCAGATCTTCACGCCCGACGCCAAGTTCTCCTACGAGGACCTCGCCTCACGCGCCCGCCAGACATCGTTCCTGGTCCCGGGGCTCAAGCTCACCGTCCGGGACGAACGCAAGCTTCCCGGCACACCCGGCGAATCCGGCCCGCATGAGGAGATCTTCCACCACGACGGCGGCATCTCCGAGTTCGTCGACTACCTCGCCGCAGACCCGGCCATCACGGACATCTGGCGCCTCCACGGCGCCGGGAAATTCAAGGAAACCGTTCCCGTCCTCGACGAGAAAGGCCACAGCCAACTCGCGGAGGTCGAACGCGACTGCGAGGTCGACGTCGCACTGCGCTGGGGGATCGGCTACGACAGCACGGTCCGCACCTTCGTCAACATCATTTCCACGCCCAAGGGCGGCACCCACCAGTCCGGCTTCGAACAGGCCCTGCTCAAGACCTTCCGCAAGGCCGTCGAGACCAATGCCCGCAAACTCAAGGCCGGCAATGACAAGATCGAAAAAGACGACATCTTCGCGGGCCTGACCGCCGTCCTGACCGTCCGGCTGGCCGAACCGCAGTTCGAGGGCCAGACCAAGGAAATCCTGGGCACCTCGGCAGTACGGGCCATCGTGGCCAAAGTGGTGGAGCAGGAGATCAACGCCAAGCTGACCTCTGCCAACCGCAACGACAAAGCCCAGTCTGCGCTGCTGCTGGAAAAGATCGTCAGCGAGATGAAGTCGCGCATCTCGGCCCGCGTCCACAAGGAAACCCAGCGCCGGAAGAACGCGCTGGAAACCTCCTCCATGCCCACCAAGCTCGCCGACTGCCGCACGGACGACGTCGAACGCTCCGAACTGTTCATCGTCGAAGGTGACTCCGCGCTCGGTACAGCCAAACTGGCCCGGTCCTCGGACTTCCAGGCGCTCCTGCCGATCCGCGGCAAGATCCTGAACGTCCAGAAGGCCTCGGTGGGGGACATGCTCTCCAACGCCGAGTGCGCGGCCCTGATCCAGGTCGTGGGGGCCGGCTCCGGCCGGACGTTCGACATCAGCGCCGCCCGCTATGGCAAGGTCATCCTGATGACCGACGCCGACGTCGACGGCGCCCACATCCGGACGCTGCTGCTCACGCTCTTCTTCCGCTACATGCGTCCCATGATCGACGAGGGCAGGGTCTTCGCCGCCGTGCCGCCGCTGCACCGTGTGGAGGTGGTCAATGCCGGCCAGAAGGCCAACGAGATGATCTACACCTACTCCGARGCKGAGCTSCACGTYCTGCTGGCSCGSCTCGCCAAGGAAGGCAAGCGCTACAAGGARCCGATCCAGCGGTACAAGGGCCTSGGCGARATGGAYGCCGAGCAGCTSGCSGARACCACCATGGACCCGCGSCACCGGACCCTSCGSAAGGTCGGKATTGAGAACGCCAAGCAAGCCGAGGATACTTTCGACCTGCTCATGGGATCCGACGTGGCGCCGCGCAAGGACTTCATCATTGCCGGAGCCGCAAACCTGGACCGGGAGCGCATCGACGCCTGACGACGGCGGGACCGGCGGGGTTTCCCGCCGGTCGGGTTGAACTGCCTAGCCGAGCAGGCCCGGGACAAGCAGCAGGGCCGTCGGCACGGCAAGCAGCAGCACGCAGCATGCGAGCACGGCGACCCTCAGCGGTTCCGACAGCGGCGGCCGGGGCGAGAGAAGGCGGCTGACGCGGGATGCCGTCGTACCCGCCGAGCCACTGCCTCCGGTGGCGCCGGGCTGGCTGGGGTCCGCGTCGGGCAGGCCTGTTTCGCCGAACGCCAGGCGTGCCCCCGGAGTGGCCGGGGAACCGCTGGCCACAATGGCAATCGCCCGGATGAGCGTGGCCTTGCTCTCCGTCTTGAGTGCGACGTCGTCGGCGAGCATTTCGATGAGGGAGTTCACCGACTCCTGCGCCAGCCGGGTGGTGGGGAGCCACGGCAGGGCCTGGCGCCACGCGGCGAATGCCCACAGCAGGAGGTGGTGGCGCTGGCTCAGGTGGGCGTTCTCGTGAATCAACACGGCGCGGAGCTCATCGGGTTCCAGTGCGGCCATGAGACCGTCGGAGAGAACCGTCACCGAGCGTGCGCCGCCCGGCAGGCAGTACGCGACGGGCGAGTCGACGTTCAGGACCACGGTTCCCGGGCCGTCCGAGGATGGCGAGGCCAGCAGGTCCAGGAGCTCCCGGTGGCGCCGGCGCTGGCGCTGGATCTTGTAGTAGGTCAGCAGCAGGGTGAAAACCAGGTGGGCCGTCAGCAGGGCTGCGGCCGAGAGCGCAAAAATGTGCCAGAAGCCCAGATCCGTGGTGGGGGCATTGTTGAAGACCATCCCCGCCAGCGCGCGGAGGCCGGAAAGCAGGTTATCGCCAATGGGCTCGAGCCCGTAGACCAGCATGGCCCCGATCATGGACAGCCCGCCGGCCAAGGCGATCGCCTGCCACAGCAGCATCGCCATGAAGGGTGAGCGCGCCGGCCACTGGGCGCGCGAGAGGAGGACAGGCACCGGCCACGCCAGCACTATCGCCAGGACCGCCAGGAAATATGAGGTCCAGAACATCGGGCGCTAGCTGCGGCCCAACAGCTTGCGCAGGGTCTCTGCCTCGTTATCCGTGACCGAACCGATGAACCGGGCCAGCACTGCCTCGCGGTCCGGTGCCGAGCCAAGGACCTCGTGCATGAGTTCCGCGGTGTGGTCCGCGCGGCTCGAGACGGCCTGGTAGCGGTGCGGGCGGGTGCCGCGTTCACGTTCCACGAGCCCCTTCCGCTCGAGGCGCGAGAGCACGGTCAGTACGGTGGTGACCGCGAGGTCCTTGCCCTCGTGTCCGGCGGTGCCGTCCTGGGACCGGGTGCTCTGTGCGAGGAGGTCCCGCAGCGTGTTGGCGGTCGCAGCTTCTTGGCCTGCCCAGAGCAGATCCATCACTGCCCGTTCCAGTTCACCGAGACTTGCCATGGCGTACATCCTTCTATGACTGCCGCGCCGGCGTGATGCTGGGGAAACGCTGGAGCCTGCCGGTGCGGTGTATGTGAATACTTTGATACCAAATTTACCGTGTTTTGCGCGTTCTTTCTACATGAAGTAGAACACGGCCTCCCGGCGTGTCGCGCAGCCGGGCGGAGGGGGCCGGTCGGGGCCCGTGCGGGGGCCGAAAGGGGAGGCTGGAGGCGGGGCAATTCGGCCATTGCAGGCCGTGACGCGCCGTGGGAGTCTGAGTTACGGGGAAGTGCCATTGTGTTCTACACTCTGTAGAAGACGCACTTCTACGCCACGTAGAAGTTGCTCGGACCTAGCCAAAAGTAGGGACTGCCTTGGACGCCTTGGAAATCGCACGCTGGCAATTCGGAATCACCACCGTCTACCACTTCATGATGGTGCCGCTCACCATCGGCCTTGGGCTGCTGGTGGCTGTGATCCAGACGCTCTGGTACCGCACCGGCAAGCCGGAGTATCTGCGCATGACCAAGTTCTGGGGCAAGCTTTTCCTGATCAACTTCATCATGGGCGTCGCCACCGGAATCGTGCAGGAATTCCAGTTCGGCATGGCCTGGAGCGAGTACAGCCGCTTTGTCGGTGACGTGTTCGGCGCCCCGCTGGCCATGGAAGCGCTCCTGGCCTTCTTCGTTGAGTCAACGTTCCTTGGCCTGTGGATCTTTGGCTGGAAGCAACTCAAGCCCGGCGTCCACCTGGCCTGCCTCTGGGTCGCCGTGATTGGTTCAGTTTTCTCGGCCTACTTCATCATCGTGGCCAACAGCTGGATGCAGCACCCCGTCGGCGTCGAAATGGTCAACGGCCGGCCCGTCATGACCGACGCGTGGGCCGTCTTCACCAACAACACCGCCCTCGTCGCCGTGCCGCACACCCTCTTCGGTGCCCTCGCCGTCGCCGGGGCCTTCCTCCTCGGGATCGCCTGGTACCACCTGTGGCGGCGGCGCCACGACGGTATCGACACGGTCGGGGCCGACGGCAAGGTCATTCCCGGCGAAGCCGCCGGAATCCTCGGCAGGGACCGCAACGACCACACCGTCTGGATCCGCTCCCTSCGGATCGGCGCCGTYGTCGCSATGATTTCCTTCGCSGGCACMGCCGTCACCGGGGACCTGCAGGGCAAGCTGATGTTCGAGCAGCAGCCCATGAAGATGGCCGCCGCCGAGGCAGCCTGCCACGACGGCACCGGCTTCTCGGTCCTCAGCGTCGGCAACGTCGGCTCCAGGAACTGCGACGACATCAAGGCCGTGATCGAGATCCCCGGCATCCTGTCCTTCCTGGCCAAAGGCGACTTCACCACGGAGGTCAAGGGCGTGAACAGCCTGCTGGGCGAGTACGAGGCCAAGTACGGCACCACCTTGCCGGACAACCCCATTTACGGGGACCGCGCCGGCCAGCAAATCCAGTACGTGCCCGTCATGGAAGTCACCTACTGGGGCTTCCGGATGATGATCGGCTTCGGCGGTGTGGCCGCCCTCGCCGCCCTTGTAGCCCTGTGGGCCACCCGCAAGGGCACCGTTCCCGCCTCACGCGGAGTCATGCGCCTGGCGGTGTTCGGAATCCTCGCACCGTTCGGTGCCAACGCCGCGGGCTGGATCTTCACCGAGATGGGCCGCCAGCCGTTCGTCGTCGCCCCGAACCCGGACCCCAGCGGAGTGGACCAGGTGTTCATGTTCACCGCCGCGGCAGTCTCACCGGGAGTCTCGGCGGGTGAGATCTTGACCTCCCTCGTGGTCCTGACGTCCATCTATGCGGTGCTGCTGGTGGTGGAGGTCAAGCTCCTGGTCAAATACATCCGCGGCGGCGTGGCCTCGGCCATGCCGGAACTCGCACACGCACCAAAAGACACGCCGAAGGATGGCACGCCTCCGGACGGGACGCCGGGCAAACCCGACGGCGACGACGTCCTGGCGTTTGCCTACTAACCGCCCGTCCACCTAACCCAGCCACCCCCAAGAAAAGCGCAGAGGATTCTCAGCATGGAACTGCTACCCACCATCTGGTTCATTGCCATCGCGGTGCTGTGGACCGGCTATCTCTTTCTCGAGGGCTTCGACCTTGGCGTCGGCATGCTGATGAAAGTCTTCGCCCGGAACAACACGGAGCGCCGCGTCCTGATCAACACGATCGGCCCGGTCTGGGACGGCAACGAGGTCTGGCTCCTCACTGCCGGGGGTGCCACCTTCGCGGCCTTCCCGCTGTGGTACGCCTCCCTGTTCTCCGCGCTGTACCTGCCGCTGCTGCTGGTCCTCGTGGCGCTCATCTTCCGTGCCGTCGCCTTCGAATACCGCGGGAAGGTGGACAACCCGAAGTGGCGCGCCCGCTGGGACTGGGCTATCTCGGCAGGGTCGTTCGTCGCGGCCTTCGGCGTCGGCGCCGCGCTGGCCTTGACCACCACAGGACTGCCGCTGGATGCCAACGGCGACCGCGTGGGCGGGCCCTTCGCCTGGTTCAGCGGCTACGCCGTGCTCGGTGGCCTCGCCGTCGTCGGGTTCTCCCTCCTGCACGGGCTGGGCTTCCTGGCGCTGAAGACCGACGGCGAAGTCCGCCACCGGGCACGGGCATGGTTCGTGCGGCTGCTGCCCGCACTGCTCCTGCCCATCGCCGGCTGGGCGGTGAGCCTGCAGTTGCTCAGCGGCGAGGCCTGGACCATGGCCGCTGTCGTCGCCGCCGTCGTGGCTGCGGTTCTCGCGTGGAACTTCGCCCGCAAGGGTGCCGAGGGCCGCGCCTTCATGTCGCTGGGGGTGTTCCTCCTCCTCGGCAGCGCATCAATCTTCGGTGCCGCCTTCCCCGTGGTGCTGCCCTCCACGCTGGATCCMGCGTTCAACCTGACCGTCTCCAACGCCTCATCCTCGGACTACACCCTGGGCCTGATGAGCATCGTGGCCTGCATCGGTCTGCCCCTGGTCCTGGCATACCAGGCCTGGACATACTGGGTGTTCCGGCGCCGGGTGAGCGCGGCGCACATTCCCGAGGCCCACAGTTTCCTTCCCGCGATCGCCGCCAAAGCACTGGCACCTAAGGACTAACTCCCTGATGCGACCCTTCCCCGCCGGCCCGGCGACYCGTTCCGCGCTCTACCTGCTGGGCCTGCTGGCTGCCCTGAAGGCGCTGTCCCTTGTGCTGATGGCCCAGGCAGTGGCATCCATGCTCGCCGGGCTCGTGGCGCATGACCCCGGCTGGGCGGACCAGYTGGTTCTCGGGGTTGCCGGGGCCGTGTTGCGCTCACTTACCGTGTGGGGGCAGTCGGTGGCCTCGCGAAGGGCGGCGCTCGGSGTCAAGGAAGAGCTCCGCAACMARCTKCTGGAGCAGGCGCTCAGGAACGGAACGCGGCGKRCCGGGCCTACCGACGGCGGCCTCGCCATCCTGGCAACGCGGGGGCTGGATGCCCTGGACAACTACTACACCCAGTTCCTGCCCGCACTGGTGAACTGCGCGGCCATCCCGCTGCTGCTGGGCGCCCGCATCCTGTTCGCCGACTGGATCAGCGCTGTGGTGATCGTGCTGACCGTGCCGCTGGTGCCRCTGTTCATGATCCTGATCGGCCGGTACACAGAGGAACGGGTCAGGGAAGCCCAGTCCGCACTGGCCCGGCTCTCCGGCCACATGCTCGAACTCGCCAAGGGCCTGCCCGTCCTCGTTGGCCTGGGAAGGGCCACCGCCCAGCGSAAGGCACTGGAGGACATGTCCGAGGAATACCGTTCCCGGACCATGGGGACATTGCGCACGGCCTTCCTCTCCGCCCTGGCCCTGGAGCTCATCGCCACGATTTCCGTTGCCSTGGTGGCCGTGTTCATCGGCGTACGCCTSGTTCACGGCGACATGGCGCTGGAGGCCGGCCTGCTGGCCCTCATCCTGGCCCCCGACTGCTACCTGCCGCTGCGTGAGCTTGGCACCGCACACCACGCAAGCGACGAAGGGCGGGCCGCGCTCGCCGAAACCACTGCSGTCCTRGCGGACCCGGGAGCCGCTKCRSTGRTCCCCGCACCGTCCGCCGCCACTGCCCAAGGTACTGCAGGACCGCCGGCMGTCACCGTYGWCGGGCTSAGCGTTCGATTCGGCGGACGCACGGACGCCGCCGTYGGCCCCTTGAGCTTCACSGCCGCTGCCGGCYKGATCACRGCCCTTGACGGCCCCAGCGGCGCCGGSAAGAGCACAGTGCTCGGAGTCCTCGCTGGGACCATCGGGACCGGCACGGGAACTGACGTGTCCGGATGCATTGGAGGACTCACGACGGCGGACGTCGCCTGGGTGCCGCAGCACCCCGTCATGGTGGCGTCCACGGTGCTGGCTGAGATCCGCCTGTATCTCGGAGTTCCCGCCTACGGACGCGACGCCAGCACCGGTACTTCGGCTGGTGCCGTCGCCAATGCCGGTGCTTTGGCGGGTTCAGAAAGCGATGCAGCCGCGCGGCGGTGCCTGGCGGCGGTGGCCGCGGAGCACCTGGCCGCCAAGCACCCGGCCGAGCTGAGCCCGGGGGAGCTGCGGCGCGTGGCGCTGGCCCGCGGACTGGCGCGGATCGAGGCAGGCGCCAGCGTACTGCTCCTGGATGAACCCACCGCCCATCTTGACCGGGCATCCGCCACGACGGTCAATCGTGCCCTAGCCGGACTCCGGGGACACGTCACCGTACTCCTCGTCGCGCACGACCGGCACACCCGGGACCTTGCCGACGCGCTTGTGTCTGTGGCGCCGCGCAGTGGGGGGCAGCACGGGGTCGGGCAGGGCGGCGTCGGGCATCCGGACTCCGCGACCTTGCTGCCGGCAACTTCCGGGGGAGACCTGGGCGTGCACGCTGCGGCCGTCCGAGCGCGTTCCGCCGTGAGCGTCGCGTCGACGAGCTCGAATTCGGCCCAGAACGCATCCCCCCACCCTGATTCGGGCCCTGGCCCAGCCCCAGGCGGGACGCCGTCGCCGTACGCGAGCGGAGCCCCGACGTCGAACGGCCCGGCGCGTGCCGCCGCGCCTGTGACCTCCGCWGATCCGGACGGGTCAGCAAGCCCGGCCGGAACAGTCGCCGCCCACTTGCGCCGCCTGCTGGCCCCGGTGGCGGGCCGGTTYGCCGCCGCCGGAGTCGTAGGCACGCTGGCGGCCCTSTTCGCCGTCGCCCTCGCMGGSCTGTCCGGCTGGCTGATCATCCGTGCCAGCGAACAGCCKCCCATCCTCTACCTGCTCACCGCGATTGTCGGCGTCCGGTTCTTCGGCATCGGCCGGGCGTGCCTGCGGTACGCCGAGCGTTTGCTGCTGCATGACGCCGTGTTCGCCGCCCTGACCAGGCTCCGGGGCCGGCTGTGGGAGTCGCTGAGCCGCCGGGCACTGTCTTTGCGTCGGCTCCTGCAGGGCGGCAACGTCCTGGGCACAGTGGTGGACGACGTCGACACTGTGCGGGAGCTGTTGCCCCGCGTCGTGCTCCCTCCCGTGACTGCCGTTGCTGTCGCCGCGTCCGCCGTGGTCGGGATCGGGCTGCTGCTTCCCGCGGCGCTGCCCGCCGTGGGGGTGGCAGCGGTGCTGAGTCTCCTCGTTGCCCCTGCGCTCGCGCTGGCCGCCGACCGGATGTCCGCCGGCACCGAACAGAGACTCCGYTCCGGCGTGCTCCGGGACGTCGCCGCCGCCTTGGACGCCCGTGCAGAACTCCAGGCGAACGGCGTGAGCGCCCCCGTGCTTGATGCGATCASCCGGGCCGAYCGGTCCGCGACGGCCGCTTCCCAGCGTTCGGCGTGGGCCGAAGGCCTCGGCCAGGCACTGACCGTCCTGGCGTGCACCGGGGCCGCGCTTGCCGCCGCCGTGCTGGCTGCCCCGCTCGCCCTTAGCGGCGCCGTCGAACCGGCAACGGTCGCCGTCGTSGTCCTCGTGCAACTTGCCCTGGTGGACCCCTACGCGGCCATCACCACGGCCGTGCGGCAGTACCCGGCGCTGCGTGCCGTSCTGCGGCGGATCGGCGAGGCCGGKGTCCTGGACTCAAGGGCGAATGATGAACCTGAGGGCGACGGCGCCGCTGCCGGCGGGCTGGTGCCCGTGGCTTCGCGGCCCGGAGGGGCGCCCGGAATTGAMCTCGTGGACCTGGCTGTGGCGTGGCCTGGCGGCGGSAACGTCTTTGCCGGACTCACCGCCGAGGCTGGGCCGGGGCGTTGGCTGGCCGTCACCGGGGCCTCCGGTTCCGGCAAATCRACCCTGCTGGCCGCGACCCTGGGCTTCCTTCCCGCGGCCGGCGGCCACCTGTACTTGAGCGGCCGCGCCGCGTGGTGCCCGCAGGAGGCGCACCTGTTCGACTCGACCATCCGCGGCAACCTGTTGCTGGCCCGCCCGGAGCCTGCTCCGGCGGCCTCCGGGAAGGCTGCGTCGGCCGGAGGCGAAGAGCAGATGCGTGCGGCCCTGGACGCCGTCGGACTCGGCCCGATGCTGGCCCGGCTTGAGGACGGGCTGGATACCCGGATCGGCCCGGGCGGGGCGTTCCTCAGCGGCGGGGAGCGTACGCGCCTGGCCGTTGCGCGCACGCTCATGACCGGAGCTGACGTCATTCTGCTCGATGAACCGACGGCGCACCTCGACGCGGAGTCAGGCAGGCTCATGCTCGCCGAACTGCGGGAAGGGCTGCGCGACCGKACCGTCGTCCTTGTCACCCACAACCCGAACGATATTGACGCCGCGGACRCCAGGCTCGACCTCGAYGCCGCGGCTGCCGCTGACGCGGGYACTGCTGGCGAAGGCCCGACGCCGGCCGCGATGCTGGCGCGGGGGTAGGCTGCCCGTTAGCCTGTTGGCATGACCCGAGWCGACGAGCCCCGGCCRCYRCTCGATCCCCGGCTTCTCTGGCGTGCAGCAGAGCACCGCGACCTCGAYGCGTGGGCSGGGCTGATCGCCCGGACCGCCGCCGTCGAACAACCCGTCTGGTTYGARCGCCGGGCGGATCTSGAACAGATCCTGGARTCGAAGAACAACCCGGTTGCGGCGAACACCATCCTCGGCTTCGACCCAGAGGGCGTTGCCCGCGCCTACGCCCGGATCACCAAGAACCGCGACGGTGACAAGGCAAACGGCTCGGGCTGCGTCGATCCCGAGTGGCAGGGGAGCGGGATCGGCACCGGGCTGTTGGGCTGGATGGAAGAACGGACCCGGGCCCGCTTCGCCGAGGACGCACAGGCGGCGGGAGGAACCGACGAGGCCCGCGACGCGCGCACGGCGGCCCCGCGCCCGAGGCTGCGGCTCTACATGGAGCAGCAGCACGATCACCAGGCGGCCTTGTTCGCCGGTTCGGGCTACGAAATTATCCGCTATTACAACGAGATGCACCGGCCGCTGAATCAAGCGGTCCCCGCAGTCGTTCTGGATCCCGGACTGGAGCTCGTGACGTTTGGGCCGGCGCTGCATGAGCCCGTGCGGCTGGCCCACAACTCGGCGTTTCGGGATCACTGGGGCAGCGAACCCCGGGACGAGGAATCGTGGGGTTTTGTGGTGAACGATCCCCAAGCCCGGCCGGACCTGAGCGGCGTCGTACTGGACCGTTCCACCGGGACGGTGGCCGGCTACCAGCTGGCCACCCACGACGCCGAAGGAGCCCAGACCCGAGGTTTCCGTGAGGGCTACACAGAGCTCCTGGGCGTCCGTCGGGAGTTCCGAGGCCGCGGCATCGCTCAGGTGTTGCTGGCCGACGC
>NZ_JBFTKG010000043.1:0-27236 GCF_056395825.1 Arthrobacter sp. 05T47 | reverse complement strand
GTTCGGTCACGGGGGAAGGCTCCGGGCTCTGTCCGGCGTCGGGTGCGAGGTCTGCCGGCGGGGTGTCGCTTGCTCCGTTAGCTCCAGGCGCTTCAGTTCCGGCCGCCCCACTGCCCACGCCACTGGGGCTACCATCCGTAGTCGGGGCACCCGCTTTGCCAGTGCCTTCCTTGACTTGCCCAGGGACTTCCACCGGGTTCCCGGCCGATTTGTCTGTCTCGTTCGGGACAGCCGGATTGCCGCTAAATGCTTTGCCCAGCGTTGTTGTGTGCCCGGTGGCACCGCTGTCGATGCTCGACGTCGACGAGACAAGGCTGGAGATGGGCCGATTGGTTCCGAATTCGACCGCCGTGACGCCGACCATCGCGATAACGAATGCGGCGGCRCTGACCGCCCCGACCTTGATCCAGGTCTTGGGGGTGAGYTGCCTCCTCACACGTTTGGCTCGAGGTKCGTCGCTCTCGGCCGGAGCGCTGGCGGCCAGCACGTCGCCGTCGTCAGTGGSCAGTCCGCCCCTGCGCCGCAGGGGGATTTTCCTCGATGCGACAGTGGCGGCCGAACTRAGRGTTTTGGCGTAGAGAGCGGCGCCCACCGTGGCAACGATAGAGCCGAGTGCGGCGCCGATAAGCGTCCCGGCAACGCCGAGAAAGGACCCCACCARGGCAGAGGTCACCGCTGCCAAAGCCGAGCCGATAGTCTGGGTGCCACTTAGTCCTAGGAGCTGTTTCGGCTTSTCGTCTTTAGCGGAGTCTGCAGGCATATTCAAACACATTTCGATCAGGCAATATTACGAATAGATAACGTTACCAGATTGCTGGCCGGCAGTTCGGCGAGCTGACCCGCTCCCCGCTCCACGCCGGCGGAACCATGGCGGGCCRCTCGCTGTGGAAGAACAACATGCGGGTGTGCTCGATTGGCGTCGAATTGATGGCTGACTACCGGCAAGGTTTCCGCAAGCCGYGRGGACCACTCTTCTCTGAGGGCGGCCCGCRGACAGGGAGGGCTGCTTGAAGAAAGGCAACGTAGCCATGTTTGATAAATCGAGCCTCAGACGCCAGGCACGCGAGCAGGGTCCACTGCCACGCCGGAATAAACGGATTGGGTCGGAAGGAACCTATTCCGACCGGCTGCACATCCCCATAGGGGCAATCGAGCGGGCACGTGCCCTGGACCATATGGTTACGCGGGCGCTGCGGCCGGTTGCCTTGCCGGGTTTGCGGGTGCTGCTCGGGCTTGTATTCGTCTGGTTCGGCGGGCTGAAGATTGTCGGCAAGTCTCCGGTGGCGGGGCTCATCGCTCAGACATTGCCATTTGGCCATGACCAGCTCGTCCTGGTGACACTCGGAGCCGCCGAACTGGCCATTGGCTGCTTGCTCATCAGCGGCGTCCTGCTCCGTCTCGCGTTGGTGGCATTGTCCATGCACCTTGCTGGCACGTTCGCCACCTTCGCAATGGCACCCGGGCTGATGTTCACMGACGGGGATCCCTTGCTGTTGACCGCCGACGGCGAGTTCGTGGCAAAAAACGGCGTACTTATCGGTGCGGCCCTGGTCCTCATCGCCCATTCAAACCGTACYTCCRCCGAGCCGCAGGACCAGATKTCGGCAGTGTCGGACCCSGCTCCCTAARGGTCRGCMAGTCCCGGTCCGACASKKGAGGATCCCGTGCCAGAGMGCCTGAGCGGCGTGYGGGGCGGGATCCTCCTGTGTGGAYGGTGGAGGGCTAGCGGCTGCTCACCYGACCGAACAGCTTTGCGATTGGTGCGAGCACTAGCGGGCGGGCCGCGTACCAGCCGGCTGCCGTGACGGCGATTGCGGCCGCGAAGAGCCAGAAGCCGACCCAGTTCACCTCGTCAGTTCCACCGAACATGTGGTTKAGGTTGCGCAGCGCACCGGTCGCGAATACCAGGAACACGTGGACGAGAATGAACAGCACGAAAAACAGCATCGTSGGGAAGTGGATCGCKCGCGCSRCCTCCACCGGGTAGATCCTGTTGACCGTCTTGGYGTCCTTCGGCCAGAACTCGCTCATGCGCGCACCCGTGATCGCCGCGAGCGGGGCCGCGATGAACACCACGATGAAGTACATGAGYTGCTGSAGGCTGTTGTAGTTCACCCAGCCGGTCTCAACGGGCCAGTCGAGGGTCATGTACTGCAGGAGCGCGGAGGCCGCGTTCGGGAASACCTCCCAGCTGGTCGGCACGATTCGCATCCAGCGGCCGGTGGCAARCAGCAGCACCACGTAGATGAGCCCGTTGGCCAGCCACAARATRTCGAGCGACTGGTGCAGCCACAGGTTGATGCTGAYCTTCTTGCCRCCRCCCTTCGGCGTCCAGTAMGCGGGCGGYTTCTGCTGGGTGCGCACCTGRTAGCCGGAGCGAATGATGAGCACCATCAGGAAAATGTTGAAGAAGTGTGCCCACTGCGCCCACCACGGGAAGCCGGGCTCCACCGTATCGGGCAGGTCATACGCGCCGGGGTACTTTTCCAGGAACTCCGGGACACCCGGCAGCGTGGTCACACCGCGCGCGGCGAGCACAAGAATCGCTGCCGCGGCCACCGCGCCGAGCGCGAGGAGTACCACGAGCTTGATCCACTGSCCCAGGGTGCGCGAGCCGTAAAGTTTCGCCTCGGACTTTGGCTTCACGGGCTCGTCGACGACGGCGGGCTTTGCAGTCCTTGCTGCCGGTGCCGGGGCGGCGGACCGTGCTGGGGCTGTTGGTGCTCCCGCTGCTGGGGTGGCGGTGACCGCCGGTGAGGCAGCTGATGAACTCGCAGTCGCCGTCGTCGGGGGCTCCGTCTCGGCAACGGTCTCCACCACGGCAACGGTCTCCGCCACGCTGGCAGCCGGGTCATGGGCCTCGGCAATGGGTTCGGGCTCAGCCTGAACCGCAGCGGCCGGAACAGCGGCAGCAGCAGCGGCCGCCACCACGCTGGAAGCCGGAGCAAGTCCGGCTGGCGGCCACGGTTCACCGCCGGGAACCCGGGGGAGTCCGCGGCGCAGCGCTGTGGTTCCCGTCGCCAGTTTGGCAGGTGCGGTGGCCGGCGCAGCAGCAGCTGACGTCGTTGCTGGCACTTCTTGAACAGGAGCAGTAGCTGCAGCAACCTCTACAGCCGGAACCGGCGCGGGAGTGGTAACTGCGGCGGGCGGCCCRACAGCCGCGGGAGCGCCGGACACAACCTGCACCGATGCCGGAGCCTCSCCCGCTGGCGGCCAAGGCTCCCCACCCGACACGCGCGGCAGGCCACGCCGAAGCTGACGCGCCGCCGCGCCGCCGTCGTTCACTGCGGGGACCGGAGCGGACAACGCTGCATTCGGCACCGGCACCTGGGCCGGTTCCTKGGCAGCAGCRGGGGCGGGCGGCGCTGCGGCCGCCGGCCCGGCGGTGACCGGTYCCACCCCGGAAACTGAGGTCGATCCCGCAGCCGCTCCTGCYGTGACAATGCGTGCGGGTRCCTCGCCTGCTGGGGGCCAGGGGTCACCGCCTTCGACGCGCGGCAGGCCCCGCCGRATATTCCGAGACAGAGTTGCCATCGCTACTTCTTCCGAGCCTCAAGGGCGCTAATCAGCTGGGGCACWACCTCGAAGAGGTCGCCGACCACGCCGAAGTCGGCGATCTCGAAGATCGGCGCGTCTGAATCCTTGTTGATGGCGACGATCGTCTTCGCGGTCTGCATGCCTGCCCGGTGCTGAATCGCGCCGGAAATGCCCAGCGCAATGTACAACTGTGACGAGACGGAAACCCCAGTCTGGCCGACCTGGGCCGACTGGGGGATGTAGCCGGCATCCACCGCGGCGCGCGAGGCGCCAACGGCAGCGCCGAGGGTATCGGCGAGCCGGCCGACCAGGGCGAACTGTTCCTCCGACCCGAGTCCGCGCCCACCTGCAACAACCTTCGCGGCACCGCGCAGCTCCGGCCGCGCAGTGGCGGCAACTGCCTCCTCTAACGAGTCGATCCGTGCGGCCGGCTTGTCGGACGGGGTCACGTCCAGGGTTTCGGATGCCTGCGGCTGAGCCGTGGCGCGCGCCTCGATGGAGCCCTGGCGAACCGTAATTACCGGCGCCCCAAACGTGGCCGTTGACGTCACGTTGTAGGCACCGCCGTAAACGGAGTGGTGTGCCAGCACGCCCGCGTCATCACGTGACACACCGATCGCGTCGACAGAAATCGCCACACGCGAACGTGCAGCGTATCGGCCGGCAAGGTCGCGTCCATTCAGCGAATGCGAAATCAGGATCGCATCCGGCTGCACCTGCCCCACAGCGGTGGCCAGCGCGTCAACGGCCGGCACACCGAGCGCGCCCGGGTCCGGAGTCTCCGCCACCAGTGCGTGCGCGGCACCCAGGGCAGCGGCCTCCGCGGCGGCGGCGCCCCCGGTGCCGGGTGAGGCAAGCACCAAGGCAATGGGAGTGCCCACTGCAGCGGCAGCGCCGAAGAGTCCGGCCGCAGCCTTCTCGAGTTCACCGGAAGCCATGGTTTCGACGACGACGAGGATCGCGTCACGAGGGTATTCAGTCATGTCGTTGCGCCTTACGCCAGTCGGTTTTCGATAAGGAAGTCGGCGAGCTTCTCGCCAGCATCACCCTCATCAATGATCTTTACGCCCGCCGCGCGCGGAGGCTTCTCTGCAACGCTCAGCATGATCGAACGCGCCGCGTCCGGATCGTCGGCCGTGATCCCCAGGTCAGCAAGGGTAAGCACCTCAAGGGGCTTCTTCTTCGCGGCCATGATGCCTTTGAAGTTCGGGAAGCGCGGCCCGGGAAGGGCCTCGGTAATGGAAATTACCGCGGGCAGGTTCGCTGAYACCGTCTGCAGGCCGGATTCCACGGGCCTGGAGCCGGACACGGCGCCKTCGCTGATTTCTACTGAGCTGAGGCCGGTAGCGTGCGGCACGTCGAGCAGTTCGGCAAGCATCGCGGGAATCATGCCGCCGGATCCATCGGTGGAGACGTTGCCGGTGATCACAAGATCGAACCCAGCGCGACGGATCGCTGCTGCGAGGGTCTCGGCGGTCAGTCCAAGATCCGCGCCCCGCAGCGCCTCGTCACAGATGTGGGTGGCRCTTCCCGCSCCCATCGCGAGCCCCTTGCGTATCGTCGCCGTGGCACCCTCGGGGGCGAGGGAGAGCATGGCGACCTCRGTGCCCKCGTTCGCGTCGGCGTRGGTCAGKGCCAGCTCCAAGGCCCGCTCGCCGATCTCATCAATGACCGTCTCGCTGGCTTCGCGATCGGCGAGGCCTGTTTCAAGGTTCAGTTTTCGGTCCCCGTAAGTGTCGGGGACCTCCTTTACTAGGACGATAATCTTCATCGATGRCTCTTCCTGTGGCGGGCATGTCTCAAGTGRGGAGACACGTCGGATCTCCATTGAGTCTACGAAAGTGCTGCCYTTCCTGCTGGACAGKGCCCGTGTCGSGAMGTRCGGCCCAWRAAATCRCGAYGCAGGCGTRGCGTTCGGCCTGCCGCYGGCGGGTGACGGTTCACCCAAAGCCTTGACGTTTGTGCGTGCTATGCCGATATTGAGGGGACTGAGTCACCTTCGGGAGGATGAACATGGCTAACGTCSGGTCATTTGTGGAACCAGTTGTTCAGCAAATTCATCTGCCTGCAGGAATTGCCGGGCCGGACGAGCTCACTTTGGACSTGCGCTGCTTTCTCGTCGGGGTCTCCACCGGGCTGRTCTTGATYGACGCCGGGCTGAAGGGAAGCGCCGCGGAGATCGAACTGGCACTGCAGCGAGTCGGCGCCCAATGGTCCGATATCACCGACGTCGTCCTTACCCATTCACACCCAGACCATGTCGGCGGAYTGGATGAGGTCACATCGAGGACCCCGGGAGCCGACGTCTGGGCCGGCGCGCCTGAGGCCCAGGCGATCTCCTCGGCTGTCCCGCTGCGGCCACTTTCGGAGGGGGACAATGTCCGGGGACTTCGGGTCATCGAGACRCCCGGGCACACGAAGGGYCATATCKGCCTGCTGCRSGAGGACGAGGGGGTGCTGTTCGTYGGGGACRCSGTGGGCGCGATGGCAGGCGTAGTGGCGCGGCCGCCCGCACCTTTCACTGCGGATGCGGCGCAGGCTGAGCTCTCGCTGCGGAAGCTCAGCGAACTGGCGCCGAGAAGGATGCTGTTCTCGCACGGAGCTGAGGTCCCCGACGCAGTTGCCCAACTCCGAGAACTGGTTTCCCGCGGGGCCGGGACTTAGGACGGCTGTAGCGCCCGGAAGGTGGTCCAGGATCACGACGACGGCGGGAAGTCCCGCCGTCGTCGTGGTGTTGGGCAGGGGACCGGCCCATGACAATTGGCCGCAACATGGATGCCGCGGGCAAGCCGYGAGCTGCCATAGGCCGCGCCAAATGAATTTTCGGGACCGTGTCGATTTTCCCTCGCGCTGTTCGACCTGTGGGTGAGAAGGTCGGAGGGCGACTTTCCACAACCTAGGAGATTGAAATGGCAAAGTACATGTTGATCATGCGCGGCACCGATGAGTCGTACGCCAACTTCGAGAAGGCCGACTTCAACGAAATGCTTGAGATCATGGGCAAATTCAATGACGAATTGATCCGCTCCGGCGTCCTGTTGGCGGCCGAGGGCCTGGATGATCCCAAGGAGGGCGTCGTGGTGGACTTTACCGGCGACACCCCGGTGGTCACTGACGGCCCCTACGGCGAGACCAAGGAGCTGTTCGGCGGCTACTACATCCTCGACGTCGCWTCTAAGCAGGAAGCCATCGAGTGGGCCAAACGGGCCCCCATGACGGCGGGCACCAAGACCGAGATCCGCCGGGTACCCTCCATCGACGAGTTCCCGCAGGACAATGAATGGATCCAGAAGGAACGCGCCTGGCGCGAGCAGACCGGCCAGGTCTGAACCAGCCAAYCCGGACWGCCCAGCCCAAAACAGCAGTGAGCAGCAACGCGGCAAGGGCCGCCGTCGAAGCGGTGTGGCGCATGGAGTCCGCCCGCATCGTCGGCGCCCTTGCCCGTTACACCGGCGATTTCCCGTTGGCCGAAGACCTGGCGCAGGAGGCGCTCGCCGAGGCCCTCGTGTCGTGGTCGGTGAATGGGATTCCCGCGGAACCGGTGGGCTGGCTGCTGACCACCGGCAGGCGCCGGGCGGTGGAYACCTTCCGGCGGCGTGCCGCSCGSGACGAAAAATACGCCCTGCTGGCCCGGGACCTTTCGGAGGCGGAACCGGGCGCGGATTCGCTGTTCAACCCCGACGCGATCGACGACGACGTGCTGGCCCTGATGTTCATCTCCTGCCATCCCGTCTTGTCCAGGGAAGCGCGGATCGCGTTGACCCTGCGCGTGGTGGGCGGCATGGGCACCGACGAGATCGCAAAGGCGTTCCTGGTTCCGGTGCCGACCATCCAGGCACGCATCACCCGGGCCAAGAAGACGTTGGCCGCCGCCCACGTTCCCTTTGCCGTGCCGGAAACGCACGAACTCCCCGAACGGCTTGGCTCGGTGCTCCAAGTCGCGTACCTGATCTTCACGGAGGGTTCCTTCGCGTCCGGCGGTGAATCCTGGATGCGCACGGACTTGGCAGGCGAAGCGCGCCGCCTGGCCCGGGTGCTCACGCGGCTGGCGCCCGAACCMGAGGTGTTCGGCCTGCTTGCMCTGATGGAACTGACGGCCGCRCGCTTCCCCGCGAGGCTCGATACCTCCGGCCGCCCGGTCCTTCTGGAGGACCAGGACCGACGGTTGTGGGACCAGTCGGCGATCCGGCGMGGCCGYGCCGCGCTGGCGAAGGCCGCGGGGRCCGGCCGCGGGCTCGGCGCCTACGGGCTGCAGGCCTCCATCGCCGAATGCCACGCGGTGGCCCCCTCCGTCGCGGAAACGGACTGGCAGCGGATYGTCATCCTCTATGAGGCCCTGGGGCGGCTGGCGCCGTCGCCGGTGGTCGAACTGAACCGCGCGGTGGCGGTGGCCATGGCATCGGGCCCGGGCGCCGGGCTGGAACTGGTCGACGCGATCGCATCCCGGGGCGAACTYAACGGCTCGCAYCTGCTGCCGGCCGTCAGGGGCGAGTTATTGACCCGRCTCGGCCGCCGCGGKGAGGCGCAGTCCGCCCTGCAACAGGCCGTCGCGCTGTGCACCAACGCGGCCGAACGCGCCGCCCTGGAACGAAAGATCGGCGAGCTGACCCGGCCGTAGGGCAGGGGCAGCCCACGGGAGATTGTCTAAACCAGCGGCCACGGGTAACGCATGCCGGTGCGGTCCACCGGCARCWCCCGGGTGCGCAGCAGGCGCTGAACRCGRTGCTGCAGGGCGGTGACCTCCCCGTCGTCGAGAAGTTCAATCAACTCGGGAGGTACCGCCTCCGCGAGCGGGGCAATGTCCTCGAGCARRGCATCCGGGATGGGTTCGCCCGCGAAGTCCCAGATCACCGTGCGCAGTTTGAAACCAGCCGAGAAACACAGCCCGTGGTCGATGCCCCACACCCGCCCGTTGTCACCGCGCAGCACGTGCCCGCTCTTGCGGTCGGTGTTATTGGCGACGTAGTCGAACAGTGCGATCTGCGCCAGGTCGCGGTGGGTCTCGGGGGCGTCGGCGTACAGGGTGAAGTAGTGCTCACGGAAGTCGCACTCGATGAACCATTGCAGCGAACCGATCCCCAACGGGGCTTCCTCCCGGATCACCGTCGGCGGCACGAGTCCCCATGCCAGGGACTCGCTGAGCAGGTAGGCCGCGCGCTCCCGCCGGTACAGCCCCGGCTCGAAATCGGACAGCGGCTGTTCCCCGGCCTCCGGCTTGTAGACMGCCCAAGCGGAGTCTTCACCGCAGGAAACCTGSACGAGGAATGTCTCGTTGCTGCTGCGCGGGAGGCGTCCGAGCAGCTCGACGCTGCCCTCGGCCAGCAGCGTCAGCTCCCGGCCGGACACCGTCTGCCCCGATTYACCGTCAGCCCCAGYTTCATCACGGCCCCCTCAGCCCGCTGAGGGGTTCCGACGTCGAATTCACCATGAGCACGGCGGGTGCCTGRCCCTCCACAAAAGAAATAGCCGACACCGACCCCGGGCTGATGACGAYCCGCTGGAAGAGGTCCAGGTGCGTGCCCAGGGCGTGGGCGACSGCGGCCTTGATGGGGTCGGCGTGGGAGAAGCACACCACGACGCCGCCGGCGTGGGCWGCGCACAGGGCCTCGAGGGCTCCGACGATYCGCGCCTGCATCTGGSTGAAGCTCTCGCCGTTCGGGAAGCGGAAGGAGGAGGGGCTGTGCTGCACGGTCTGCCACTGCGGGAGACCCGCCAGTTCGGCGRGGGAGGCGCCGGTCCACTCGCCGAAGTCGCATTCGAGCAGGCCGGCGTCCTGCTTCACTTCAAGTCCCGCGCGGGCTGCTGTGGGCTCCGCCGTTTCCATAGCGCGCTCGAGCGGCGAGGAATAGATGGCATCGACGGACAAACCGGCGAGACGCTCGGCGACCCGTTCAGCCTGGGCCCGGCCCAAGTCGGAAAGATGCAGTCCCGGGGCCCGCCCCGGCAGGACCTTGCCGGTAGTCGGCGTCTCCCCGTGGCGCACCAGAAGGAGGATCGTGCCCCGAGGCTCCGATGAGGGTCCCGACGGCGGTCCGGATGGTGGCGCCGATGGTGCCGGCGGCGTTGCAGCAGTCATCAGGTCTAAGCGTAGCGGCAGGGGTCCCCGCCCGAGCTTGCGAGGGGTGGGGCAGCCGCGTAGCGGTAGGGGTCTCCGCAGGACCTTGCGCAGGAATCCGCAAAATCCCTCGATTCCCCGCACAGTCGAGGACTACCGTAGAGGAGTGAGTGATCGCCCCGATATCTTCACTGTTGGTGAATTGCGTGCCGCCGGCCACGTTCACAAAGACCTGCGCCGCGAAATCCGCGACAACCTGCTCGCCGCGCTCGCCGCGGGCCGCGATCCGTGGCCCGGTCTGTTCGGGTTCAGCCGGACCGTCCTTCCCCAGCTTGAACGTGCCCTCATCGCCGGGCACGACATCGTCCTGCTCGGCGAGCGGGGACAGGGCAAGACGCGGCTCCTGCGCACCCTGGCCGGGCTGCTGGACGAGTGGTCGCCGGTGATCGAGGAATCGGAACTGAACGAACACCCGTACGAACCGATCACGGAACACTCCCGCGCCCGCGTCCTCACCGAGGGGGACCGGCTCCGGGTGGCGTGGCGCCACCGCTCGGAACGCTACGTCGAAAAGCTCGCGACGCCGGACACCTCCGTCGCGGACCTGATCGGCGACGTCGACCCGATGCGTGTGGCCGAGGGCCGCCGCCTCGGGGACCCGGAAACCATCCACTACGGCCTGGTCCCGCGCTCCAACCGTGGGATCATCGCCATTAACGAGCTCCCCGACCTCGCCGAGCGGATCCAGGTCTCGATGCTCAACGTGATGGAGGAACGCGACATCCAGATCCGCGGCTACGTGCTGCGGCTGCCGCTGGACGTACTGGTGGTCGCGTCCGCCAACCCGGAGGACTACACCAACCGCGGCCGGATCATCACGCCCCTGCGGGACCGCTTCGGTGCCGAAATCCGCACCCACTACCCGATAGAGCTCGACGACGAGGTCGCCGTCATCCGCCAGGAGGGGCAGCTGGTGGCCAGCGTCCCGCCCGTCATCCTCGAGATCCTGGCCCGCTACACCCGGGCGCTGCGGCAGTCTCCCGCGGTCAACCAGACCTCCGGGGTTTCCGCGCGGTTCGGCATCGCAGGTGCGGAAACCGTCGCCGCGGCGGCCCTGCGCCGGGCCAGCGTGCGCGGCGAGGAGGAAGCCGTCGCCAGGATCGTTGACCTGGAGGCCGCAGTGGACGTCCTCTCGGGGAAGATTGAGTTCGAGTCGGGTGAGGAAGGGCGGGAACAGGCCGTCCTGGACCACCTCCTGCGCACAGCAACCGCAGAAGCCGTGCGGGCGCACTTTCACGGACTCGACATGGGTCCGCTGGTGGCCGCTCTCGACGGCCACACCACGGTGACCACCGGGGAACTGGTCACGGCGCGGGAGTTCCTCCACAACCTTCCGAACCTCAACGGCTCCCGCCTGTACGAGGAAGTCAGTGAGCGCCTGGGCGCGAATAACGACGGGCAGCGCGCCGCCGCCGTCGAACTTGCGCTGGAAGGTCTCTACCTCGCCCGGCGGATCTCCAAGGATTCCGACGACGAAGAAACGATCTACGGCTAGCAGTCCAAAGTTAGGGACGGGAGGGCCCATGAGCGCTCACAACCGGTCAAGGTATGGCCGGTACGCCGGAGGACCGGATCCGCTCGCCCCGCCGGTGGACCTGGCGGAGGCGCTCGACGCCGTGGCCGAGGACGTCATGGCCGGCTACTCGCCCCGGCACGCCCTGCAGGAATTCCTCCGGCGCGGAGGCCGTAGCCGGGAGGGCCTCGACGACCTCGCCAGCCGCGTCCAGCAGCGCCGGAATGAACTCCTCAGCCGCCACCGGCTGGACGGCACCCTCAGCGAAGTCCAGAAACTGCTCGACACGGCCGTCCTGGAGGAACGCAAACAGCTCGCCCGCGACGCCATGATGGACAATACTGATCGCGCCATCCGGGAGATGCAGCTGCAGAACCTGCCCCGCTCCACGGCGGCAGCGGTCAACGAACTCGCCTCCTATGACTGGCAGTCCAGCACCGCGCGCGAGGCCTACGAGCGGATCAAGGATCTGCTGGGCCGCGAACTCCTTGACCAGCGGTTCGCCGGCATGAAGGAAGCACTCGAGAGAGCCACCGATGAGGACCGCGCGGCCGTGAGCGAAATGCTGCACGACCTCAACGAGCTCCTCGGCAAACACCGGCGCGGCGAGGACACGGACGCGGACTTCCAGGGTTTCATGGCCCGGCACGGCCACTTCTTTCCGGAGAATCCACAATCCGTCGAGGAGCTCGTGGACGCGCTCGCTCAGCGCGCCGCCGCCGCCCAACGGCTCCTGCGCTCCATGTCCGCCGAGCAGCGCGACGAACTGATGCGGCTCTCCGCCCAGGCATTCGGCTCGCCCGACCTCATGGCCGAGCTCGACCAGCTCGACGACAGCCTGCGCGCCCTGCGCCCCGGTGAGGACTGGACCGGCTCCGAACGCTTCGACGGTGAGGAGGGACTCGGGCTCGGCGACGGCACCGGGGTACTCCAGGACATCGCCGAACTCGACGAACTGGCCGAACAGCTCTCCCAGTCCTACAGCGGCTCAAGCCTCGACGACCTGGACCTGGACGCACTGGCCCGCCAGCTGGGACAGAACGCCACCGTGACGGCCCGCACCCTCGCGGAGATCGAGCGGGCAATGCAGGACGGCGGCTACCTCCGGCGCGGGGCGGACGGGGATCTCCGGTTGTCGCCCCAGGCCATGCGGCGGCTGGGCAGGTCGCTGCTGCGGGACACCGCCAAGCAACTCTCCGGCCGGCAGGGGCGCCGGGACACGCGCGTTGCTGGGGCGGCTGGGGAGCAGACCGGTTCCAGCCGCCAGTGGGAGTTCGGCGACGCCGAGCCGTGGGACGTCACCCGGACCATGACCAACGCGATCCGCCGCACTATCGCCGACGGCGGTGATCCGGGCCGCGGACTGCGCTTGGCCGTGGAGGACATCGAGGTGACGGAGACGGAGGCGCGCACGCAGGCCGCCGTCGTCCTGCTGGCCGACGTGTCCTTCTCGATGGCCGCCGAGGGACGCTGGGTGCCCATGAAACGCACCGCGCTAGCCCTGCACCACCTCGTCTCCACCCGGTTCCGCGGCGACCGGCTGCAGCTGATCACGTTCGGCCGCTACGCGCAGACCATGGACATCGGCGAGCTCACGGCCCTGCCGGCCCTGCGGGAGCAGGGCACCAACCTGCACCACGGACTGCTGCTGGCCAGCCGCTTCTTCCGCCAGCACCCGTCCATGCAGCCCGTCCTCCTGGTGGTGACTGACGGCGAACCCACCGCCCACCTGCTGGCCGACGGCGAGTCCTGGTTCTGCTATCCGCCGGACCCGGAGACCATCCGCGTCACGGTGGCCGAACTGGACCGCCTGGGACGGGCCGGCACGCAGGCCACGTTCTTCCGGCTCGGAGACGACCCTGGCCTGGAACGATTTGTCCAGCGCATGGTCCGCCGCATCGACGGCCGGGTGGTGGCGCCGGAGACCGGGGAGCTGGGGGCGGCCGTGGTGGAGGAGTACCTCCGCGTCCACTTCCGGGGGCGCCCCTACGACGACGCCGACTGGGCTGAATAGCGGAGCTGAACGGCGGCCCGTGGTCGAAAGTAGTTGCTTGCGCKCTATATATCTTTGTGCAACAATAAACACAGCGCCTGCAATTACTAGCGTACGCGCCCTACTTCTTCGGCTGGCCACCGACCTCCCGCTACCCAATCTGACTTCAGGAGAAACCATGACCGCCATTCCCACCGTCACGCTCAATAACGGGGTCCAGATGCCGCAGATCGGTTTCGGCGTCTTCCAGGTGCCCGACGACGACACCACCGCCGCGGTCAGCGCCGCTCTCGCCGCCGGCTACCGGAGCATCGACACCGCCGCGATCTACGGCAACGAGGCAGGCACCGGACGTGCGCTGGCGGAATCCGGGATTGCCCGCGACGAATTGTTCATCACCTCCAAGCTCTGGATCGAAGACCTCGGCTACGACGCCACCCTCGCGGCCTACGAGTCCAGCCTGGACAAGCTCGGCCTGGACTACCTTGACCTCTACCTGATCCACTGGCCCGCTCCCGGGCTGGGCAAATACGCGGACTCCTGGCTGGCCCTGGAGAAGCTGCTGGCCGACGGCCGGGTCCGGGCGATCGGCGTTTCCAATTTCCTGCCCGAACACCTGCAGACGCTCATCGACCTCGGCGGTACGGTGCCGGCGGTCAACCAGGTGGAGCTGCACCCGGCCCTGCAGCAGCGGGATATCGGTGCCTTCAATACCGCCTACGGAATCGCCACCGAGGCCTGGAGCCCGCTGGCCCAGGGAGCCCTCCTCGAGGATCCGGCCATTCTTGATATCGCGTCCCGGTACGGCCGGAGCTCGGCGCAGGTGATCCTGCGCTGGCACCTGCAGCAGGGACGGATCATCATTCCCAAGTCGGTCACGCCGTCGCGGATCAGCGAAAACCTGGACGTGTTCGGCTTCGACCTGTCAGCGAACGAGCTGGCAGTCATCGACAGCCTCGAACGGGACGGCCGCACGGGCCCGCACCCGGCCGAATTCAACGGCTAGCCAAGCTAGACACAGGGCGGCGCCCGCTCAGGGGAGCGCATACACGCGGCGGGCGTTCTCGCGCGCGACCAGTTGCACGATCCTGCGGGCGTCCGCCTCCGAACAGTCGTCGTCGGCGATCCATCCGCCCACCACCTTGGCGATTGCGTTGCGCCACAGCCTCGCCCCGAGGTAGTGAAGTTCGGCCGGGCCGAGGGCGTCGGAGGAGTACAGGATCCTCGTGAAGGGCGCCAGCTCGAAGGAGCGGGCCACCAGATCCCGGCTCCGTGACCCGGTGTAGTTCACGGCGAGGCCCACGTCGATGTAGACGTTTTCGAAGGCGTGGGCAAGGTAGCCGGCTTCGCGCTCGAACGGATAGCAGTGGAGCAGCATGATGGGTGCGTCCCGGACTTCGGCGGACCGCAGAAAATCCAACAGGTACAGGGGATTGGTCTTGTGGAGGTCCAGGTCTCGGTCGCCGAATCCGACATGGAACTGCACGGGAAGCTTCATCGACACGGCCGCATGGATCCCGTGGGCAATGAGGGTCACGTCGGTGAGCCTCGCCTTGGTGCCAGCGCGCGGGTTCTGCTGCCAGCGGCGGGCTGCCTCAGTGACCGCCGCCGGTGTGCGCCGGCTGAGGTCCTGGTCGAATCCTGCGCGGTAGGCGAGAACGGTTTTGACGCCCACGGCGCTGCGGGTGAGGTCGTGGAGCCGCTGGCCGAACTCGTCGACATAGTCTGCCGGGTTGGCAATCTCCCGGATCAGCGACTCGGCGAGCAGTTCCAGCCGAACGATCTCGTGGGTTCGCCCGCCGGAGACCTCAGCCATGCCGGCCATGCCGAGATAGTCAGCGGCGTCCAGTCCTGTGTCGATCAGCCAGTCGCTTACCCCGGCAGCGCGGGTCATGCGCCGGCTGACCTCGAGTTCTCCAAGCTCGGCGCGACGGCTCCAGTATTCCGCCGGTGAGGCGTGCCGGGGCAGATCAAGAATGCCGCTGCACCAGCGCCGGATGGCGAGCCCGATTTGTGTGTTGTAGGCGTCTCCGGGGTTGGCCAGCGGTTCGGTGTTCCCTTCGTTCAGCGAGTTCTGAAAGCGTGCCTCATCACCGTCGGCGTGAAACGCGCCATGCACGTGGTGATCGACAAGGCTGACGTGTTCGACGAAGTCCGGGAAGTCACCGCCCGCCATCAGATCGACCAGGCAAGTCGAAAGCGTTCGGCGAGCTCGTCCGGAGTGAGTTCGGCTGCGATGCGCTGTTCGTAGCGCCGGACGGCCACCGTGGCGTCGATGACGGCGTCTCCGAGAAGCCTGCGGGCAAGGCCTGAGTTGTCTAGGGTGTCGATGATGGCGGCGGGGGAGTCTGAGAGCTTTCGGACGTTTGCCTGCTGCCGTTCCTCGTCCGAAAGCCGCCCGGGGTCACCGGGGATCTCCTCCGGAAGCCGGCGTCCGCCGCGGATACCGTCAAGGGCGAGGGCAAGGATGGCCGCCGAGGCCAAATAGACGTTCGACGACGGGTCGACGATTTTCACCTCGACGTTGGCTCCGTGCGGATTGCCCTGGCCCTCGCGCAGGAAGCGCACCGAGGCTTCCCGGTTTTCCAGGCCCCAGCACAAGTAGGCACCCGACCACGTGCCGGGCGCCAACCGGCTTCCGGACAAAACTGACCCCGTGAGGAAGCCCTGGACATCCGGGAGCCCTGCGATGATTCCGCCAATGGCAGCGCCTCCCTCGGCGGAGATGCCGCGCGGTCCGCTGCCGCCGGAGAACAGCGGCACTCCGTTCTTTCGAAGCGAAAAGTGCTGGTGGGCGCCGTTCCCAACGCTGCCGGGAAAGGGCGACGGCGAGAACGAGGCCATCATGCCGTGGGCCCTGGCGACGATGCCCACGATAATCCTGGCAAGGACCACCGTGTCCGCGGCCTGGACCGGCGGGGCCGGGGGAAGGGAAAACTCGAACTGGTTCCTGCCGTACTCGGCGTGAAGCTGCTCCAGGGGAAGCCCGGCCTGGTTCAGCGCTGACAGCAGGTCATCGAGGAATTCCGATCGGTCCAGAAGGCCCATTGCCCCGTACGGAACCCAGGGCGCGGTTTCCAGCGCTGAACCATCCGGGGCGACGAGAAAGAATTCAAGTTCGTGGCCCACGAGCGCCTGGTACCCGGCCTCGACCAGGCTGCCCTCGATGTCGGCCAGGCAACCGCGGGCACAGGCCGGAGAGGCGGCTCCATCCTGTTCGAAAAGGCGGGCCGGTGCCCATGCGCGGCCGCCGGGCAGGACACGAAGTCCCGCGATGTCGATCTTCAGGCGCATATCGCCGACGGTGGTGATGCTGTCCGTGAACGCTATCCCGCCGTCGATGGTGAAGACGTGCCAGACGGGGGCGGCGCCCATCCCGGATTCGTGGAAGATCTTGAGCCGCGCCAGCGGAACGCTCTTGGCCAGGGTGATGCCCGAAGCATTCACCACCGTGCCGATCACGGTGCGGACGCCGGCCGCTTCGAGCTCGCGGTGGGCTTTCGCAACGGCGGATTCGTCGGCTGATGCGATGGGGGTCATGCGCCTATCATGCGGCCGCTCCTCATCCAATGAAAGGCTCACCCAATGAAAGACGCCCCCTCTGCACTGGGATCGCACCCGGGCACGGGTTTCCGGCCAACAGCCCGAGGCCCATGCGGCGCCCGGGAAACCCGACGGCGGCACGTCCCGCCGTCGTCCGCCTCGGCGTCCTAGATATCCGCAAGCGTCAGCGCCGGCGGCGAATTTCCGTCGATGTCCAGGACGCCGAACTCCTTCGCCACCGCAGCGGCGATGAGCACCTGGCCGGTCCGCGTCATCAGGTCCGGATCATGGAACAGCGCATTGATCACCCGGCCGATGAACTCAGGGCTTTCGCTGGTCGAGAGATCGAATGCACCGCTTTCCGCCGCGGCCAGGACCGCCTCGGTGCGGACCAGTCCGGGGTAGAGCGAGATGACCGGAATGTCGAACGGTCTGAGCTCGACGGCCATGTCGGAGGTCATCTTGTCCGTCGTCGCTTTGGCGATGCCGTAGATCGTGTTGCCGAGGTGGCGCTGCGCGGCCCAGAAGCTGATGTTGACGATCAGGCCGCGGTGCCGCCGCATCATCATGCGCGCCGCGTGCGCCGAACACACAAATGCGGCGCGGACGCCGGCGTCCATCATGCCGGTCCAGCGATGCGGCGCCTGCTCCCAGAACGGTGCCGGCCACGTGAACGCGCCGCCTTCGACCATCTTCTCGTACCCGCCCCAGGCGCAATTGACCAGCAGGTCGAGGCGGCCGCCCTCGGTCCGGATCGTGTCGAACACGTGCGCGGTCTCGTCATCGTTGAGATGGTCGCAGCGCAGGCGCACGATCTCCCGCGGGAGGTCCGCCTGCTCGATCGACCGGCCCGTGCCATAAACCCGGAACCCCGCGGCCTGAAGGGCAAGCGCGATGCCCCGGCCGACACCGCGGCTCGCGCCGGTCACCAGCGCAACGCCACCCGTTGGCGCGTCACTGCGTTCGCGTTCGCTGGTCATGCCAAGCGGCCCCCGCTTACATTTCGTCCCGTGATCCCCATGATAGGCCGGGCCCGGCGCCTGGTGCCCGCGACTTTCTCGGGCCCAGCACCCGGAGGCGGCCCTATCTAAAAACGCACCCTTCGGGTTTACTGGGCCGCAAGGCTGACACGCGAAACATGGAGGGGGAACCATGCAGTCCAAAGGAACATGGCAAATCGCAGCGGGCTCGATATTGCTGGTGGCCACGTTGTTCACGCTACCGATGCCACTGGTTGACGTGCTCTCGGGCAGCGCCGGACAGGGTGCGGCGGCAGTGTTCGTGCTGGGACTCGCGCTTCTAGCCGCTGGCCTCGGTTTGGTCGCCGTGGGTCTGTACAAGCGATCGCGGAACCTAAAGACGGCGCGCAGTTACGACACCAGGGAGCCCGCATCCTCCGACGAGGACCGGCCGACCAATCCTCATTCGATGCCCCATAGCTATGGCGCCCTTCCGCCTCCGGGGTAGACACTCCCAGCTCAAGAAACCAGAACCTCAAGAACCCAGAACCACAAAAAATAAGACGACGACGGCGGGTTGTCCCGCCGTCGTCGTTCGTGCTGCCCTGAAACCAGCACTGCCGCGGTGCCCTGAGAACGCG
The DNA here is from genome assembly GCF_056395825.1 of Arthrobacter sp. 05T47. Classification (NCBI taxonomy): domain Bacteria; kingdom Bacillati; phylum Actinomycetota; class Actinomycetes; order Micrococcales; family Micrococcaceae; genus Arthrobacter; species Arthrobacter sp. 05T47. The sequence continues at coordinate 8,935 of NZ_JBFTKG010000043.1, read as the reverse complement.
GCCTGAGGCCTTGAGGCAGCGCTTCGGCGCCTTAAATCCGGCTATACCCGGTGGCTGCCGCGACGACCGCATCACCCTCAACCCCTTGACGATGTGACCTGCGTCGCGTAAATTGTTCAACAATTCGGATTGTTCAACAATCCAACAATTGATCCATTTATTGAACGCAGTCCCGACTTCCGCAGCCCATCACGGTAGCCGCACACGCACCCGAATGTCCCGACCCGCATCGCCGCAGGCCCGGACCGACAAGGCGCACCAACACCAGCCGCCCGCACTTGGCTGACATCCACACTCTTCATGGAGGTACACATGGCCGCTTCATCCGTAACGGCCCCCGCTGACCCGAAGCCCTTTGTAGGGCGCAAGGGCATGTACAAGGCATTCGCGGCCAGCCTGACCGGAACCGCACTGGAGTTCTATGACTTCGCTGTCTACTCCGCCGCGGCCGCGATCGTTTTCCCGCTGATCTTCTTCCCGGCCTCGGACCCTGTCACGGGCACCCTGTTGGCCTTCTCCACCTACGCCGTGGGCTACATTTCCCGGCCCGTCGGCGGCATCATCTTCGGCCGGCTCGGCGACGAGATCGGCCGCAAGAAGATCCTGGTCATCACGCTCATGCTGATCGGCGCCGCCACGTTCCTCATCGGCCTGCTGCCCACGTACGGCAACATCGGCATCATGGCCCCCGCCATCCTGGTCTTCCTTCGCTTCGCGCAGGGTGTTGGCGTCGGCGGCGAGTGGGGCGGGGCAGTGCTGCTCTCCAGTGAATTCGGTGACCCGAACCGTCGCGGCTTCTGGGCATCCGCCGCGCAGATCGGCCCGCCCGCCGGTAACCTGATGGCCAACGGCGTGCTTGCCGTCCTGACCATGGCCCTGTCCGAAGAGGATTTCCTGAACTTCGGCTGGCGAATTGCCTTCCTGATCTCGGCCCTGTTGGTGGCCTTCGGGCTCTGGATCCGGCTCAAGCTTGAAGACACCCCCATCTTCAAGGCCATGGAAGCCAAAGGAGACAAGCCCAAGTCCCCCATCCGCGAAGTCCTGGCAACCCAGCGCCGCCCCCTCATCGCAGCCATGCTCAGCCGCATCGGCCCGGACGTCCTCTACGCTTTGTGCACCGTCTTCATGCTCACCTACGGCATTCAGAAACTTGGCTTCGACCGCGGCCAAGTGCTGGTGGCCGTCCTGATCGGTTCGGCACTCCAGATTTTCACCATGCCGCTCGCCGGGGCCATCTCCGACCACATCAACCGCCGGCTGGTCTACGCAATCGCCGCAGTGGCCGCCGCCGTCTGGGGGTACCTGTTCTTCATCGTCCTCGAAGGTCGATCCCCGGTCATGCTGATCGTGGGAACGGTGCTGGGCCTGCTCTGCCACTCGTTTATGTACGGACCCCAGGCCGCGTTCGTTGTTGAACAGTTCTCGCCGCGGCTCCGCTCCACCGGCAGTTCGCTGGCCTACACCTTCGCCGGAATCGTCGGTGGCGCAATCGCACCGTTCATGTTCACCCTCCTGCTGAGCACCTTCAACAGCTGGGTCCCGGTTGCCATCTACCTCAGCGTTGCCTGCCTCCTGACCCTGGTGGGCCTGGCCCTGGGCCGGGACTCCGACGTTGCCGAGGACCAGGAGTACCTGCAGCCTTCAACTGAGCTGGTGGAAAATGAGCCGGCTGTAAATGAGCTGGTGGAGGCCCGATGAACCAGGCCAACGCACACCTGGCACCCTCCGATGCGCGCCTGAAGTTCCGCAGCGGCCTGGTCACCCCCACCTCCGGGTGGAGCGACGGCTACACCCAGGCAAACCTGATAGCGGTGACGGCGGACTACGCCGACGAATTCATCGAATTCTGCCGGCTCAACCCCAAAGCCTGCCCCGTCATCGACGTAATCCCGGCGGGACAGTACCAGAGCGCCCTCGCCGCGGGGTCGGACATCCGCACTGACATCCCGGCCTACCGGGTGTGGGTGGACGGCGAACTTGCCGGCGAAGTCACGGACGTCGCATCGGTCTGGCGTGATGACATGGTAGGCGTCCTCATCGGCTGCAGTTTCACCTTCGAAGCCGCGCTTGCCAGCGCGGGCGTCCCGCTCCGGCACACCGAAACCGGCCGCAACGTCCCCATGTACCGCACGAACATCGAGTGCACCCCTGCCGGCCGAATCCACGGGCCGATGGTGGTCTCCATGCGCCCGATGCCGCCCGAACTGGTCCAAACGGCCATCAGGGTGACGTCGGAAGTACCTAAGGTTCACGGCAGCCCGGTTCACGTCGGGACGCCCGGGGACCTCGGCATTGCCGACATCAACCTCCCCGACTTCGGCGACGCGGTGGAGATCCGGCCGGGAGAAGTGCCGGTTTTCTGGGCCTGCGGCGTGACGCCGCAGAGCGCAGTGATGGCATCAAGGCCCGCCTTCGCCATCAGCCACGCCCCCGGACACATGTTCATCACTGATGTTCCCGAAAGCACCTACCGGGAACGGACAGGAGCGTCATCGTGAAGAAGAGATTTCCCGTAGCCGAGAAACGGGCACGCAGGATCGTCAAACTCTCAGCGCCGCGGCGGCAAGCCACGGGCACCCACTGCGAACTGACCGGAGTCTGGCAGAGCCCGGCCGGAGCGAGCATCTCGATGCACGAGGGCCAGCTCCTCCCGAGTGATGCCGGCCGGCCGTGTGTCTGGACGTACGCAGGCCAGCCGGCCAGCAAGGCCGATTCCGCAGGTGCCCGGTGGGCGGCTCCGGAGTATCACAGACTGTAAGGGCACCAAACGGGAAGCGGACGACGGCGGGACTTCCCGCCGTCGTCCGCTTCCGGCGACTCCGGTGCCGTGCCATACCTCCAAGGCTCGGCATTCGGCCTCCACGAACCTCCCCGGCCGGCGGACTAGTTGGCCTAGCCTCGCGGACGCGGACCGGCTTGCGGTTGTTATCGTCAAACAACGCGTCATACGGACCCACCTCTTGCAACCGGCCCCCGCAACAAGTAACGTGTGAGCCGTGTCACCCACCAGTGGCACAGCTTATGATCTGCGGCGGGAGAGTCCTGCCGGTACGTTCAGCAGGCGCCGTAGGAGCAAATCCTCCCCAGGAATCTCTCAGGCCCACGTACCGCCGCGGCAAGGCAACTCTGGAAAGCAGTCCGGGAAACCGGGCTCACCGACGGTGCAAGTGGCGCCTGCTAACAGCAGGCAACGCGGAAACTCTCAGGTCCAATACAGAGCGGGGAGGAACCCGAATCATCGTGGCACTATGTGCCACCTGAATTATGGAGTTCCTCATGACGATTCAGTCGTCCCCGTCCACGTTCGCAGACCGCCATATCGGTGCGCGCCGCCAAACAGACATCGACACCATGCTCAAGGCCGTCGGCTACGACAGCGTAGACGGCCTCGTAGACAATGCACTCCCCGCTTCCATTCGCCAGGAAAAGCCGCTCAGCCTGGACAGCGCCCTCAGCGAAGTTGAGGTGCTGGCCGAACTGCGCAAGCTGGCTTCCAAGAACAAGACCGCCGTGCAGATGATCGGCCAGGGCTATTACGACACCGTCACGCCGCCGGTCATCCGCCGCAACATCCTCGAGGCCCCCGCCTGGTACACGGCCTACACGCCCTACCAGCCGGAGATCTCCCAGGGCCGGCTCGAGGCACTGCTGAACTTCCAGACCATGGTCCAGGACCTCACCGCGCTGCCGGTCGCCAATGCGTCCCTCCTCGACGAGGCCACCGCCGTCGCCGAAGCCGTGCTCCTGATGCGCAGGGCAAATAAGTCCGCAGGACAGAACGCAGGTGCCCGCGACGGCAAGACCGTCCTCGACGCCGACTGCCTCCCGCAGACCATCGCCATTGTGCGGGGCCGCGCCGACGCATTGGGCTTCGAGGTCGAGGTCGCCGACCTCTCCCAGGGACTGCCCGCCGGCGACATCAACGGCGTCGTCCTGCAGCAGCCGGGCGTTTCCGGCCGGGTGTGGGACCAGTCCGCCGTGATCGCAGAGGCCAAAGGCCGCGGCGCCCTGGTCACCGTGGCAGCGGACCTTCTGGCCCTGACCTTGATCACCCCTCCGGGCGAGCAGGGCGCGGACATCGCCGTCGGCTCCACGCAGCGCCTGGGCGTGCCGCTGTTCTTCGGCGGCCCGCACGCGGCCTACATGGCGGTGCGCGAAGGCATGGAACGCACGCTTCCCGGCCGAATTGTTGGCGTCTCCAAGGACAACGCGGGCGTCCCCGCCTACCGTCTGGCCCTGCAGACCCGTGAGCAGCACATCCGCCGTGAGAAGGCCACCTCCAACATCTGCACCGCCCAGGCGCTGCTGGCCATCGTCTCCTCGATGTACGCCGTCTACCACGGTCCCGAGGGCCTGAAGGCCATCGCCCAGACCGTCCACAACAACGCCCGTGCCCTCGCCGCCACGCTCAAGATCGCTGGCCGGGAACTGGTGGCCGAGGCCTTCTTCGACACTGTCACGGTCCGCGTTCCGGGCAAGGCCCGGAAGGTCATTAACGCTGCCGAGGCCCGCGGCATCAACCTGCGCCTCATCGATGCGGACACAGTTGGCGTGTCAGTCGATGAGACCACGACGGCGGAGGTCCTCTCCGCGGTGGTGGTCGCCTTTGGCGCCGGTCCGGTGGTGGAGGCCAAGGGCTTCGAGCTGCCCGAGGCTGTGCTGCGTTCCTCCGACTACTTGCAGCACCCGGTGTTCAACACCCACCGTTCCGAAACCCAGCTGCTGCGCTACATCCGCAAGCTCTCGGACCGCGACCTCGCCCTGGACCGCACCATGATCCCGCTGGGCTCGTGCACCATGAAGCTGAACGCCACGGCCGAGATGGAAGCCATCTCCTGGCCGGAGTTCGCCTCCATCCACCCGTTCGCCCCGGACTCGCAGACGGCCGGTTGGCGCGAACTGATCGAGGGCCTGGAAGCGGACTTGACCGAGATCACCGGGTACGACCAGGTCTCCATCCAGCCCAACGCCGGGTCCCAGGGCGAACTCGCGGGCCTGCTGGCCATCCGCGGCTACCACCTCTCCCGCGGTGAGGCCCAGCGCAACGTCTGCCTGATCCCTGCCTCGGCGCACGGCACGAACGCGGCCTCGGCCGTGCTGGCCGGCATGAAGGTGGTCGTCGTGGCTACGGCTTCGGACGGCACGATCGACCACGCCGATCTTCAGGCCAAGATCGAGGCCAACAAGGACGTCCTCTCGGCGATCATGATCACCTACCCGTCCACCCACGGGGTGTACGACGCCGACGTCCGCGAGGTGTGCGACTCCGTGCATGCGGCCGGCGGGCAGGTCTACGTCGACGGCGCCAACCTGAATGCGCTCGTGGGCCTGGCCCAGCCGGGCCAGTTCGGCGGCGATGTCTCGCACCTGAACCTGCACAAGACCTTCTGCATCCCGCATGGCGGCGGCGGACCCGGCGTCGGCCCGGTTGCGGCCAAGGCCCACCTGGCACCGTTCATGCCGGGCGACGCCAACAAGGCCGCGCACGAGGCCGGCGCTACCGAACCAGGAACCGGAGTTGCGATCTCCGCCTCCCGCTACGGCTCCGCCGGCGTCCTGCCGATCTCCTGGGCGTACGTGAAGCTCATGGGCGGCCAGGGCCTCACCGAGGCCACCAAGTCCGCCCTGCTGGCGGCGAACTACATCGCGGCCCGCCTGAACGAGTTCTTCCCGGTCCTGTACACGGGCGAGGGCGGCCTCGTGGCGCACGAGTGCATCCTGGACCTGCGCGAACTGACGGCCAGGACCGGAGTGACCGCCGAGGACGTGGCCAAGCGCCTGATCGACTTCGGCTTCCACGCCCCCACGCTGTCCTTCCCCGTTGCGGGCACTCTCATGGTGGAGCCCACCGAGTCCGAGGACCTTGCGGAGATCGACCGGTTCATCGACGCGATGATCACCATCCACGCCGAGATCGAGCAGGTCGCCGCCGGGGACTTCACCGTGGAGGATTCCCCGCTGCGCAACGCACCGCACACGGCTGCCGCAGTGGTCTCCTCGGACTGGGCCCGCAAGTACCCGCGCGAGCAGGCTGCGTTCCCCGTCCACACGCTCAGGCAGGACAAGTACTTCCCGCCGGTCGGGCGCATCGACGGCGCTGCCGGGGACCGCAACCTGGTCTGCTCCTGCCCTCCGCTTTCCGAATTCGAAAACTAAGGATTCCCGATGACTGAGAACTACACAGCACTTTACGAAGAGCACAAGAAGGCCGGCGCCTCCTTCACCGACTTCGGCGGCTGGCAGATGCCGCTGAAGTACTCCTCCGAGCTGGCCGAGCACCACGCCGTGCGCAACGCCGCCGGCCTGTTCGACCTCTCCCACATGGGCGAAGTCTGGGTCACCGGTCCGGACGCCGCAGCGTTCCTGGACTACGCCCTCGCCGGGAAGCTGTCGGCAGTCGCCGTCGGCAAGGCCAAGTACTCGCTGATCTGCCAGGAAGACGGCGGCATCATCGATGACCTGATCTCCTACCGCCGTGGCGAGCAGAAGTACCTCGTGGTCCCCAACGCCGGCAACGCCGTGGTGGTCGCCGCGGCACTGGCCGAACGGGCTGGTTCTGCCCAAGAAGGCGGGTTCGACGTCAAGGTGGAGGACGTTTCCGCCGAGACGTCCCTGATCGCCGTCCAGGGACCGAACGCGGAAGCCATCCTGCTGACGCTGGTCCCGGCCGAGCAACACTCGCTGGTCACGGAGCTCAAGTACTACGCCGCCGTCGAGGTAGGTTTCACGGTCAACGGCGCTGTCAAGGAGCTGCTGCTGGCACGTACCGGGTACACCGGCGAGGACGGCTTCGAGATCTACGTGCCGAACGAGGACGCAGCGGCCCTGTGGGAGGCGTTGCTGGAAGCCGGTGCAGGCCACGGGCTCATCCCCGCCGGACTGGCCTGCCGGGACTCGCTGCGCCTGGAAGCCGGCATGCCGCTCTACGGCAACGAGCTCTCCCGCGAAGGCAACCCCTACGCGGCGGGCCTGGGTCCGGTTGTCTCGCTCGCCAAGGAATCGGACTTCATCGGAAAAGCTGCCCTGAGCGAACTCAAGGCAGCCGGCGCCGGCTCCACCACCGGCCGCAAGCTGGTGGGCCTCAAGGGCCTGGGCCGCCGCGCGGGCCGCGGGCACTACCCGGTCCTCAAAGACGGCAACGTCGTCGGCGAAGTCACCTCCGGCCAGCCCAGCCCCACGCTCGGTTACCCGGTCGCCATGGCCTACGTCGACGTCGAGTTCACCGAGCCCGGCACCGCACTGGACATCGACCTGCGCGGCAAGGCCGAGCCGTTCGAAGTTGTCGCACTGCCGTTCTACAAGCGGGACAAATAAGTCCCGTCGGGACCGACGCCCACCACAGATTTTTAGTCAGACGAGATTTAAGGAATTGAAATGAGCAAAGTTGTAGCCGAACTGAAGTACTCCGCGGAACACGAGTGGGTTGCCGCCGACGGATCGGGCCCTGCGGGGATTGGCATTTCGGCCGTGGCTGCCGATGCCCTGGGTGACATTGTGTACGTGGACCTGCCCGAGGTCGGTTCGACGGTGACGGCGGGGGAGACCTGCGGCGAGGTGGAGTCGACCAAGTCCGTCTCGGACCTGTACGCCCCCGTCACCGGCGAGGTCACCGAAATCAACCCCGCCGTCGTCGATGATCCGGCGCTGATCAACAGCGATCCCTACGGCGCGGGCTGGCTGTTCAAGGTCGCCGTGACCGAAGAGGGTCCGCTGMTSTCGGCGCAGGAGTACGCGTCCAAGAACGGTGGCGAACTGTGAGCGCCGCGATGTCCACCACAACCTTTGAGCAGGTTGTCTCCCCGAGCCTGGACGCGGATTTGTCCGCGCTGGATCCGGAGATCGCCGCGAGGATCGACGCCGAGCTGTCCCGCCAGCGCGACGGCCTGGAAATGATCGCCTCGGAGAACCACACCGCGGTGGCYGTGATGCAGGCGCAGGGTTCGGTGCTGACCAACAAGTACGCCGAGGGCTACCCGGGCAAGCGCTACTACGGCGGCTGCGAGCACGTCGATGTGATCGAGCAGCTGGCGATCGACCGGGTCAAGGCCCTGTTCGGCGCCGGGTACGCGAACGTGCAGCCGCACTCCGGTGCGCAGGCGAACGCCTCCGTGATGCACGCCCTGATCCGTCCGGGGGACACGATCATGGGCCTGAACCTGGCCCACGGCGGACACCTCACGCACGGGATGAAGATCAACTTCTCCGGGCGGCTCTATAACGTCATCCCGTACCAGGTCCGCGAACAGGACCAGCGGATCGACATGGCCGAGGTCGAGGCCCTGGCCCAGGAGCACAAGCCGGCGCTGATCGTGGCCGGCTGGTCCGCGTACGCCCGGCAGCTGGACTTCGCGGAGTTCCGCCGGATCGCCGACTCCGTGGGCGCCTACCTGATGGTGGACATGGCCCACTTCGCCGGCCTCGTGGCCGCCGGGCTGCACCCGAGCCCGGTCCCGCACGCCCACGTCACCACGTCCACCACGCACAAGACCCTCGCCGGTCCGCGCGGTGGGATCATCCTTTCCAACGACGCCGAGATCGCCAAGAAGATCAACTCGGCGGTGTTCCCGGGACAGCAGGGCGGGCCGCTGGAGCACGTGATCGCGGGCAAGGCCGTGGCGTTCAAGATCGCCGCGTCCCCGGAGTTCAAGGAGCGCCAGGAGCGTGTCCTGGCCGGCGCCCGGATCCTCGCGGACCGTCTGGTCCGGCCGGACGTGACCGCGAAGGGGATCAACGTGATCTCCGGCGGCACCGATGTGCACCTGGTCCTGGTGGACCTGCGCGAGTGCGAGCTCAATGGGCAGGAAGCCGAGGACCGCCTCGCGGAGATCGACATCACGGTCAACCGCAACGCCGTCCCCTTCGATCCGCGCCCGCCGATGGTCACCTCGGGGCTGCGGATCGGCACCCCCGCGCTGGCCACCCGCGGCTTCGGCGA
>NZ_JBFTKG010000042.1:0-28610 GCF_056395825.1 Arthrobacter sp. 05T47 | reverse complement strand
GGCACGGTCACCCGGCCCGGGGCGGGCCGGGTGCGCCGGCCGCGGAAGTCGATCCGGAAGTTGCTTCGGTACAGGGCCAGGCCGCGGACCGGATCGTTGCCGACGTCGCGCTTGGCCGTCTTCTCGTAGCGCCGGGTGAGGATCAGCCGCCAGGCGGCTTCCGGCAGGACGGGGACGAGGAACGCGCCGATGTACCAGCTGCGCAGCAGTTGGCCGGCAACCTGCTGCCAGGCCCCAGGCGTCCGGACGCGTCCACGGATCCAGCGGGAGAAATGTCCCAGGTCGGGGCCGGAAATGCTGGTGTACCGGGCGATCCGGCCGCCTGCCCTGGGGTCCTGGACGACGGCCCAGCCCTGGATCGACCCCCAGTCGTGCCCCACCAGGTGGACAGCCGTGGCGCCCACCCCGGCCAGTACGGCGAAGGCATCGTCGACCAGGGCTTTCATGGAGTAGTCCCCGCCCGGGCCGTGGACGGCAGAGGCGCCCGCGTTCCGCGTGTCATAGGCCACCACGTGATGGGTCCGGGCGAGTTCGCGGATGGCCGGAAGGAACACCCGGTGATCGTCCGGGTAGCCGTGCACCAAGAGCAGGCTTGATACCTCCGGGCCCGGTTCCGGTCCAAACTCGTAGACGGCCAGCTCCGCGCCGGGCACGGTGACAGCCCGGCGCCGTTCGTTCAATGTCTCCATGAGCTCCGTCTCCATGTGCTCCGCTTCCATATGCCCTCCTACGGTCCCCGGAATCCAGCAGGTTCCCCATCCTACGGTGGCGCCATCACAAACCGGCGCCATCACAAAACACCGAAGTGATCGTTGAGAACCCGGGCCGTGCATGAAAGAGTCACTTCATGACCAATCCCCTCCTGAGCCCCAGCACCCTGCCCTACGGACTGCCTCCCTTCGCGGACATAGTGGATGCGCACTACGCCGAGGCCGTTGAGGCGGGCCTGGCCGGGCATCTCGCCGAAATCCAGGCCATYGTGGACGACCCCGAGGCCCCCTCCTTCGAGAACACTGCCCTGGCCATGGAACGCTCCGGCCGGCTCCTGGAACAGGCCGCCGCGTCCTTCTTCACGCTCGTTTCCGCGGACGCCTCCGATGCCATCCAGGAGCTCGAGACCCGGCTGTCCCCGCTCTTTGCCGCCCATCAGGACGCCGTCTACCTCAACCGGGGCCTCTACGAGCGCTTCGCGGCCCTGGACACCGCCGTCCTGGACGCRGAGTCCGCACGGCTCGTGGAGGAATACCTCAAGGAGTTCCGTGCCTCGGGCATCCAGCTGGACGACGCCGGGCAGGAACGGCTCAAGGACGTCAACGCCGAGCTTTCCCGGCTCGGCACCGAGTTCGGGCAGCGGGTCAAGGAAGGCATGAAGTCCGCCGCCCTCCTGCTGGACGACGCCACCGACCTCACCGGGCTGCCCGCCGACGACGTCGCCAGTGCCGCCGAGGCTGCCCGCACCGCCGGGCACGAGGGCAAGTTCCTGCTGACCCTGATCCAGCCAAGCAACCAGCCGGCCATGGCCGCCCTGGCGAACCGGGATGTCCGCCGGCGGCTCTACGAGGCCTCGATCGGCCGCGGCAGCGACGGCGGCAGCCTCGATGTTCTCGATTTGGTCAAGGACATGGTCCGGCTCCGCGCYGAGAARGCCACCCTTCTGGGGTTCGCGAACTTCGCCGAGCTCAGTGTGGACCGGCAGACGGCACCGGACTTCCAAGCGGTCCAGGCCATGATGAGCCGGCTKGCCCCGGCCGCCGTCCGCAACGCCGACGCCGAGGCGGAGGCGCTGGCCAAGGCYGCCGGCCACCCGCTCGAGGCCTGGGACTGGGCGTACTACTCTGCCCAGGTCAAGCGCGAGCGGTATGCGGTGGACGAGCAGGCCCTGCGCCCCTACTTCGAGCTGGACCGGGTCCTGAATGATGGTGTGTTCTTCGCGGCGAACGCYCTSTACGGGATCACGTTCCACGAACGCGCAGACCTCGACGGCTACCACCCGGACGTGCGGGTCTGGGAAGTGAMAAATTCGGACGGCACGGACCTGGGCCTGTTCCTGGGCGACTACTACACCCGCGACACGAAGCGGGGCGGGGCRTGGATGAATTCCCTCGTCGAACAGTCCGGGCTGCTGAACACCCGACCGGTGGTGATCAACAACCTGAACATCTCCAAGCCGCCGGCGGGCGAGCCCACGCTGCTGACCCTGGACGAACTCCGCACCACCTTCCACGAGTTCGGCCACGCCCTGCACGGSCTGTTTTCGGCCGTCACGTATCCKCGGTTCTCCGGTACCAACGTGCCGCGGGACTTCGTGGAGTACCCGTCGCAGGTCAACGAAATGTGGATCATGTGGCCCGAGGTCCTGGCCAACTATGCCCGGCACCATGCCACCGGAGAGGCCCTGCCGCAGGAAACGGTGGACAAACTCACCGCCGCGCAGCTCTGGGGCGAAGGCTTCGCCACCACCGAATACCTCGGCGCGGCCCTGCTGGACCTGGCGTGGCATGTCCTGGACGGCTCCGATATCCCCGAGGACGCGGTCGAGTTCGAGGCGAAAGCCCTGGCAGCGGCCGGCGTGGCGCACAGCCTGATCCCGCCGCGCTACCGCACCGGGTACTTCCAGCACATCTTCGCGGGCGGCTGGTACGCCGCCGGCTACTACTCCTACATCTGGAGCGAGGTCCTGGACGCCGACACYGTCGAATGGTTCAAGGACAACGGAGGCCTCAGCCGCGCCAACGGCGACTTCTTCCGCGCCGAGCTGCTTTCGCGGGGCAACAGCCGGGACCCGCTGGAGTCATTCCGGACCTTCCGGGGCCGGGACGCCGACCTCGGACCGCTGCTGAAGCGCCGCGGYCTGGACTAACCCTTCATCGATTGCTCCGYAGACGCCCTTTAGGAGCCTGATAAGGGCAGTTACGGAGCAATCGACGGGGAAACGACGACGGCGGCGAGTCACCAAAGAAAGGGTGACTCGCCGCCGTCGCGTTCGACTGCTTCTCCACAAACTCGGCGCCGAGGCGCCTCGCTTATGGAGCCTCTGCAGCCTCACTTATTAAGCCAAGCAGGTTAGGCGCGATTGTCGCCTGGTGCTACCAGCCGCGCTCGGCSAGGCGGTGSGGCTGCGGGATCTCGTCGACGTTGATGCCGACCATGGCCTCGCCCAGGCCGCGSGAGGCCTTGGCGATCTCGTCCGGGTCGTCGTAGAAGGTGGTGGCCTTCACGACGGCGGCGGCACGCTGGGCCGGGTTGCCGGACTTGAAGATGCCGGAGCCGACGAACACGCCGTCGGCGCCGAGCTGCATCATCATCGCGGCGTCGGCCGGGGTGGCGATGCCGCCGGCGGTGAACAGCACCACCGGGAGCTTGCCGGTCGCGGCAACTTCCTTGACCAGTTCRTACGGGGCCTGCAGTTCCTTGGCCGCGACGTAGAGCTCGTCCTCGGGCAGGGAAGAGAGCTTGAGGATCTCGGCRCGGATCTGGCGCATGTGCGTGGTGGCGTTGGAGACATCGCCGGTGCCGGCCTCRCCCTTGGACCGGATCATCGCCGCGCCCTCGTTGATGCGGCGCAGCGCCTCACCGAGGTTGGTCGCACCGCAGACGAAGGGAACGGTGAACTTCCACTTGTCGATGTGGTTGGTGTAGTCGGCCGGGGTCAGGACCTCGGACTCGTCGATGTAGTCCACGCCGAGGGACTGCAGGACCTGCGCCTCGACGAAGTGGCCGATCCGGGCCTTGGCCATGACGGGCACGGACACAGCGGCGATGATCTTGTCGATCATGTCCGGATCGGACATGCGGGACACGCCGCCCTGCGCGCGGATATCGGCCGGAACGCGTTCCAGAGCCATCACGGCCACGGCACCGGCGTCTTCGGCGATGCGGGCCTGCTCGGCGTTGACGACGTCCATGATGACGCCGCCCTTGAGCATCTCAGCCATGCCGCGCTTGACGCGGYTGCTGCCCGTGACGTTCTTCGCGGACGCGCCGGCTTCGCTGCTTACATCAGGTGTAGACACAAAAACCCCTATGGGTAGATAGATGACCTCGCCGGGGCGCGGACGGCACGTTCATGCCGTGTCTCGCACACACCGGATTACCGGATCCATTGGCCGGTAARGCTAATACTATCCCCCGGCCGGGGCGCCGCAGAATTCGGGTTACAGCAGCCGAATYCCGCGCAGTGCCGGGCGTTCCGCGYGTCCRCMRRAGGGGCCTGCGGCGCGGTCAGCCGGCCCGTTCCGGGGTGGTGCCCTCGGGTTCCTCCAGAGACTGGCGGTGGACGGTCACRATGCGCTGGATYACTGTCACCAGGCTKGCSGCCGCGAGKAGGCACAGCGTCACGAARAGTACGACGACGGGCAGGCCGAGTCCCGTGAATCCGGTGACCACCAGCACGGAYACGAGCCGCTCGGCSCGCTCGGCGATGCCGACGTTGGCGTGAAAGCCCAGGGCTTCGGCCTTGGCCCGMGCGTAGGAGACCACCATGCCCAGTACGAGGCAGACGATGGCRGCGATGGCGATGGGCGSGTTGGCRCCGCCGGTGAAGAACCACACGGCGAGGCCGGCGAACAGGGCGCCGTCGGCGACGCGGTCCAGGGTGGAGTCCAGGAAGTTGCCCCACCGGCCGCCGCGGTGCTGCATCCGSGCCATGATGCCGTCAATGACGTCGGAGAAAATGAACGCCGTGATGAACAGSGTCCCCCACCAGAGCTGCCCGAGAGGGTAGAACACCAGGGCGCCGATCACCACGCCGAGCGTSCCGACCACCGTCACGGCGTCCGGAGACACYCCGATCCGCAGCAGCCAGCGGGCAACCGGGGAGAACAGGGCGGTGAAGAACCCCCGGGCGTGCCTGTTAAGCATCCTTCTCCCCGGCTGTTTCCTGCGGCGCTGGCATWTCCTGSGGCCAGGCGTCGGCGACCTGCTGGCGAACCTCKCCGAGGGTYTGSGTGATCGCCTTGGTCTGGGCGATGATGGGGAAGAAATTTCCGTCCCCGCCCCAGCGGGGCACCACGTGCTGGTGCAGGTGCCCGGCGATGCCGGCCCCGCCGGTGACGCCCTGGTTCATGCCCAGGTTGAAACCGGAGGGGTTGGCGACCTTGCGCAGCACCCGCATGGCCGTCTGGGTCAGTTCGGCGAATTCCGCCGTTTCCTCGACGGTGAGRTCCGTGTAGTCGGGGATGTGCCGGTAGGGGCAGACMAGCAGGTGTCCCGGGTTGTACGGGAAGAGGTTCAGCACCACGTAGCTGGTCCTTCCCCGGTACACGATCAGGGACTCCTCGTCCGCCCGGTCCGGGGCAGCACAGAACGGGCAGTCGTCCGGGTTCTTGAACTGCTGCTGGCCGCCCTTGATGTACGCCATCCGGTGCGGGGTCCACAGGCGCTGGAAAGCGTCCGGGACCCCGGCCAGGCCGAAGTCGTCCGTCACGGCGTGGTCGCCCGGATACTCCGGCCCGGCCCCTGTGGAATCCTGCACGCGCTGCCCTTCCGTCTGCCTAGCTGGTCCGGTTCCGGACAGCGTCGACAATCCGCTGGACGGCCTCGGCCACGGGCACGCCRTTGTCCTGGCTGCCGTCGCGGAACCGGAAGGACACGGCTCCGGCCTCGGCGTCGTCTCCGCCGGCGATCAGCACGAACGGGATCTTGTCCTTGCTGGCCGTGCGGATCTTCTTCGGGAACCGGTCCGAGGAAATRTCCACCTCGGCCCGGATSCCGGCSGCCTTGAGCTGGYCSACGACGTCGAACATGTAGTCGTTGAAGGCCTCCGCCACSGGRATGCCYACCACCTGCACGGGRGCCAGCCAGGCCGGGAASGCSCCGGCGTAGTGCTCGGTCAGCACGCCCATGAAGCGCTCCACGGAGCCGAACAGGGCGCGGTGGATCATTACGGGCCGCTGCCGGGTGCCGTCGGCGGCCTGGAACTCGAGCTCGAAGCGTTCGGGCAGGTTGAAGTCCAGCTGGATGGTGGACATCTGCCAGGTGCGGCCGAGTGCATCCTTGGTCTGGACGGAAATCTTGGGGCCGTAGAACGCGGCTCCGCCCGGATCCGGGACGAGTTCAAGCCCGGAGGCCTCGGCCACCTCGGCGAGGGTGCGGGTGGCTTCCTCCCACGTGGCGTCGTCGCCGACGAACTTGTCCTCGTTCTTGGTGGAGAGCTCGAGGTAGAAGTCGTCCAGGCCGTAGTCTTTGAGCAGGCCGAGGACGAAGTTCAGGGTGGTGGTGAGCTCATCCTTCATCTGCTCGCGGGTGCAGTAAATGTGGGCGTCGTCCTGGGTCATGCCCCGGACGCGGGTCAGGCCGTGCACCACGCCGGACTTCTCGTAGCGGTAGACCGAGCCGAACTCGAAGAGCCGCAGCGGCAGTTCGCGGTAGGACCGTCCCCGGGACCGGAAGATCAGGTTGTGCATGGGGCAGTTCATCGGCTTGAGGTAGTAGTCCTGGCCGGGCTTGCGGACCGTGCCGTCCTCGTTCAGCTCCGCGTCGATGTGCATCGCCGGGAACATGCCCTCCTTGTACCAGTCCAGGTGGCCGGAGACTTCGTAGAGGTGGCCCTTGGTGATGTGCGGGGTGTAGACGAAGTCGTAGCCGGCATCCACGTGGCGCTGCCGGGAGTAGTCCTCCATGGCCTTGCGGATGATGCCGCCCTTGGGGTGGAACACCGGCAGGCCGGAGCCGAGCTCGTCCGGGAAGGAGAACAGGTCCAGCTCCGCGCCGAGCTTGCGGTGGTCGCGGCGCTCGGCCTCGGCAATCCGCTCCTGGTAGGCCTTGAGCGCATCCTTGGTGGGCCAGGCGGTGCCGTAGATGCGCTGCAGCTGCTGGTTGTTCTGGYTGCCCAGCCAGTAGGCGGCCGAGGACCGGGTCAGGGCGAAGGCGTTGGAGATCATCTTGGTGTTCGGCAGGTGCGGGCCGCGGCACAGGTCGCACCAGAGGCTGTCGCCGCTCTTGCGGTCCACGTTGTCGTAGATGGTGATGTCGCCGGCGCCGACCTCGACGTTGACGCCCTCTCCGACGTCGGCGGCCTCGTTCTTCTTGCCCAGGAGTTCGAGCTTGTAGGGCTCGTCCTTCATGGCCTCGCGGGCCTCGTCCTCGGAAACCACGCGGCGCACGAACTTCTGGTTCTGGTTGATGATCTTCAGCATCATCTTTTCCAGGGTCTTCAGGTCTTCCGGGGTGAACGGTTCGGCGACGTCGAAGTCGAAGTAGAAGCCGTCCGTGATGTAGGGGCCGATGCCGAGCTTCGCGTCGGGGCGCAGCTGCTGCACGGCCTGGGCCATGACGTGGGCCGTGGAGTGGCGCAGGACGTTCAGCCCGTCCGGGGAGTCGATGGTGACGCCCTCGACCGCGGCGTCCTCGGGAAGGGGCTGGTCCAGGTCCTTCAACTCGCCGTTAACGCGGGCCACAACGACGTCGCGGCGCTCAAAGAAGAGTTCCGCGCCGGTGGTCCCGGTAGTCACCTTGGTCTCTTCGCCGTCGACGAGAATGGTGATCTGCTGGGCATCTGACACGGGTGTCTCCTATTCAAAGTTAAGGCTTCGTAGCTTGTGGCGTACGGGGACCACAGCCAGCCTTGTCCATGCTATCTGTTTACGAAGGGGCCAACCAACGCGCCACTCAGCCGCCCAGCCCGGTGATGGCGAGGTTCCTGCTGATCCCGTCCAGGGGACCGGGCAGCTCCGGCTCGCGGTAGGCCGGGGCGCCCCGCACCGGCTGCGGGAACGGCAGGGTTTCCGTTCGGCTGAGGTCCCAGGCCATGCTGGCGCTGATGCTGATCCCCCGCGGCCCGGTCCGGCGGGTGGTGCCGCGGATCAGCAGCAGCCGGGTGCCGAACAGGAGGGATCCGGACTGCTCCTGCGCCTCGTGGAAGAAGACGGAATCCACGCAGCCAGTTCCGTCGTCGACGCTGATGAACACCACCCGGCGGCCGCCCCGCATGGGCGGGGTCTGGGTGGCCACCCGCACCCCGGCAACCAGCACCTCCGTGCCATTGCGCAGTCCCAGCAGCTTGTCCGCGGTGGTGACGCCGAGCCGGTCCAGCAGCGGCCGGTGGCTGGTCATCAGGTGCTCCGTGACGTCCACGGCCATCAGGTCCAGTTCAGCCCGGACGTTATCCACCATGCTCGGCGCCGGGAGAACCGCCTTCAGGTTCTTCAGTTCAACGTCCCCCAGCGGCAACGCCAGCTGGCCTTCAATGACCTCCACGCCCTTCCGCGAGGAACGGCCCTGGAGCTTCTGCAGGTGCTGGACCAGATCCGCCCTGTTGGCTGCTCCCCCGGACGCCTTATGCAGCGAATCGAAGGCGCCCAGCTGCGCAAGGCGTTGGATGCTGAGCCTGCTCAGCCGTGACCGGGCGCGCAGGTCGGCCAGCGAATCGTAGGGCTGGCCGGCCACAATCCGCTTCAGCTCGGCACCGGAAAGCCCGAAGATGCCGTTCAGGCTCAGCCTGATGCCTAGCCTGCCCCGGTCCGGCCCGGATTCCACAGGCTCCACCCGGTACTCCGCCTGGCTCCGGTTGATGTCGAGGGGCAGGATGGGGATGCCCAGCCGGCGGGCCTCGGCCACGAGCAGGCGTTTGGGGTACATGCCGGGGTCGTGTTCCCAGAGTCCGGCGAGGAAGGCCTCCGGGTGGTGCGTCTTGAGCCAGGCCGACTGGTAGGTGGGCACGGCGAACGCGGCGCCGTGGGCCTTGCAGAACCCGAAGCTGCCAAAGGCTTTCAGCGTGCCCCAGACCTTGTCCACCACCTCGGGACTGTAGTTTCGTGCCCGCGCCTCCTTCCGGAAGAACTCCTCCACCTTGGCCTCCAGCACCTCGTTGCCCAGCGCCCGGCGGAACTCGTCCGCGCGTGCCAGCCCGCACCCGGTCATCACGTCGAAGGTCTTGAGGATCTGTTCGTGGAAAACGGTGACCCCGTGGGTCTCCTTGAGGACCGGCTTGAGGTGGGGATGCGGGTAGACCTCGGGGGCGAATCCGTGCCGGTGCTCCAGGAAGGGCCGGACCATGTCGGATTTCATCGGGCCGGGCCGGAACAGCGATATGTCAATGATGAGGTCGTTGAAATCCCGTGGCGCCATCTTCCCGATCAGTTCGCGCTGGCCCGGGGATTCGATCTGGAAGCAGCCCAGGGTGTGGGTGCTGCGGATCAGTTCAAAGGTTGGCTCGTCATCGAGCGGGACCGCGTTGAGGTCGATGCGCCCGTCCTCGGCGATGTAATCCGGGCCGGCCCCGTCCGTGCCGGCCGGATGCGCGCCGGCGGCGACCACCTCGGCTTTGGAGGGGTGGAGCCGGATGACTTCCCGGACGGCAAAGGCCATGGCGCTCTGCATCCGGACGCCCAGGACATCGAGTTTGAGCATGCCCATGGGGTCCATGTCGTGCTTGTCGAACTGGCTCATGGGCAGGCCAAGGCCGCTGGGCTGGACGGGGGTGCGGTCCAGCAAGGTGGCATCGCCGAGGATGACCCCGCACGGGTGCATGGAGATGTGGCGGGGCAGCCGGTCCAGCCGCTCCGTGAGGTCCACCAGCAGGTCCAGCTGCTGGTTTTCGGTGAAGCCGCGCTGCTCGACCCGGTCCGCAAACTCCTTCAGTTCGGGTTTCTCCGCGAGGGCTTCGCGGAAGTGCCGTGCCGAGAACCGCCACAGCTGCTTGGCAATCTCCCCGACCTCTCCGTCGTCCATGCCCAGGGCCAGGCCGGCGTCGCGCACGGCACCGCGAGCGCGGTAGCCGTTCTGCATGCTCATCAGCGTGACGCGCTCGGCGCCGAAGCGTTCAAAGATCTTCCGGTAGACGTTGTGCCGTTCGGCGCTTTCGACGTCGATGTCAATGTCGGGCAGGGTGGCGCGGTCGCGGGAAAGGAAACGTTCAAAGATGAGGTCGTGCTGGAGCGGGTTTACCTGGCTGATGTCGATCAGGTAGTTGACCAGGCTGGAGGCGCCGGAACCGCGGGCGGCGGCCCGGACGCCCAGGTCCAGGATCATCCGGGAGACCTCTGCGACGGTCAGGAAGTAGGAGGCGAACCCCAGCGAGTCGATGATCCGGAGCTCGTGCTCCAGCCGGCTCCGCATCTGTTGTTCCTGCCGCCCGGTAATTCCCGGGAAACGGCGGCCGATGCCGGCCTCACAGCGCAGGGTCAGCTCTGCGAGCGCGTCGCCGTCGATCCCGATCACGGAGGCTTCCGGGACCACGGGCTGTTTCCAGCCCATGTCTGCCACGGGATCCATGCGGCAGCGGTCCGCGAGCGCCTCGGTCTGGGCGAGGAGCCGTTTGAGGTCCGCCGTGCCGTAGCCGGCGGCATGGATGATCTCCTTGCCCAGCTGCAGCATCTGGGCCGCCGATTTGAGCCAGCCCTGCCCGTTGGGCTGCAACAGAGGGGCGGCGGAGAGCTCGGGGAGTGATTTGAGCGTCCGGGCCGAGTCCAGCACATCGGCCGTGGCCGCGCCGTCCTCGGCCACATACCGCACGGCGTTGCTCAGGACGGCGGGCACCCCGTGTTCAGCCGCGAGCTTCAGCATGCGCACCGCGTGGGCGGTGCTCAGGGGTTCCCCGGGCGGGCTGAGCTGGGACACTGCTTCCGCGGCGAGCGTTCCGGGAGGCATGGCGTCCAGCCAGCGTTTGAACAGGGTGCGGGGCCGCAGGTACCGCCGGCCGCCCATGGCACGGCCGACGTCGGAGTCCGGGCCGATCAGCACCGTCAGGACCGGCTGCAAGGTTTCCGGGTGCAGGGTGCGGGAGGCCAGTTCGGCCCGGGTGACGGCCACCGGTACTGCTCCCCCGGCCTTGCCCGTGGTGCGGGCATGGGCGTCGGAGATCAGACGGCACAGCGCCCTGTAGCCGGCGCCGTTGTTGTGCCCGTGCGCCAGCACGACGACGCGTCCCCCGAGCTGGGTGCGGAGGTCGCCGTCGTCGTCAAATACCGCGAGGTCCACGCCGACGATCGCATCCAGGCCGGCGGCCATGCACGCCTTCAGGTGCTTGACGGTTCCGTAGAGCCCGTCGCGGTCTGTGCAGGCCAGGGCGGTGGCGCCGTCGGCGGCGGCCGCGGCGGCCAGCTCGTCCGGCCAGGAGACGCCATAGTGGGCGCTGAAGGCAGTGGAGACGTGCAGATGGGTGAAGCTCATGCTGTCTCGGGCTTCCGGAGGGGCTGCAGCGCGTCGTGGATCCTCAGGAGCCGCCAGCGGCCGCTTCCGATATGCCTGGTCAGGTCAAGGGTGAGAGTGGAGGCCCCGGCGTGGTCACCGGCGGCACGGACCTGGACCCGCCAGATCTCGTGATCCACCAGTCCCGGCCCGCTCCCGAGCGGCGCCCGGCTTTCTTCTGCCCACCACTGGCGGCGTTCAAACCAGCGGACAGGTTCAGCGCAGACCGTGTAGCGACGTCCGGCCCAGTCCAGGCGCAGGGGCTGGCCCGAGGGCGTGCAGGCGACATCCACGGACTCGCTGAACATGCCCACGTTGCCTCCCGACCCAGTCCGGGCTGGGCCGGCCCAGTCCCCGCTTTGGCTTTCCCTGTCTACTTCAAGTTCCAGCTACTTCAAGGTCCAGCGCTTCTGTATTGATTCGAACCCGTATTGATTCGAACCTGAATTTATTCGAACATATCTTCGAATAAAATCAGTCTACGTCGAAGAGGCGACAAAACCCAGATCGGGGGTGGACGGACGATGGCACAGGTAGCAGGATTGAGCCATGAGCTCCCATAKCGCACTCCTGAAGCACGTAAAGGTCGCCGCCAAGAATTCAACCTTGGTGGCGACCTTCGATATAGACGGCAATATCCCGGGGCAAGGCGCCTACGTGGTGGGCCTGCTGGCAGCCGAGCCGGACTACTCCCATCAACGCAGACTGGGCATTGAGTTCATGAACGGCGAGGCGGTCTCCTTCTACTTCTTCAACCATGACGGCACGGAAGAGAACTTCGACCTCAAAGGCGTGGAACACTCAGGAAACACCATCACCGGAAACTTCCCCATCGCGACTGTCCTGGGCCTGCCCAAGGGCCACCTCATGACCGCCTTCAGCGATTGTGACGGCCGGGACTACCAGGCCAACGTGCCTGTCGAAGAGGCCCTCTAGGCGGCAGGAACCGACCCCGGCCGTGCGGAAGTGGCGGCTGCGCGGGCCTTAATCAGTCCAACAGAAATCCGTTGCAGTCGAAGCCGTGGCGGCACGCTTTCGGTCGCTTTCCCGACGTCGGCGGAGACAATGCCGACGAATGTGGCATACCCCCTACCCGCCTCAGGATCCCGCCCCGACCCCTCGACGCCGGGCCGCGATGTGCTCGGCGACCATGATCGTGGGGATGTTGATGTTAGCCGACGGCGGTTCAGGAAGGATCGAGGCGTCGACTACCGAGAGGCCCGGCACTCCGTACACCCGTCCCGAGGTGTCGACCACAGCGCCGGCCCGGGGGTCCGTTCCCATCGCACAGGTACCCACGGGGTGGTGGTAAGTCGTGGCCGTGGCCTTGATCCAGGTGCGAACGGCGACGGCGTCAGCCACCAGGTCCTTCTGGGGCGCGAGCCGGGAACCGCCAGTGATCCGGGTCAGATGAGGGTGGGCCGCGGCGGCGTCCGCGAGCTGCAGGCCCTCCACCAATCGATCGATGTCCACCGGATTGCGGAAGTACCCGAGGTCGATGGCCGGTGCGGCCGTCGGGTCGAGTGTGAGCAGCCGCACCTCGCCGCGCGACGCCGRCTTCAACAACGCAGCGGCGAGCATGCAGCGGTACCCGTCCCCGAGCCGGTACGGTCCGCAGACCATGAGCTGGAGATCCGGTGGATCCGCCGCGGAACTCCGGCTGCTCCGGGCTGTCGCCAGCATCTGGAAGATGGGAGGGTCTCCGAGTGGCTGGAGACAGGGCAGGTCGATTGCCACCCACGGGTGGTCGGCAAGATTCGTCCCCACACCCGGCAGGTCGATCGTGACGGGCCTGCCCAATGCGGCTACGTCCGCGGCGGGGCCGATGCCAGAGCGGATGAGCAGCGCGGGCGAATGGTAGGCGCCAGCGCAGACAATCACCTCATCGGCCGCGATGATCTCGCCCTCGGAGGACCGGACACCTATCGCACGCCCGCGCCGTAGCACGACCTCGGCGATCGGACAGGTCGCGCGGATCGTCAGGTTGGGCCGGGAGCGGACGGGATCCAGATAGGCCAGCGCCGTACTGACCCGCAGGCCCCGCACACAGTTGACTGGTAGCGCCGAGAGACCGACAGCCCCCGGGGCGTTGTGGTCTGGAATTCGCGGGATCCCAACCTCCGCGATGGCGTCCTCCATCGCAAGCGTGAGCTCGGACTGTTCGTCCCCCTGATAGCGGCGGATCGGCACAGGGCCGTCCGTCCCGTGATAGGGCGACGACCCGAAGTCCTGGTCATGCTCAAGGCGGAGGAAAGAGGGCAGCACGTCCGCGAAAGTCCATCCCGGCAAGGCCCAGCCGTCGTAATCGGCCGGATGCCCGCGCAGGGCGAAGGTGGCATTGACGGCCGACGAGCCGCCGGTCACCCGCCCCTGCGGAAGGTCCAACGGAGGACCGCCGGCGACGCCTGTTCCATGTAGCCCCCAGTCGTGCGAGGCCGTGCTGGTGCCATGGATGCCGTCCGCGAGGTCGGCCGGAAGCCTTGCCGCCGGGTAGTCCGGCCCCGCTTCGAACAGCACCACCTCGCGGTCGGCGTCCTCGCTGAGCCGCGAAGCCAACACGCAGCCTGCACTGCCCGCACCCACCACGGCCACGTCATACCGGCTCTTCATCGCTTGCCCTCGCTTCCAACTCCAGTCTCGGCCGGTGGCCGGTATTTGACTAGTTCGGAAATCGAGCGGGCCAAGAGAGGTCTCCGGGCCGCCATGAACGCCGACGGCACGGATACCCGTCCGTCTGGACAATCAGGAGGATTTAGCTGCCGGCTTTGTACACTTCCAGCTCGAGGGTGATGAAAGCGTCGATCATCGCCCGGTAGGTCTTCTCGACAAGTTCAACGTCGATGTCCTTCTTTTCCGCCGTCGCGCGGACGTGTTCGATGACCCGCTCCACACGGCCGGGCGCACGGACCTCGGCGCTGTCCGCCTTGAGGGTCCCGGCGATCCGGATCAGACGCTCACGGCGCCCGATCAGGGACACAATCTGCTCGTCCACCTCGTCAACAGCCACCCGCACGGCGGCGAGCTGTTCGCGGTCGGCCTGGGCGGCCTTGTCGTCTGCGTGATTTGTGGGCATGTGCATGACAGTATCGAAAGATGCAGCCACGAGTCGACTTCATATCACTAGGTGTCCGCAGTGTTGACGCCTCACACCGCTTCTACGTCGATGGCCTCGGATGGCCGGTCCACCGGGAAGTGCCCGGGGAGGTGCTCTTCATCCAGGTCAACCACGGCCTCATCCTCTCCCTCTGGGACGCGGGCCAAATGCAGTCCGAAGCGGCCACCGACGCCCCTGCCGGCATTGCCACCATCACCCTGAGCCACAATCTGGCCAGCACGGCAGAAGTCGACTGGGTGATGGCCGAAGCCGAGAGCGCCGGAGCGTCCATCATCGCCGAACCAAAGACCCAGTCCTGGGGCGGTTACACCGGCTACTTCGCCGACCCCGACGGCTACCGCTGGGAGGTTGCCTTCAACCCAGACTGGGTGGTCGACGGCGGCGGCAAAGTAACGCTTTGAAGTCCGGTACCCAACGCCGGCCCATGCCGGGGCTCTGAAGTCCTAGAACAGGCTCCCCACCGGCTGGATGAGTTCCGGTGAGTCATTCCTGACGTTCCCGACGGCGGTGCCGACGGCGTCGATCGTCCAGCCTTCCGCGACGTCGTGCGCCCCGGCCCGGACCAGGTCCACGAGTCCGGCCGCGTCATCGGCCTGCGGGTCCAGCCACGTCTGCATCGTCTCGCGGTTCATGGGCAGCGGAACCCTGTCATGCAGCGCGGTCAATTCGGCCAGCATTCCCCCGGCGTAGCCCTCCGGCGGGGAGTCGGTGGTCATGATCGAGGTCGAGAGCATCCAGCGCTCCGGGTCGCCCTCAGCCTTGGACGGGTCCCTCCACCATTCGTAGAGTCCTGCGAAGACAATGGGGTGCCCGTCCGTGGGATGGACGTAGTAGGGCTGCTTGCTGCGGCCCTCGCCCTTCCACTCGTAGTAGCCGTCCGCGGGGACGGCACAGCGCCGGGAGCGGGTCGCTTTCCGGAAGGCAGGCTTCTCCAGCACGGTCTCGCTGCGGGCATTGATCATCTTCGACCCGATGCCCGGGTCCTTGGCCCAGGAGGGCACCAGGCCCCAGCGCGCGATGTGCAACTGGCGGACCGGCTCCCCGTCCACCAGCCGTTCGAGCAGGATCGGCACATCCGCCGTCGGGGCCACGTTCCACGACGGCGGAATCGCGATCTCATCCTCCAGCCCGGCATCGAATTCGGCCAGCAGGTCCCCGACGGCCCGGGCCATCACGTAGCGTCCACACATGGCACCAGCATGCCACCGCACCCATTCCGTGTCATCCGCGCCTTCGTGATTCTCTGCTCAGCCCGCCGAGGTCGCCGGAAACGTGCGAAGTCGCCGGAACTTTCCGGCGACTTCGCAGCTTTCCCCGAATTCGCGTCATCCGTGYGCAGTGCCGTCACGCGCCTGCGGGAATAGCGGGCTCCGGGGTACGGTTGTTGGTAGTGACGTACGACTTCAGTGGGGCCGGCCTACACGCCGGCCCTACCCATATGTTTGAGGAGAACTTCGTGGACTTCACCCCCGAATCCGGCACCATCACCATGTTTTCGACCACGTGGTGCGGCTACTGCAACCGGTTGAARAAGCAGCTGGACGCGCAGGGCATCGGGTACACCGAGATCAACATCGAGGAAGTCGAAGGCACCGCCGATCTCGTCGAGCAGCTCAACGGMGGCAACCGCACCGTCCCCACGGTGCTGTTCCCGGACGGCACCGCCGCCACCAAYCCCTCYGCRGCAGAGGTCAAGAGCCGGCTCGCSGCCTARTCCCTSCCTGTAACCAAGACACCAAACCACGACGGCGCGGCCTCCCAAGGGCCGCGCCGCCGCCCGTTGTGCCAGTAAGTTGTGCGAGAAATCCGCGTCCAGAGCAGAGGAGCTTGTTTCATGGTCCATAAAGTCAAAGCAGCAGTAGTCCGTTCCAAGAATGCCGACGTCACCCTGGAGACGATCCTGGTGCCGGACCCGGGCCCCGGCGAGGCACTCGTTGACATCCTGACCTGCGGCGTCTGCCACACAGATCTGCACTACAAGCAGGGCGCCATCAACGACGACTTCCCGTTCCTGCTCGGCCACGAAGCCACCGGCGTTGTCAGTGCGGTGGGGCSGGACGTCACGGASGTCGCCCCCGGCGACCGCGTGGTGCTGAACTGGCGTGCCGTCTGCGGCGAGTGCCGGGCCTGCCGCCGCGGTGAGCCYCAGTACTGCTTCAACACCCACAACGCMACCCAGAAGATGACGCTGGAGGACGGCACGGAGCTGGCCCCSGCACTTGGCATCGGCGCCTTCGCCGAAAAGACCCTCGTTGCCGCMGGCCAGTGCACCAAGGTGGACCCCGMCGCCGACCCCGCCGCCGTCGGRCTGCTCGGCTGCGGCGTCATGGCAGGCATCGGCGCGGCAATCAACACCGGYAACGTCCAGCGCGGCGATTCGGTYGCCGTGATYGGCTGCGGCGGAGTGGGCGTGGCGGCCGTYGCCGGYGCRGCGCTTGCCGGCGCCACCACKGTGATCGCCGTCGACATCGATGCCAAGAAGCTCCAGCGCGCCAAGGACCTCGGCGCCACCCACACGGTGGACTCCTCSGCCGTCGACCCCGTCRAGGCGATCCGCRAGCTGACCGGCGGCTTCGGCGCCGATGTGGTGATCGACGCCGTCGGCCGCCCGGAAACGTACAAGCAGGCCTTCTACGCCCGTGACCTCGCCGGCACCGTGGTCCTGGTGGGCGTCCCGAGCCCCGAAATGACGCTGGAGTTGCCCTTGCTGGACGTGTTCGGCCGCGGCGGCTCGCTGAAGTCCTCCTGGTACGGCGACTGCCTGCCCTCGCGGGACTTCCCCATGCTCATCAGCCTCTACCGGCAGGGCAAGCTGGACCTGGACGCCTTCGTGACCGAGCGGATCACGATCGAGCAGATCGAGGAAGCGTTCGGCAAGATGCATGCCGGCTCGGTGCTGCGCTCGGTGGTGGAACTGTGAGCCTCCGGATCGACCGGCTGGTCACCTCCGGAACGTTTTCGCTCGACGGCGGGACCTGGGACGTGGACAACAACGTCTGGATCATCGGCGACGACACCGAATGCGTCATCATCGACCCCGCCCACGATCCCGTTGCGGTGGCCGCCGCCGTCGCGGGCAGGACGGTCAAGGCGATCCTGCTMACGCACGGCCATGATGACCACATCCGCGCCGTGGGCGAGGTCCGGACGCTCGTGGACGCGCCCGTTTACCTGCACCGGGCGGACTGGATGCTCTGGGAGCAGGTGTTCCCCGGCACCGCGCCGGACCACGCCATTGCCGACGGCGACACGTTCGACGTCGCCGGTGCCGGGCTGGTGGCACTCCACACMCCCGGTCATTCCCCCGGCTCCGTGTGCTTCCTGMYCGGGWWCGAGGGCWCCGGGWWCGAGGGCWCCGGGTTGGAAAACACCGTGTTCAGCGGCGACACGCTGTTCARGGGCGGTCCGGGAGCGACCGGACGTTCCTTCAGCGACTTTCCCACCATTATCGAATCCATCCGGAACCGGCTCCTGCCGTTGCCCGCGGACACGGTGGTCCGYACCGGCCACGGKGATCCGACGACGATCGGTGAAGAGGCCGGCCACCTSGAGGAMTGGATCGCGCGGGGACACTGACGGCKCCTCATTCCGCCGGACCGGATTCGTGGGGACCTGGACCGCRYTGGCGTGTCCGGGTCCCCCGATASCCGGCCGCCGGGTACTAGGCTGTGGGGCCATGAGACCAAACCCCAGCATGGAACCCGCAACCTTCACCGCAGACATGCGGACCCAGTTCGACGCGTTCCTCGATGAGCACCGKGCRGATCTGCTMGCCTGCCTCGACGGACTGACCGAMCAGGAGGCCCGGGCGTCCCTGGTGCCGTCAAGRACCACCCTCCTGGGRCTTCTCAAGCACGCCACCGTCGTGGAAAAGGTCTGGTTTGACGAGGCCATCACGTGCAGGACGCGGCAGGAAATCGGTATCCCGGCSACTCCGGATGAATCGTTCATCCTCGAAGAGGGCGACACCATCGCCGGTCTACAGGCCACCTACGTCCAGGCCTGCGAGGATTCACGCCGTCAGGCTGCTTCCCTCGACCTGGACGACCTGGTCAGGGGCAACAGGCGCGGTCCGCTGCCCCTGCGCTGGGTCTACCTGCACATGCTCCGKGAACTCGCSCAGCACTGCGGCCACGCGGACATCCTGCGCGARCAGATCCTCGCCGCGCGCWCCTGACGGTGCCAARTCGCGGTTCCCGGAATGTCCCTACAYGTTTGCCCGGCGGGTGCAGGTTTAGCGCGGATGCGGCCCACCCCCGATGCGTTTTCACAGGGTCGCATCCGCGCTGGTCTATGGGAGCCCCGGRTCGGGGCTGTTGCCCTGCCTGCCTGGGCGGCAGCGTCCGCGCAAGGAACCGGGCAGGCCGGCCGCAGTGGGGGTGCTGGAGCCTGGGACTGGGCCTGGGACTGGGAGCAGGGCGACGGCACTGCGGGCGGCCAGTCGGACGGCAGCAACCGCCAGCAAGCCGGCGCCGGGGCTGACKGTGACATCGGTTCTGGTGGGCATGGGGCTGGGACTCCCGCAACGAARWGGGCGGCCGCTTCCTGACCAAATTCAGGGTATCAATCGCGTTTGCCGCATGAAAGGAAAAGAGAGTAACAATTCATATGCAACTATTCCGTCGACACTTACCTGAGTTCCCGCAATCCGTTCCAGTGTGAGTGGACCAAACCCTGCGTGTGGATTACCAGCCGTTTGAGRCTGCGCCGTGTAGGCYCCGGACTCAGAAACTTTAATGGCCGAAGTGACCCTGGACCACTACCCGTTGSGAGCGTGATTTCGGTGAGGAACGACATACATCCGGTGCTCTCCATCGGGATGATCGTSGGTGGCCAGACGCCAGAAAGTAAAATCTGGACAGAGACGATCCAACGCCTCAGCATTGCCGTGCGGGASATCAGRGGTGAAATTGAYTCCAGCCTTCGGATCAACATTGAGTTCCATATCCCGGGACCCATTCTCACTCCAGAATTTGAGGGCGTTCGAACCGGATACTTCAGCAGGAAAGCCGGGGYTCTCAAGGTCCAAGTTGCGGKGCCGGCARTCCCTCCTTCAGRTCCCTACGCGCACGYCGTCAAGTCAATGCGGGACGCTGTCCGCAAGRGGTCCTCGGCACGCTATTTCGTGCCTGGAGAATACTCCGGGTAGTATCGCCGGATTTCTTGAACGGTCCTGCCGGCCTCAATCATTTGCTCAACGGAGATCATGCTCCGGACTTCCTCGTCGGAGGACTTGGTGCTGTTCCAAGGACCCATTGTCCGGTAGCAGAAGTCGTTCGGATCGCTCAGCCTCGCCTCGTTGTAGCACTCGGGATGCTCAAGTCCGCCAGAGGCAGTGTCAACAGGACTGGAAGTTGAAGAACCGAAGACAGMAGACAACCCCAGCGCGAGCAGTGGTGTGAGCGAAACAGCTCCAATTCCAATTTTTATTCGCTTATTCATGGTCCCCCCAATTGGCCATATTGTTTTGCGAGCCTACCGTACTGGTCCATGAGCTCTCCACGAGCGGAGAAACCCATGGGACTTGCCCCGGTTCGGTCTTGCCTCAATGCGCCGGCCTGGGAAACAATGTTTCCGCCTAGTCCGGCCCGCCGAAAGGGTTTGATCAATGACAGTGCGAGATATCTCTTCAATCGGCGCGCCTTGCTGGGTCGACGCCTGGCAGCCCGATCCCCGGGCGGCCAAAGAATTCTATGGTTCGCTCTTCGGCTGGAGTTTTGACGAGCCGACGCCGATGCCGGCCGGTCTCGACGGCGACTATTACGCCGCGCGCTTGCGCGGGAAGCTGGTGGCGGGCATCGGGCAGGCGCCGCCGCAGTCGCCGGCGGGGTGGATCACCCACGTGCGGGTCGACGACGTCGGGGAAACCCTGACTCGTGCCGAACGGGCTGGAGGCAAGCGCCTGGAGCCGTTTGATGCCGGCCCGGGCGACCAAATTGCTGTGCTCACCGATGCCACCGGCGTCCCGTTCTGCCTGCGGCAGGCGGGCGGSAACGACGGCGCCGAGCTGGCCAATGAGCCGAACTGCTGGGCCATGAGCTCCCTTCACACCACAGATCCCGAGCGTGCCCAGGCATTCTATGGCGCACTGTTCGGCTGGGAAGTCGATTCGGGGACCGACGCGCCTTTCTCGCGGTGGCTCCGCAAGGGCCGGGTCGTGGCSGTTGYGGCGGCCACAGACGGCCTCGCGGTTCCGCCGCATTGGAGCGTCAATTTYGCCGTCCACGACGCSGACGCCATCGCCCGGCACGCCGTCGCTCTCGGTGGYGGCATCTTGATGGCGCCCAYGGACACACCGGGATTTCGCAGCGCCGTGATCAGTGACCCGCAAGGCGGCGTCATCGCGGTCAGCGCCACCACCGGCTGACTCTGGTCTTGCCGTTCATAGGCGTCAGCACCCCAAGACGGTACTGGTAGGGTCAGCCCATGGATGAAATTTTGGGGAAGTTCATCGACAATTTCGCGCGTCTGGTGGAGCTCGCACAGTCCGGGCAGCATCGGGTGCAGCCGGGAACCCAGCTGYTGACCACGCTCACCRACCATYTGGGGGTCCAGGCAGAATCAGTGGCTGTGGTGGTKGAGGAAATTCCGCCGCATCGGTTCGTGGACTCGGACATCCTTATGGAAGAGCTCGCCGCAGAGGACCCCGAGTTCCGGCTCGTGGGCATCGGCGGAGGAGACCAACGGCACCATCATTCGCTGAGCGACATGCTGCAGCAGTCCCAGCTATATCCTCAATACCCGCTGTCCCAGCCGGACTACACCAACCTCGCTGTCGGCCCGGACCAGCAGCGGCAGGCCGTGGCACTGGGACTATGGCTATTCAGCCACGAAGGCAGTCCACTCGCGGTGCTGCAGCGGGACGCCAACCCACGGTATGGCCGACAGTCAGCGTCCCTCGAGGTCTTGGCCGGCGCCACCGATCAGGCCGCACGCTTCCTCTCGGAGTTCCGCCGYCGTATGCAGCACCGCAGCGTACTYAAGGGSCAGGTCATTTCGTTGGTGATGGGCGAGTATGGTCCTAGCGCGGCCGGGGTGACCTTTCACSCCCGGCCGGCCCTTGCCGCGTCCGATGTCATCCTGCCCGATGGGCTGCTGGGGAAAGTGTCGGACCACGCCCTAGGWATYGCCGAGCACCGGGACTCGCTGGACAAGTACGGCCAGCACCTCAAACGCGGGATCCTGCTCTAYGGCAGGCCGGGGACCGGAAAGACCCACACGGTGCGGTATTTGTTGAGTCGAAGCGAAGATGTCACCGCAATCCTCCTTTCGGGGGGATCGCTCGCCAGGATCTCAGAAGCCGCCACCATGGCCCGGGCCCTGCAGCCGTCCATCGTCGTTCTGGAGGACTGTGATCTCATCGCCGAGGACCGCAGCTTCGGGCACGGACCCCAGCCGCTGCTGTTCGAGGTGCTGGACGCCATGGACGGTTTGGCCAGCGACGCCGACGTGGCGTTCGTCCTCACCACCAACCGCGTGGAYATGCTCGAACGTGCCCTCGCMCAGCGTCCCGGACGTGTGGACCTGGCCGTGGAAATCCCCCTGCCGGCCCAGGCGGAGCGGGTCTCGCTGATCAAACTGTATGCCCGCGGTATTCCCTTCACCCCGGACGCAATTGACGATGCCGCGGCCCGCACCGACGGCACCACTGCCTCGTTCGCGCGCGAACTCGTCCGCCGGGCGGTGGTTGCCGGCGCGTTGGAAGGCGCGCCCGTGGCGGACCCTCATCTGGTGAAGGCTGTGGATGACCTGATGGCCGACAGCGCCGCCCTCACCCGAAGCCTCCTCGGCAGCGGCAGCGGGGGCGACCCTGGGGGCAATGGAGGACCATTTCCCGGGCCGCCGGCACCTTTTTAYCCCGGGGGCTAGTTCAATTCCCCTCCGGCAGTCATGCCGGGTGACGGCAATGCCGGCGGACGTGCGTGGGCCGTCAACGCCGCCAGCGGTAGGGAGTGGTTGTTGACACCCGGTGCAAGCCGGAGCGTTCCAGGATTGGCCGCGAATARTCTGTCGAGTCGCTGTGGATGAGTGTCTTSCCCAGCGCCAGCGCTGCTCGGGCCCGGGCCGCGGTGAGMGCCCGATAAATACCCTGGCCGCGCCATTGTGCACGTGTTGCCCCGCCCCAGATGCCCGCGAAGTCCGTGTTCGGTACTGGCTCGAGGCGGCCCGCGCTCACAATCGCCCCATCATGCTCGGCCACCCACAGTTCCATACCGTCGTCCAGGGCCACGCGATGCAGGATTGCATCAGCATTGCCGTCAGAAACGGAATCACCGAAAACCTCATCCTGCATCGCGCTCATGGCGCGGATATCCCGTTCTTCGGTGAACCGCCGCAGGCTGATGCCGGGCGGGAGCGGCACCTCCGCATTCAGCGCGCTGGCAGGACCGATCATGATCGATTCGGTCTCATCGGGCTCAAATCCGTTTGCGAGCAGCGCATCGTGGAGTCCAGGCGCGTGATCGTGGCCACGGGTTTTCCATTCGATCCGCACGATTTTGGGATCGTTGCGGTAGAACGCGAGCGCCTCGGCCACCCAATGCGCGATTGTCTGGGCGCTGGCCCCCTCGAGGTCCTGATAGGTCACGAAGCCCCTGCCGCCGGGAAAGGTCACCAGGCGCAGCGGGCCGAGCCGTTCACCGGCGACGGCGCTTGGAGTCTCGGCATCTGTGCGGAGCTGCTGGTCGTAGGCAATGAGAAGTTCTTCAGAAAGAGTCATCGGGACCCACGGTACAGGGTCCGGACTCGGAYTCGGACTCGGACTCGGAGATCATTCCGGGGCCAGGGCGTGAGCCGGAAGCGTCCCTTAGTGGGTGATTGTCAGGGGTTTCACCGGCATTGCACACGAGACGCGCACGGCCTGGGCGTCCCCTGCTCCCGCCACGCGGTTGTTCCGGCCCGTGTCATCGCACCAGTCAATGTTGTAGGGCATTGCGGTTACGGCGGCAGCCCCCACGGCCGTCCGGGCGGGTASGACGAATGTGTACGTGAACCCACCGGCGTCGTTCATGGCGGAGGTGGTGTTGACCACCTCCGCACCTGCGGCGTCGGTGACGCTCACTTGGATTCGTGCGTTCTGGCCGTAGCGTGGATTGCAGGCAGCGTCCGGCGCTGACACCGTGACGCTTTGCCCCGGTTTGGCTTCCGTCGGGCTCAGCGAATAGGCGGGCGGGAAACAAGGCGGTTCCTGGCCAGCGGTGGACGAACACCCCGAAACCGAGGCAACCAGCACCAGCGCGCCAACCGTGGCGCCTATCGCGGCGCGCCGGTCACGGTCCTTCAGGTCTAAAGCCATACCGAGAGTGTCGCCGATCCAGGAAGCTATGCCTACTAATGCCCCGAATTCGTACCCGAACTGTTGCCTGGTGCGCCAGAGGCCAAAATTGGGGCTCAGATTGGGGCCCAGCCCGCACAGCTACGACTCCCGCACGCACGTCGGGCCTATGATCGGGCCATGGGATCACCCGGAATTACCCGACGGGCCCTTCTGGGGCTCGGGGTCGGCACCGTGGCGGCGGCGTCGGTCGCGGGGTGCGCCGGCCCTGGCACGTCGAGCCAGGCACCACCAACGCAACCCATCGCCATGCGCTCCGGCAGCTTTACCTCGCGGTTCCGGCCGCAGGAACCCACGGGCTGGTCGCTGGCCGTGCCGGRATCCCCCGGCGACACCCCTGCCGTTCCCTTGCCCGTTGCCCTGTTCCTGCATGGCACGGGCGCGGACCACCGCATGGTCTTCGACGAACTGGATGCAGGTGGAGTCCTGGCTCGCCATGTGGCCCGCGGAGGGACGCCGTTCGCGATCGCTGCCATTGACGGAGGCGAAACGTGGTGGCATCGCCGGGACTCCGGAACCGACACGCAGTCCATGCTGGTCGAGGACTTCCTCCCCCTCCTGGCCAGCCAGGGAGTCGACACCGGCAGGCTCGCCGTGTTCGGCCTATCGATGGGCGGCTTCGGCGCCCTGCTCCTGGCCTCCCAGCACCGGGTCCCCGGCCTCCGCGCCGTCGCCGCGATGAGCCCGGCAGTCTGGAGCCTTTACGACGCCGGCCGGTCCGACAACTTCGACAGCGCCGCGGACTTTGCCGCCAACGACATCTTCGCGCTGCGGCCGGAGCTGGAGCCGCTGCCGAAGAGAATCGACTGCGGCACGGCGGACAACCTGCTGTTCAGCGTGAAGGACTATGTGAAGGACCTGCCAGGGGCACACGAGGGAGCCTTCCAAGAGGGCGGCCACGACAGCGGCTACTGGCGTTCCATCCTCCCGGAGGTCATTTCCTTCCTRGGCAGGAACCTCACGTGAAGMYGGCCGCGACCCTGTGGCGCCGGCGGCACTGGAGCGTGCCCGCCGCCGGCTGAGTGTTCCCGCCACACGCATGCAGAGCACCCAGTAGGCTACCCCGACGGCGAGTGAGACRACGACGGCGAGCGCRGGACTTATCTCCGCCAGCGGCGGGTAGACCAGCCAGTGCACCAGGTATGCGTAGAGGGAGGCGCTGGCCAGCATCACCGTGAGCCGGCGCAAGCCCATCGGCACCGGGATGCTGGGCAGCCAGATAAGCAGCAGGATTCCGGCCAGGAGCGTCCACTCCCGGCCCGGGTTCTCAAAGAATCCCGGAACGGTCAGAGCAGCAATGGCCGAGACCAGGCAACGCTGGGCAATGGTCCGGGACCGGGCGATAGCCCACCCCAGTGCGAAGAGCCAGAGGGCGGGCGCCGTGTGCGGCACCCCGGGGTTGACCAGTTCATAGCGGGTCAGGAGACCCAGGCCGGTCAGCGCCAGCGGAAAGAGCAGGGGGAAGCGCCGCTCGGCWCGGTCMGCCCACGGRATGGCCAGCAGCGCCGTCGCCGCCACCAGCAGGTAGACAAGGACTTCGATGAACCAGAAATGCCATTGGGTGGTCACCGCCTCCGGTCCGAGGATGGCGTTAAGCAGCAGGATGTTGACCGGTGTGTAGTTGTCGGTGACCAGGTAGGCCAGCGCGATGAACGCCATGCTCGGCACCACGATCCTTGCCMCGCTGGCCAACTGCCGCCGCAGCCGCGGGATACGCTTCCCGGAGAGCTGGAAGCGCGCGAAGTTGTACCCRGCCACGGCCATGAGCACGTGGGCCGCACCCTGCCAGCTGAACAGGCCGACGTGTGTGCTGACGATCAGGACGATCCCCACCGCCCGCAGCACGATGCTCGTTTCAAGTGGYGCAAAGAGCCGCCGCCGCTTCCGGACCGGGGCAGCCTGGGGCCGAGGTTCCAGGTCMCGGACCGGAGTGACATGCCAATCCGGCGGGAGGTGACCCAAGGCTTGTTCGAGCCGGACCGATGCAGCCACGTAGGACAGCGAGTCCCCACCCAGCGAGACAAAGGTGTCCTCGTCCCCAATGCCGGCGCACTCCAGGGCGTCCTCGAAGATCTTCCGGACGCTGTCCGGCGCACCGCTTCCCGTCGTCGGCTCAGGTGCCGGCCCGGGTTTCGGCCCAGACAGGGCCAGGACAGCCCGGTAGTCCAGTTTGCCCGTGGGCAAACGCGGGAGATGCTCGACGGCGTGCACCTCAAGGGCCGCTCGCGGCAAGCCCACGCCCTGGGCGAGCACCTTGGCCAGCAGCTGAGTGTCGTGGTCGCCTTCAACGGCGACAACGACGCCGTCGTCCGTCCCTGCGCTGGCGGCCCGCACCCCGAGGTCCGCCAGGAGCCGCTCCACCTGTCCAAGGTCAACGCGAAGCCCGACGATCTTGACGAACCGGCTGCGCCGGCCCACCACTTCGTAGACACCTGCCGGGTGTTTCCGGGCGAGGTCGCCGGTGCGGAGTTYGGTGATGGTCCGCCCAGCGGCGAGGTCCGACGGGCTCTCGGCGTAGCCCAGCATGACGTTGGGGCCGGTGTAGACGAGTTCGCCGTGCTCCAGCCCCGGCACCGGGTCGATGCGGAACGATCCGCCGGGCACCGGGATGCCGACAGCGCCCGGGACTTCGGCCGCYAGTTCCGGAGGGAGGTACGCCATGCGGGCTGTCGCCTCGGTCTGGCCGTACATCACGAAGAATTCCCAACCGTGGCGGYGGCCCAGTTCGGCGTATTTCCTCACCGATTCCGGCGCCAGCCTCCCCCCGGCCTGCGTGATGTAGCGCAGGCTGGGCAGGTCCATGTCCGCGAACCCGACCCGTTCCAGCAGTTCAAAGGTGTAGGGAACGGCCGCCAGGGACGTGGCCCCCYGGCGCCGGAAGAGCTCCCAAAAGCATGGATCAACCACGGAAAGGTCGGTGAGCACCAGTCCGGCTCCACGGAGCAGGTAGCTGTTGATTACGGACAGTCCGTAGCAGTAGGACATGGGCAGCGTCGTCGCCGCGCGGTCATCCGGGCCGATGTTCAGGTACTCCGAGATCGACTCGGCGTTGGATTGCAGGTTGGCGTGCGAGAGGCGAACGAGTTTCGGCGAGCCCGTGGATCCGGACGTGCTCAGCAGGAGCGCCAGGTCCGGATGCAGCTCGTGGCGGGTGCCGGGCCGGCGCTCTTCAAGTACCGTCCGCCCGTTCCCGGGCCGCATGACGACGTCAGGGTCGTAAGCGGCCACCATGGATTCCAAGGCCGCAGGCTTGTCCTCGGGCAGGAGGATCAGGGGGTGGCCAGCCGTCAGCGCGGCCAGGTAGGCCACGATCGAATCGAGGTCGTTGSTCGCGGCCAGCGCGACGAGGCGCCGTTCCGGGCCGAGCCGCAACGCCAATTCATCGACGCGCCCCGCCAGCTCCCGGTAGGTCAGTGCGTAGTGGTCCGTGAGGATGGCGGGCTYGTCCCCGTAGCTCGCAAGATCGGCGGCAAAGGRCACCCGCTTGAAATCAAGCTGCGTGGTCACCAAACCATGCTATTAGATTAGGCTTACCTAATCAAAATTAGGGTATGAAATGTTTGCGTAATCGCCCGGAATGAGTATCCTCCTTATTTAGGTGCCCCTAACTAAGGGTTTCCTCAACGGCGTCGTTGGGGAAGTCCA
The DNA here is from genome assembly GCF_056395825.1 of Arthrobacter sp. 05T47. Lineage (NCBI taxonomy): Bacteria > Bacillati > Actinomycetota > Actinomycetes > Micrococcales > Micrococcaceae > Arthrobacter > Arthrobacter sp. 05T47. The sequence continues at coordinate 1,389 of NZ_JBFTKG010000042.1, read as the reverse complement.
CCGCGCCACGGCACCGCCCCCACCGACMCGAAGGACTCCCCCATGCCCAGTATCACCCTGCCYAAAAACGCTCTACCCAAAAACACCCCGCCCAAAAACACTCYGCGGTTCCGGAAGATGCTTGCCTTGGTTGCTGCGGCAACCGCGGCTCCGCTGGCCCTGACCGGCTGCATGGACAACGCAAAAACTGCGGCCGCAGCGGACGGAACGATCCAGGTCACCAGCACCCAGACAGAATGCAAGGTCTCCACCGGTCAGGTCCCCAGCGGCAACCTGACCTTCGCTGTCAAGAACRACGGATCACAGGCCACAGACTTCTACCTCCTGGCCGAAGACGGGCTGCGGGTCATCGGCGAAGTCGAGAACATCGGTCCCGGCCTGAGCCGCAACCTGGTGGTCACGGCGGCYGCCGGCAAGTACACCACGGCCTGCAAGCCCGGARCGCAGGGCGACGGAATCCGCGCAGGCTTTAGCGTCACGGACTCCGGGACGAATGCCGCCGTCGACGCCGGCCTGCAGGAGCTCGCGGACACSGGCACGCGGCAATACACCGCGTACGTGAAGGACCAGACCAATCAGCTGGTGGACGGAACGAAGGCGTTCGCGGAGGCCTACGCYGCMGGAGACCYGGAGAAGGCCCGCGGACTCTACGCCGCAACCCGCATGCAYTGGGAACGCATTGAGCCSGTAGCCGAGTCCTTCGGGGACCTCGACCCSAAGCTCGATGCCCGCGAAGCCGACCTGGAACCGGSCCAGGCCTGGACGGGCTGGCACCGGGCCGAAAAGGACCTGTTCCCGCCCGCCGGCTACACTCCCCTGACTGTCGCGGAACGCGCCGGCCTGGCCAAACAGCTCGTTGCAGACACCGAAGACCTGGCCCAGCGGACGCGCACGGTGGAACTCACCGCAGACAAGATCGGCAACGGCGCCAAGGAACTCCTGGACGAAGTGGCCACCGGCAAAGTCACCGGTGAGGAAGAAATCTGGTCCCACACGGATCTCTGGGACTTCCAGGCCAACGTTGACGGAGCCCGGATCGCCTTCGAGAGCCTGAAGCCCGTGCTGCAGCGCAAGGACCCGGCCCTCGCCGACACCCTGGAGGCAAAGTTCGCGGCCTTGCAGACCGGGCTCAAGCAGCACTCCGCCGGCGACGGCTTCGCCTACTACAACGAGCTCAGCCAGGCCCAGGTCCAGCAGCTCGCTGCCCTGGTGGATGCCCTGGGCGAGCCGCTCGCCAAGCTCACGTCCGCGGTAGTCCTGTGAGCGGCTGCCCCTTCAGCGGCAGCCCCGGGCACACTCCCGACGACGGCGCGCCGGAGTCCGAAGCTGCCGCAGGACCGCCGGCCGCCGGCGGCTCGGCCAACCGTGGGCTGTCCCGCCGCTGGCTCC
>NZ_JBFTKG010000041.1:0-59613 GCF_056395825.1 Arthrobacter sp. 05T47 | reverse complement strand
GCGCAGCCCTGTTCCACCCGAACGGTTCCCTGACCACCACCGGCAAGCTCTACGCGTCTCTGTGAGGCGCTGTGCGCCTCCTGCAGTGGGCGGTCACCCAGGTGTCCGGCCACTGCCCGTTAAATGAGGAAAGGATCCCGCCGGAGCATTTGCTCCGGCGGGATCCTTTTCTCCTGCAACAGCTGTATCAGCCTCTAGGCCAACATACCGTTAGTTGGCGGCGGCGAGCTCCAACAGTTCGCTCTTGTGGCCGAGCGAGACGATGTCCCAGCCGGCAGCGTTCCACTTCTCGTGGTCCAGGACGTTGCGTCCGTCGAACATGCGCTTGTGCGACACCGCTGCCGCAAGCTCCGCAGGATCGACGTTCACGAATTCGTTCCATTCCGTCAGTACCATGACCAGGTCGGCATCCACCACGGCCGTGGCCAGGGTGTCGACGTAGTTCAGGCGCGGATACCGCTTGGCTGCGTTGGCGTTGGCCGCGGGGTCGTAGACGCTGACGTCCGCTCCGCTGTTGAAGAGCCTTGCCGCCACGTCCAGCGCCGGTGAGTCACGTACGTCGTCGCTGTTGGGCTTGAAAGCGACGCCGAGGACGGCAACACGCTTGCCCTCCAGCGTGCCAAGCAGGGTCTCGGCGACGTGGACTGCACGGTCACGGCGGCGGAGGTTGACTTCGTCAACTTCGTTCAGGAACCGCATGGTGCTGTCCAGGCCCAACTCGGAGACGCGCGCCTGGAGCGCACGGATGTCCTTGGGCAGGCAGCCGCCGCCAAAGCCGATGCCGGCGTTGAGGAAGCGGCGGCCGATCCGGGCGTCGAGGCCAATGGCATCAGCCAAGGTTCGAATATTGCCGCCAACGGTCTCGGTGACCTCGGAGAACGCGTTGATGAAGGAGATCTTGGTCGCGAGGAAGGCGTTTGCCGCCACCTTGACCAGTTCCGCCGTCTCAAAGTCCGTTGAGATGAACGGGGTGTCGCGGCTGATGGCGTCGGCGTAGACCTCGCGCAGTGTAGCTTCGGCAGCCTCGGAGTCGCTTCCGATTACCAGGCGGTCCGGCCGCAGCGTGTCCTCCACGGCGAAGCCCTCGCGCAGGAACTCGGGGTTCCAGGCGAAGTTGACCGTTACGCCGTCGCGCGATTCTTCGGCGACGACGTCCTTCAGGCGACGTGCGGAACCGACCGGAACGGTGGACTTTCCGACGATCAGGGAGTCCCTCGTGGCGGCGCGGGCAATAGCCGTCACGGATGCGTCCACGTAGGTCATGTCGGCAGCATGCTCACCGGCACGCTGCGGGGTGCCGACGGCGATGAAGTGGACGTCGCCGAAGGCACCGGCCTCTTCGAAAGATGTGGTGAAGCGCAGGCGGCCGGATTCTGTGTGCTTGCGCAGCAGTTCGGGCAAGCCAGGCTCGTGGATGGGCAATTCGCCTCGGCTGAGGCTGTCAATCTTCTCTTTGTCGACGTCGACACCCAGAACTTCGAATCCGAGTTCTGCCATGCATGCCGCATGGGTCGCGCCGAGGTATCCCGTACCGATCACGGTTAGTCGTAGTGTCACTAGTCCCCCAGTAGCCGCCGTTGATTTCATTGCCTTGGCGCAGATAGTGCAACCAAACGGGTCCACTATATATCGTTCGGTTCAGATAGCTGACCTCGAGTCACCGGAGTGACGTCAGGGAACGACATCCAGCCAGGGGCCAACCGGCCAATCGAGGTCAAGCATCGTGGCGTTGGTGACGAATCGGCTGTTCGGACATGACTACCATGTATCCATGCTGCAAATGATTCCCGTGTTGCCGGCCGACAGCATCGACGCTGGTGCCACGAACGTACCCGTCACCGAAGCCGCCGCTAACCAGCCTTTTGCGCCAACTTCCGTCCTCGGGGCTAGTAGGTACTCCGCCGTGTTGCCGGGCGGCTTGCCCTTGGATGCACTCCTCGTCAACAAGGACTCCGATCTGCTGGTTGTGAGTCTCCACGGCGCCACCGACCGCAGCAAGTACCAACTGCCGCGATTCGAATGGCTCCGGAGCTTGCTGACCACCGAATTCAGCAGCCTGTACTTCTCAGATCCCACACTTCATCATCGTGAAGATTTGGAGTTGGCGTGGTACACGGGATCCGCAAACCTCGACTTGTACCCACTTCTGGCAGATTGGGCATGTTCGGCTGCAGACGCGGTCGGCGCGAAAGGCATCATCTTCCTGGGGTCTTCGGGCGGCGGGCTGGCGGCGCTGCAGGTGGCGACTTACGTCCCCGGCAGCATGGCTTTGCCCTTCAGCTGCCAGACGAGCATCGCGAACTACCTCATTAACGGAACCCTCATGGGAGCGCAGCGCAGGTATGTCGAAACCGTCATGCCCCACTTGGCTCCGAATGGACCATGGTCGCTCACTCCAGATGAAGACTGGTCGGTGCCCCTCGGCTCACGGTCCTCAGCTCTAGTGCGGTACAGCCAGCATCAGCCGAACCTTGTCTATTACGTTCAAAACAACAACGACTACGCGCATGTGGAACAGCACTACCGACCGTTCAGGGAGGTTATCGAAGCGGGTCCTAACAATGAGAATGTGCGCTTCCTCATCTACGAGGGGCCGGCAGCCCATAATCCCCCGGCGCCCAACGTATTTCACGAACAGCTGGATAATGCTGCGCGATGGCTTCGGAAGACCCTGTAATCAGCATGCCGCAACTGGTTTCGCTGCCGATCCACCGCAATGATAGGAGTAGGCCAAGTGGCTGAAGACAAATATTTGGTCATAGCCAATGCTTATCCCGATGATTCAAATATCTACAACTACGGATTTTTGCACCGGCGCGTAAAAAAGTATCTCGAGGGCGGTCTCATTGTCGACGTATTTCGGATTGACGCTAATGAAGCCGAACTCAGAACCTATGTTTTCGATGGCGTTACGGTCACAACGGGAAATAGGGACGTTTATACACAGTATATTTCAAACTCTAGTCACTCGAGTTTTCTAGTCCATTTTCCGCTGGACTACATTTTGGCCCCGCTAAACCTTCACAGGCCGTCGACACCGATTATCGCCTGGCTGCATGGCTACGAGACCCTGAGCTGGCATCGGCGATGGTACGACGGTATTGACGCCGCCGGATTCATGGACAGAGTCAAAAGACTTCGGGCCCATGGCGAGAACCACAAGGTCCCTTTTCTGCGTCAGCTCTATCAGGCCACGGATCAAGATATTAGGTTTGTCACAGTCTCCAATTGGTTCCTAAAGCACAGCATAGAGCCAGATGCGGGAGCCCTCGTTTCAAATATAAGCGTCATTCCGAATGTGGTTGACACGGAGCTATTCCCGTATGTTCCGAAGGACCCGGAACTGCGCCATAAGGTCCTCGTCATTAAACCTTTCACTGGGTACAAATATGCCAATGATCTGGTTGTGAAGGCCATTCTTTCTTTTCGCAAGTCACCTTCCTTTGAAAAAGTCCAGTTCAGCATCTATGGTGACGGCCCCTATTTCGACGAGACTCTCGAGCCGCTTCGAGGCCTGCCAAACGTCCACGTCACGAAATCATTCCTACGCCAAGAAGAAATTGCACGACTTCATGCTGAGCACGGTATTTTCCTGAGCCCCACGCGCTGGGATTCCCAAGGGGTCTCCATTGGCGAAGCCATGAGTTCCGGGCTCGTTCCAGTCTCAACGGCGATTTCAGCAATCCCTGAATTTGTATCCCACGGGAAGAGCGGCCTGCTAGCGGGGCCCGAGGACCCCGACGGCCTGGCCTCCTGTTTGGACGTTCTGATCGATTCACCTGAGACTTTTGCCAGCCTCTCGCGGCAGGCAGCCGTTCACGCTCAGGAATTGTGCGGGCCAGAGGCAACCACCAACCGAGAAATCGAACTGATCCAAAATCCGATACTCGGAAGGAACAAGAAATCAGGAGAAGTTTCCTGGGATCTCGCATACTCCGACCTCGAGAATGAATTCTTCTCCGTACTGAATCATTTTTCGGACAGACTAGACGTAGTACCGGAACCGGATTCCGCCCGGCCATCGGAGTAGCCGAATCCGGTCCTGGGCTGAACCAGCGCTTTGGCATCGTGCACAAAAGTGCGGACTTTCCGCTTATTTCTTTATCTCGTAGCGCAGAAAGACCACGCCGTTGTAGAAGGGGTGGCCTCGACCAGTAACAGGTCCATCATCATCGGGCCGGTCGAGGATATCCGTGGATGATCTCGCGGTCTACCGGCTGCGAATCCTCGTCACCGCCGGCGGACGGAAGCCTTTGCGACTTATCTCCACGGCCATTTCGTGATGGGGAGCCCATTCACTCAACCTCCGCCAATGCATCACTGGACAGGAATCTGTACTGCTTTAGGAGGCGAATTCTGTCAGCGCATCGACCATCAGCGCTGCCGCGTTCTGTTGGCTCCGGTCTGCAAATATCCGGGAACGACCTTCAACCTGCGCAGCCGCATATGCCTCAGGAGCGAGTACCCGTCCCAAGTCAGATTCCAGATCGGCAATTTCGCGTCCGACTATCGGGTAGTCGGCAAAGTTGGACCACACGCCCACGTCAAGGTTGGGCCCAACCTGGAGTCCGGCGATACCCCGTGCCCCAGCGGCCAAACACGGGGTGCCCACTGCCAGGCTCTGCATAGCCCCTCTTCCGGCCGAAACAGTGAAGACTGCCCTATTCATTAGGCGTGGGACAGTATTGGCGGGAACCCAGCCGCACATTTCAATTGAGACATTGGAGTAGTCCTCAATGAAGTTTGCTAGTTCACGTTCAACCCGATTTCGTTCAGGACCGTCCCCAAGGACCTGGATGTCCCAATGGATACTACGAGCTTGATTGACAAGTCCACTAATCAGGAGTTTCAGAGCCCTAACCTGACTGCGTTTATCCTTGTCAATTCTCGACGCCATAACAATCGATCCTCGTCCGTCCGCGATCTTTTCGCTGAGACCTAAAAGAGGATATTCGAATCGATCCATGTCGACGCCGTTGGGAGTGACCCGGACCCGCTCCGGCTCAATTCTGCATAGGTCCACGAGCAGGTCGCCGATCTGTTCCGTGGTCACCAGGAACCCGTCAACCAAGTGCTGCCATGTGTAGACGAAGTCATGGTGAAAGCCGTGGAACATCGCGACGACCTTGGTCTTCATTACCTCGTTGACGTAGAGGGCAAACTTCCGCGACTCGAACGGCTGCGCGAATACCAAGTCATATCGAGACCCGTTGCGGACTTCCGAGGCCACCTCGGTCCAGTCCGCCCAGTCAACGCGGATCACTCGGGCGCCGATTTCCTCGCCCTTCTCGGCCACGAGGCCGTCTTTCACAACCAGCGTTACGTCGTGGCCACGGTCAAGAAGCGTTGTTGCGGCACCTATGACGTATTCGTGGAGCCCACCCCACTCGGCAACGGTATAGGCCGGTATCAGAATCCTCACTTGGTTCCCCCTCCGCTCAACGGGTCACTGGCTGRGCTCGGAGCGGTCAAAATCGAGCCCCAAGCCGACCGAACCGAGGAGGTCAACGAGAGCTCCCAACTGGTCAGCAGGGATCTCGCTGCTCGGCTGACAAACGATCGTGGAAATTTGCAGATCAGCGGCGAACAGGACCGCGACGGCAAGGAACGGATACAGTTGCTCAGTTCCGGAACGGCGTTCCGCATGGAGCCAGGCATTGCTGGACAGCGTCAGTCGGTCGAAAGAAAAGAGCCTGCCGGTCATCAAGTCAGAACGGACTATGTTCAGGCCGATTCGCCTGGTCGCATCCAGCGAGTTGATCCGCTCCGACCCAATAGCACGGTCCGTTTCAAGGGCGAGTTCCAGCCCTCCGCGCCAAGTAAGGGTTCCGGCACCAGAAGAAACATTGGTCGGAACTATCTGCCCGTTGCGGGAAAACCGACTGATGGCTGCCGCTACATCTGACGACATAGCGAACGGTGCGTGAAACCGACCCCCCATGTGCGAGCCGAAGACCAATGTGGCGGCAACCGCTGCCCTGTCGGCCCAGTTCGTAGCCGGCGAGGCGTCCATCCAGAATTCCGAGACAACTGGAAAAGCGTCTAGAAACTCGAGGTCATGTGCCACGAGCCCGGCGCGCCCAGACTTGTCGTTGATCCAAGAAACCTTCATTATCGACTCACCAATTCCTGAATGCGCAATTCCGTAACTTCCGTATCCAGCCCATCGGCGCAACGTCGGTACAGCGCCAGATCGGCGTCGTCCCGGCCTTCCACCGCACGCGCGAAGGCCTCAAGTGCCTTTGGCTCGTCGTCAAAGACATATACCGTGAACGAAAAACGATGATCCTGTGTGACGGATAGCGTGATCTGCCTCTTGAGGTCAGCCGATTCCTCAATGAGGGTCGGCGGTTCGGCAGTACCGGAATTCGTCCACACGATGGCTGCAGGAACGCGGCCTGGCTTGGCCAGGCTTCCGGTCAAACCCTGGAGCCGTCCACGAACGGCACGGTCCAGGATTTCCGTAGGAGCCTCCCACGGTAGCTCCATTGAGGGATTAAGCTCTCCCTCCAAACGGCCGTCAACGCCCAACAACCGCATGGTTGCGAGATCCTCCAGTGTCACGTTGAGGAAGTCGGCATATTCGCCGACGACCTTTCCCGTTTCATCTTCCTCGCACAGGATGTAGCTGGTGCTTTTGAGTTTCTGCAGGCGGCTGGCCTTATTAGCAACGTTGCCCTGAACATGCAGTGACCGTACAGCGAGGTGGTCAGGCAGGTATTTCCCGAAACTCTCTTCGAGCTTGCCCTTCTCCGCAATCTTGGGCCAGAAGATTAATTTGCTCTCTTCCTTCAGGGCCGCGATGTCGTCTTCCGAGCCGGCGAACTGAAGCATGAATTTGGAAAGTTCGGCCGCGTACTTCTGCCGGGTACCATCAGAGTTGCTGACCTGGGTGGGGTGCATGCGACGCAGGAAGAGCACCTTTCCGGTGTGGACCCATGACACGCCAGACCTCATCATGCGCAACGCCAAATTGTGATCAACGGCGCTGGAGATTGTCTCGTTGTAGCGGAACTGCTGGATGAGGCGGGTGTCCACGAGCCAGGTGGCGTGCCCAGGTGTCTGGCCTGTGGTCAACGACACAGGCATGCAGAACTGTTCCCGGATGGTATGGAGGACCATCTCGCCGGTGACGTCGTCGAAATTGACCCAGGAACCGTAGCTGGCTTGCACGCCGGCCTTGATGCCGGCGAGGCTCACTTCGAGCCGCCAGGGCAGCATGATGTCGTCGTCGTCGTGGACGGCAGTGAACGTGCCACGGGAGATGTCCGCGATTGCGTTCCTGGCCGCAGCGATCCCGCGGTTCTCCTGATAGACGTATTTGACCCGCTCGTCGTCGAACGACTCGACGACGAGCCGAGTGTCGTCAGTCGACCCGTCGTCCACGATTATGATTTCGAAGTCTTCTACCGTCTGCGCAAGTACAGAGTTAATGCTGTCACGCAGGTAGTCCGCACGGTTATACGTCGCAATGGAGACTGTAACCAGCGGCGGTGCGTCAGTTGGGCGGTTCGTCCATTTGGTGACATTACGGATGTAGGACTCGTCCTGCTCAAGACGGCTGAGCCGCTCGGCAATGTCAGCGGCCGAGTCCGCACGGGCCGCAATAGTGTCAGAGTCATCGACGGGCGGCACGATGAAGCAGCGGATGGGTTCGGCGGAGCGCTGATCAAAGACCACGCCCATGCGCTTCATTCGCAGTTTCAGGTCGCAGAAGGCGCGTGCTGTCTTCTTCTGTTTCTCATCGAACCCACGTAGCCGCAGCAGTGAGACTCGATCAACGAGTAAAGGACTTCCTGGCGCCCAGACCGATCGACTAGCGGGGACGCGGGCCGCATCTGTCCAGTCCAGAGATTCCGCCAGGGCTGCGGCGGCGAGATGAGCCGGCAGGTCCCGCCCGGGGATGAGGGCGATGCTGGCCGATCCAGACTGAACAGACTCGATAGCGTCTTTCAAACCAGTTGGACTAAACATCATGCAGTCATCCAAGGCCAGGATGACCTCACCCGTAGAGCTGCAGAGACCAGCGTTCAGCCGGGCGCCAGCGCTGTCCCCGGGATCACATCCGATGATCTGCAGCCCGGTCGCCGTCCTCGACCGTAATTCCGACTCGATATCGTCGGCACGCTCGCCGTCGACCAGCAGGATAATTTCGTGGTCCATCCCGACCAGTGCAGCTTCGATTGTCTTCGTGGACAGCCAAATCCGTTCAACGCCCGAGGTGGGGGCATTGACTATGACCGATACAGTCGCCGGCGTGCTCAATTGAAACTCCCTAGGGGACTCGTGCGAACTATGCTGTGAACCGGGCCGGGGTCGGTAGTCACGCTCGGCAGGTCCAGTTGGGAATACCAAAGCCTGCCAATGACTGTCGGGATTTGCTCGGGGGGCAACTCTGTGTGCCAAGCTCGAACGCCGATTCGCAGGGAATCGAAAGGGGTGTCGCAGGCGAGAAGGCGTGGGATTCTTACCACTGATCCGGCCTTCATTGCTGGGACATAGGCGAAAGTCCGCTGAAGCGCCTTTGAGTAATTCCAGTTCATGTCGCGTGGATCCAGTGGTTCGGAACCGGTCGAGACATCCTCCAACGTGAGCATGAACTGCTTATCGGCATCCACGTCAGCCAAGGCATAAATTCCAATTGATAGGGAATTCCTCGGAACGAGAAGCTTTATCTCGAAGCTGTGCAGGCATTCATTATCGCCAGTCAATCTGTAGTCCCTCGTCATAGTAGATTCCGCTGCATCCCGCGCTCGGCCAAATGCAAGTCCGCATGTTAACCGGGATGTCCCCCACACGTGTCGTCGTCAACGACCCTAGCACGATGGCGCTGACAGACTTTTAGACACTGTTAGACGTGCAAGCCACGTCTGGCAGCGCCATCGCCAAACCCTGGATCCCCGGCGAGATCACCGAGAAAAGTTCACTTACTGTCCATCTTTGATTCACCGAGCTCTTCACCGAAGAACTCCTGGTGTGCCTCTTGGATATTCCGCAGGAAACGGTGTCGCGCGGGCGGCTCGTGGCCTTTGGACATCTCCTCCAGCACGAAACGAAGCCGTCCCGTCGGATCCATCCCCGCCGTTGCAGGATCCGTTGAGCGCACTTCGGCGAAGGGTGCGTAGTGTTCCTCCATATGACCAAGGTCATTCGAATTTTGGACGTAACGCACGTAGTTAGGGATCTCAGGCTCTGCGTAGAGGCGGCGAAGGTTGACCCTCTCCGGAAATTCTGCTTCCACAGCATCAATTGTGTCGTAGCCCGGGAACGCGGCCTGCACCAGGACTTTGCCAACCCAAGGAATGTAGTCCCCCACGCGGGTCTGCGGCGAGAAACTAACAGCCAGCGATCCTGGGATGCGATGCGAAATGGTCATCGCCGCATATCCCCCGCCGCTGGACCCCGTGAGGACAATGCGCTCGTAGCCGCCATCGGCAGCCACCTGCTTGACCAAAGCAGCGATCTCGTCGGCGAGATCCTGCTCCGCCGTGCCGATGTACCAGCCGAGGGGAATCTTCTCTCCCAGTTCAAGGGTGGTGTCAGCAATCAAAAGAACGCCTGCATCCAGGTTGCCGAGCGTCCGGCGCCATTCAAAGCGCGGCAGCGTGAACTTGGACCGCACCAGCGAGCCATGGAAGCTCACAATCAACGTCTTGGACTCCCTGGGAACGTACAAGGCGACGGTATCGAGCGGTCCACCTGAAGGGGACGGCACCACGTACTCGTACGGCTCCGCCGCCTTGTGGTCGATCTCGCTGGCCGAGGCGATGCGGCGGATCTCTACATCATTCCGCTCGTCCCAGGCCGTACTGGTGGTGGTTGTTTCTTGCGAATTCACGGAGTCTCTCCTGGTTCAAAGGCGCCCACGTTGGAGCCTGTCAGTGCAAGCGGAGCTTCCTCCGCCGGGGTATTGGGAATCGTTAGGGTTTCCGGCTGCGCTACATGGTCACCGACGGACTTTTGTCCATGCCCGGACTCGGCGATAACCCGGAAGGTCCGTTCGTTGAGCGGATACCACCTCACGGGGCCGCCAAACACGGACAACAGGTTGCGTTCTACCGTCCCGACCTCGTATTTGTGTTCATCCGTCTCCCAGTTGTATGGCGGCTCATCCGTCCAAACGGACACAGAGTCTGCCGTGTGCCCGCTGCGCAGCTCGCGGCTGTACTGGAACGCCGTGGGGTCGTAGACATTGACGTCCCCGGACCGCACGCGGTCCGTAATCTCGACCCGAACGAGACGCCCGTCTTGGAAGGCCTCCATGAGTTCGTCAGAGTACGACGTATCGATGGAACTCGTGTGCAGAAGGCTCGGATAGTGCATGAGCCCAACCCGCTGTCCCTTCGCGGCCGCAGTTTCCAGATGCTCAAGCATCAGCACGGCTGCCAAAGAGTCAGCGCCGAAATCGCCGACAAGTAGGATATCAAGTTCCACGTCCTGCTGATTAGCGCCGGACGGCAGGAACCGGGCCGGTGCCGGGAACGCCCGTTCGGCAAGCGGGAAGTCCAAGTAGCCCGAGTGCTCGCCAGCCTGGATCTTCTTATGCCAGTGCTCGTACGAGTCGCGGTAGGACACACGGTCCGGCGACCTGTAACCGAGACGGAAATCCTCCATGGAAAGGTTCGAGGATCCAACGAGGGACAGGGTCAATGGAGCCTCGCAGACTTCGAAGGGCTCGTTGTCATTGACCAGGGCCATGTAGCGGAGGATGAACTCCGTGTCCGCGGCCTTACGGACGGAATCCCAGTGGCCCAAGTGCTTCCGGATGGTGGCAGTGTGGAACATGGTGGATACATGGGCCGGAGTGATGAAGGCTCCGCGCCATCCGCGGTAATGGAAGAAGAGGTCCTCGTCCGCGCGCGTCCAGGGTGCGGAAACAAGCCTTCCATCGCTCTGCTGCTGGGCCCCCCGGACGAGTCGCTCGATCTTTTGCGGGTGCTGCCAGTCATCGCCGTCGAAAATCGTGATGAACTCGCCCTGAGCCATGGTGTAACCGATGTTGCGGGACGTGTAGGCACCGGCGTTGGGCTCGTTGAGCACCACCTTGACGCGGCTGTCCACAGCCAGCCACTTGTTGAGCCGTTCAGCGGCATCCCCGCCGGAGCCGTCGTCAACGATGATGATTTCGATGTTCCGGTAGCTCTGGTTCAGGGCCGACTGGACAGCGAGATCCGTGTAATCGTCCGGCTTGTAAACGGGCATGACGATGCTGACGAGGGGTCCGTCCGTCACGGGAGTCGGCGTCTCTGCTTTCAGGCGGAGAAATGCGGGGGCAGACCCTTCAGCCAGCGAAAGCTGGGACAGCCCTGCCCGCATATAGATGTCGTTGATCTCGGCGAGCCACTGGTCTGCGTCGACTGAATTGTCTTTGAACGGGTTGGCAGCGTTGGCACGGTACAGGTGAAGGTCGTTGGCATTCTCTTCGTCGGCTTTGTAGAGACCTTGAAGCCTGATGACTTCCCCGCCCTGCCCGGTCCGGGCCAGCGCGTCCAGGAAGAACTCCCCGCGCCGTTTCGTGCCGAAGGGCTTTGCTCCGAGGCGCTGGTAGGCGTACTTGTACAGCGTGGCAGCGTTCAGGATGTCGTCCTGGAGAATGTTCTGCCGGAAGCACAGATCGCCCAGAAGCAGGAGTGCGGAACGCGGGGCTTTGTCGAAGACGGGCTCAACGCTGCGGCGGCTCTTCCCTCCGATCCGGTACATTTCCAGGGCAGCAGACATGTCCCGCCAGCCCCACCGGCCCATGGTCGCCGCGCTCACCAGCACGTCGCGGCCATCAACGGAATGCAGCTTGGTTAGCCGCTGGGCAAGCCGTGCCTCCGGGATCCGGGAGCGGGCACCCCACTCGACGAGCGCCCCGGGGCGCGGGGCCGGAGGAGCTGCGGCCAGCGTGGCTTGGGCGGCGATGGCGCGTTTGGTCGCTCGCCGGGACGCCTTGAGAAGCCGGTCGACGTAAAGCCCACCGACGGCCAGCGCGGCGGCGAAGACCACCACCACCAGCCCCAGGAACCACGGGTTGCGCGCGTAGGCAGCCACCACCACCAGGGCGAAGAGGACAGCGAAGCAAGCGGCGGCCGCCTTCTTCTTCGGGGACAGGCGCGCAATTCTGCGGAGAGATTGTTGAAATTTCATTCGCTGAGCATCCTAAACGAGCGGTTTGATGGTGTGAGCGGAGTGGGAAGAAACCGGCGCCCTGGCGAAGTGGCTTCGCACGGCGTCAAGCCGTTTTCCGGCCGGGGGGCCCGGAACGGCGCCGATCTGCGGTGGCGGGACAAAACCGTCCCATTGTTCGGCCACGCTCTGCAGGAAGATGCTGTCGTCCGGGTTCCAGGTGTGGCCGCCGTGTGAATCAGCGCCGGAGTGACGTTGCATCATGTAGTTCTGGCCATGGGAGCGGTAGATGAGCCCCTCGGCTGCCTGGACGGCCTGCAGGAGGCAGCGGTCGACGGCGCGGTGGACGGGCCGCCATCCACCCAGCTGCCGAAGCTCGTCCCTGCCGATCATCATGGTGCCGCCGGCAACGTGGTCCGAGTACTGCTCGCCGAGTGGCGGCCGGYGGGTGGTGATGTCCAGGCTCTCCAGGTACACGAATTCAACTTGTGCCCCTACCAGGGTGGCACCGCTGAACTCCTTGGCGTGGACGAGGTCCCGCAGGTGGTGCGGGCCGTACCAGTCATCGTCGTCCATCTTGCAGACCAGATCGCCGCTGGCGGCGCGGACACCGGCGTTGAGCACGTCGCCAAATATCATGTCGGCGGGAACGGAGCGCAGCTGCAGCTCGCCGGGATAGGCCTCGACGGCGTGCCGGACCTCGGGCAGATCGGCGTCGAAGCCGTGCAGCACCACTACCACTTCCAGGGCGTCCCAGCTCTGGCGTGCCAGCTGTCCCAGCGCGGATGCCAGCTTCTCGGGCCGGCGGGTAGCCAGAACCACGCTCACGGAAGGCACGGGAAGCAGGGGCTTGCCGAGCTGGCCCAGTAGGGTATCCCAGACGGCCTTGGGGCTGTAGAGGTCCAGTGCCGTGCGGCGGAGCTCGATCGACTTCGATTCCCGCAGCACCGGCGGGTCGCCGGCGTCGAACGCCTGGATGCAGTCCACCAGCCGGTCGCCGAGCAGGGCACGCATGGGGGCAGCCAAACCTCGCGCCAGCAGCGGCACGCCGGCGACGGCGAGCTGGCTGAGGCGCCGTGCCAGCTGCCAGTCCAAGCCGGCAAAGCGGGTGCCGTCAACCTCAAGGTAGCCGTGCGGGCGCAGGGCTGCGAGACCGGCTTCGCTCAGCTCTCCCCCACACCCGAGCTCGCCCGGCTCGAGCGCCCTCGCCGGCTTCTCCGGGTACGGCAGGAAGCCCATGGGTGAGACGACGGCGGTATCCACCGGGGGCAGTAACGTCCCCGTCGGTGTCCAGACCGCCGGGGTAACGCGTCCGGGGTTGTCTGCTGCCTGCTCGCTGAGCTGCTGCTTGAGCTCGCCGCGCCCGATCAGCACGTCGACGGAGTAGATGTCATCCGGCTCGGGCTGCAGGAGCTGCTCCGTCATGAAGCTGCCCAGGGCGTCCCCGGCGAGCCAGGCGCTGGCCGCGGGCTCGGTGATGCCAACCCGCAGTCCGCCAAGCACCGGCCGCGGCGCAACAGGCGCGCAGGTGCCCAATGCGGCGAGAGCCGCAGCATGTACGTTCACCCACTTGCCGCCTTCAACCACCACGGCAAAACCAAGCCCGGGCACGGTGAGCGCCGTTGCGCCGGCCTTGATCTGGAGGCTGCGCGGGGTCCAGACCGGGAAATCGGCGGCCGGGAAGAGCCCTCGGATGACCATCACAAAGCGCTGCGCCCGTCCTTCGCTGCGGAACAGGGGAAGAATTGACCTGGCCTCGGCCAGCGACTCCGCTTGCACAACGTAGTTGGCCCACCAGAGTTGGTCCGCAGGGACGGCGTGCTCCCAGTCGGCCCCGGTCCGGGGATCACGGCGTTCCCAGTCCGTGCGGGCGTAATCCAGTCCAAGGTCCAGGGCCAGCTGAGCCATGGAATGGTCCGTGGAGCTAACCAGGACGCTGTTGATCTGCATGCTCCTAGCTCCCSGCCCGGCCGGTGCGGGCCTTGAGCCGGCCCAGGATGTAAGCCGGGCCCTTGCGGGCAATCGCCCGGGCACGCGAGATGCCCCGGTTCTGGGCAAGACCCTGTTCAAGGCGGCGGCGTTCGATCTCGGACTTCTTCAGCCGTGCCTCAAGCTGCCGGATCTGCTGCTCATAGTCCAGGCGTGTGGCGCTGTCCGCGAGGTCCCGGACCACGATATTCAGGTCTAGGGTTGCCGCTGCACCCTTGCGCAGATGGAGCTTGGGCTTGGGGCGGCGAAAGTCGTGCAGGCCCAGAGCACTGCCGGAGACCCACCGTTCGCCGCCGGCGCTGCGCGCAGACTTCTCGGGGTCTCCGGTTTCGGCCAGCTCCCGAAGCGTGGCCGTCTGCCACAGTTCGATCGCGCCGGGCTGGCCGTCCACCAGGGCCCTGAGGACCAGTGCCTGCGTCTGGCGCAGGCTGTCGATCATCGCCTCCAGCGAGTGCAGGCCCAAGGCCGTTCCGGCACTGAGCACCAGGGTGTAGGCGGCATCAGCAATCTGTTGTTCGTCGGTCGGGACGAACGAAAAACGGCCGTCAGTGGCCAGCCACTCCTCCAACTTGGACCGGCGGCCGTCCTCTACAAGAATTTCGACGGCGAAGTCCTGGCATGCGGAGCCCAAAAGCGAGGCGACGGTCCCGGCAATCTCCAGATCCGCAGCCTTCGCGGCCCCGATCAGGATCCGGACAAGAGGGGTTTTCCGCCGCGGCGTGTGCAAGGCCTTGAGTGCAAAGCCGGCATCTCGCAGCTCTTCTTCAATGGACGCTGACACTGTTTGGCTTCCCCTATCCAATTACGCTGGCCCCCACGGGGATGTGCGCCCGGGTGGAATCGGCAGGCTCCTGCTGGTTCCACAGGCCCTTGGTGTCAATGACCAGTTTGCCTTCCAGGGTCTCCGGATCAAGGGTCAGAAATTCATCATGGTCCACCAGGAGCATGACGAGGTCCGCCGCGGCTACCGCTTCTTCCATATCGTGGAGCCGGGTGAGGCCGGATGCCGCCAGCGCACCGGGGAGTTCCTCGACGTTCGGGTCGACCACAAGGATGGTKCTGTCCGGCAGCTGCCGGACCAGTTCGTGGACGATCGTCACCGATGGTGACTCCCGGACGTCGTCGATGTTGGCTTTGAAGGCCAGGCCCAGGACAGCCACGGTGGCGCCAGGCTGCCCGGCAAGTGTCTGAATTGCCTGACGAACCACGTGGTGCGGCTTGGAGTCATTGACTTCACGCGCGGTCCGGATCAGGCCGGAGTGCTCAGGGACGGCGTCCACAATGAACCAGGGATCCACAGCGATGCAGTGGCCACCGACGCCGGGGCCAGGGCGAAGGACGTTCACGCGGGGGTGGTGGTTCGCCAGCTCGATCAGCCGCCAGACGTCGATGCCCAGGGTGTCGCAAATCAGCGAGAGCTCGTTGGCGAAGGCGATGTTGACGTCGCGGAAGGTGTTTTCCACGAGCTTAGTCATCTCAGCGGTGGTGGCATCCGTGAGCAGGATCTCGCCCTGGCAGATCACCTCGTACAGCCGCTTGGCCAGCTGGGCGCCCTCCTCGGTGAGGCCTCCGATCACACGGTCGTTGGTGACCATTTCGACCATGATCCGGCCCGGCAGGACGCGCTCCGGGGAGTGCACAATATGGACATGGTTCCGCCCGGGGGCAGCGTCTAGCGACAGGTCCGGCCGGAGTTCCATAAGGTAGGCACCCAGGCGTTCAGTGGTGCCCGGAGGCGACGTCGATTCCAAGACCACGAGTTCGCCGCCGCGAAGTTTTGGCGCGAGTGCTTCGAGGGCGCTGCGGAGGTAGGAGAGGTCTGCGCCGTTGCCCTCCGCGAGTGGGGTGGGCACGGCAATGATGAACGCGTCGGCCGAAGGCACTGTGGTCATGGCGACGAGGTTCCCAAGACTCACCGCCCCTGAGACCACCACACCCATGTCGGGTTCCACGAAGGGAACCTCTCCCCGGTTGACGGCGTCGACCGTCGACTGCTTCACATCGACGCCGGCCACGAGCTTGCCCTTGGCGGCAAAGCTGGCCGCGGTGGGCAGGCCGATATAGCCAAGTCCGATGACGGCAACATCAAAAATCGTCTCGTCCATGTCTCCCTAAACTAAAATGTGGTCTTCGGGTGAGCCGAAGAACTGGATCTTTGAAGTAGCCAGAAGCTCTTCATTGGTGATGGGCCAGGTGTGCGAGGACACATTGGCGCCGCGCATCTGGCAGTAGTTAAAACGGTCCGCCGAGTAGATCCGGGCGCCAGCGTCAATGACGTCGCTGAGGAAGCGCGAGTCCTCCCCGCGTTGCAGCTGCTGGAAGGGAAAGCGCCTGAAGGTGTCAACGGAGGCAAAAATCGTGGGTCCGGAGACTGCTTCCACATAGCGGTGTTCCAATTGCGGGTTGCGAAGGATCGTAGCACCAGCCCCGGCAAGGTGCATGTAATGCGCCCTCTTGCCCACTACCTCGGCCTCGGAATACATCATGGCGTGGACCTGGTCGCCCAGGTACAGCGGGCTGTAGATGTCGTCGTCGTCCCATTTGGTGGCGAACCCGCCGTCGGCCTGCGCCACGAGGGCGTTGAGGCACTCCCCCAGCAGGGTCTCCTGTGGCTCCTGCAGAACGACGACGTCGGCAATCCCTGCTTCCAGGCACTTTCGACGGAACGCGGTTTTGTCGATCTCAAAACCGTGGGCCAGGTACACCAACTGGACGTCCACGCCCTGCTGGGCAGCCACGCCGGCAATGACATGTTCCAGTTGTTGCGGACGGAAACTTGAAACGAGGACCGACACCTGAGCCGTGGGCGCCGGGGCGGCCAACGCAGGCCGTGCCGCCGCCGCGATGGATTGTGCCCGGTGGCTGAAAGTGTGCTCGGACCAGATCCTGCGCTGGGCCTTGTGGACGAGTCGCTGGGCGTAGTCCGGGTTGGCGGTCAGCGCCCTAAGCAGGTGGGCGGCATCGTCACGGTTGTCTGCCGTGGGAATTTCGTTGCCGGGGAAGAATTCCGTGATGGCCTCACTGGGTGTGGAGACAACGCAGGTGCCAGCAGCGGTAATCTCGAAAATCCGCCGGGCGCACATCGAGGGCGAGTCCGTGACGGAGTTGACGTTGAGGAAGACTTTGTAGGCCTTGTACGCGGTGAGCATCTGCTTGTAGGACAGGGACCCCACGACGTGCTTCTTCAGGATTCCGGGGAACTGATACTGCGGCTGCCTGCCCAGTTGCCGCGAAAAGATCTCAAAGCCGGGGCGTTTGCCTGCAGTCGCGTCCACGGCAGCGCCCAGGAGGTACTCCATCTGCCGCCGGCGGTCCTCGTACTTATGCGCGAAGTACATTCCCGCGAAGGCGATCTCGCGGGCGTGCCAGCCGTGCCGTGGCCGGGCCGGGTTGTGGATGCGGGGCTGTGCGGCAAAAGGCAGCACGGAAATCCGGCCGTGGCCCAGGTCCTCCCGGTAGCGGGGAAGCATGTTGGCGTCGGTGGTGAAGACGTGGTCGAACAGTTTCGCGGCCGGCAGGAAGTCTTCATAATGCGGCGGGTCTTCCTTATTCCAGAAAATCGCCGGGAGGCCGGCGGCCCGGCATCCCTCAACGAGTTCACGGAACACCGCCGAAGGGCCGGCCGGGCCGGTGATCTTGCCCCGCCAGAGACCGGTGTTGCCCGCCCAGGCGGATTCAACGACGACGAAGTCCAAGGCTTCATCGCGCAGCTGCTGTTCCCAGCTGTCAGGCCTGAGCGCGACCACCGACCACTCGGCGGAGAATGCGGCCGCGGAAAAATCATCCATGATGATGCCCACACGCAGCTGCGGATTACGCGGCTCAGCGATGCCAACGGCCGCTTCCCGGAAGATCAGGTGCCGGCCGCGGCCCAAGCCGCGCCAGGCGCCTTCCGCGCCGCGGACTCCGGCCAGGCTTGCCTCATCGCGCTCGGCCGTGCTGCGGTGCAGGTAGCTCTTGACCTGTCCCATGCCGCCTTGACGGGCGTGCCACAACGCGCGGCGCCAATACGCCGTCTTGTCTCGAAAACCCATGCTTTACCTGGACCGCTTCCAGCCATTGGGGAGCAGCGTGGTCCGCATTTCGGGCAGGCTTGCCATCAGCTCGGCCCGGATCTGACGGCCGTAATCGGCGTTGCCCTCGTTCATGCGCCAAATGAAGTTCCGGTATTCTTTCGCAACCTCGTCAGGGGTCCCGTCCATGATGAAGTCACCCTTGTCGATCCAGATGGCGCGGTTGCACATGCCCGTAATGGTACCGAGGCTGTGGCTGACCACGAACACGGTTCCGGCCTGCTCGGTCACGCGCTCCATCCGCGCCTTCGAGCGGTCTTTGAACTGGGCATCGCCGGTGTTGAGCGCTTCGTCGATGAGGAGGATCTCGGGGTCCACGGCCGCGGCGATGGCAAAGCGGAGGCGCGCG
Organism: Arthrobacter sp. 05T47; assembly: GCF_056395825.1. NCBI lineage: Bacteria > Bacillati > Actinomycetota > Actinomycetes > Micrococcales > Micrococcaceae > Arthrobacter > Arthrobacter sp. 05T47. The sequence continues at coordinate 41,094 of NZ_JBFTKG010000041.1, read as the reverse complement.
CCCATACCCGAGGAATAGGAGTTCATCGGGTGGTAGACCTCGTGCTCCAGGCCGGACATCTCCACAATGTCATCGAATTTGGCATCGATTTCAGCGTGGCTCATGCCCATGGCCAGGCAACCAAGCCGAATATTCTGGGCACCCGAAATGGAGCTGATCAGCGCTGCGTTGACGCCGAGCAGGATGGGGGTGCTCGAGGCGTAGACACTGCCAGTGTCGGGGATGATCAGCCCGGCAAGGACCTTCATGAGGGTGCTCTTGCCCGAGCCGTTGCGGCCGATGATGCCGATCGAGTCGCCTTGGTTGGCCACGAAGGAGATCTTGCTCAACGCCTTGGTGCGTACCACGGTWTCGCCACGGCGTGGCGTGCGGAGTTTCTTCATGAAGGAGGTCCGGGCATTGGTCCGCCCGGGTGTCTGGTTCTTCGTCCGGTAGACCACCGAAATGTCGTCCACCACCACTGTTGGCTCTGCGATGTGGCCGCTTGTCATGTCAGACACGTCCATAGCTTTCCTCTCCGCGCCAGAAGACAAACAGCCCCGCGCCCACCGATCCCAGCGCCCACAAGAGCAAAACGGCCCACGACCGCCAGGACGGCGTGGTGTCGTAAAGCACGGAGTCGCGAATGACCTTGATGACCTGGAACACCGGGTTGAAATCCATAATTGTCTTCATGACTGGGTACTTGCCAAAGCGGTCCTCGGCAAAGAAGACGGCGGAGGCGTACATCAAGAAACGGATGACGAAAGAGAGCAGGTGGCTAAGGTCCGGGACTTTGAGGATCACCGGTGCCAGCAGCATGCCGATCCCCAGGTTGAACAGGAATTGGAGCAGAATCGCGGGAATGATCAGCAGCCACCGCCACGTGATCTCCTCGGCCGGTGGCGTGAGGATGACGAAGAGCAGCATGACAATTGTCACGGGAATGTTGGAGATGAGTTCCCGCACGTTCAAGGCGATCGGCAGGGACGCCCGGGGGAACTGGAAGGCCCGGATCATGGACGTGTTACTGGTGAGCGACTTGGACCCGCCCAGGATTGAGCGCGTGGACATCTGGAAGGTAAAAACACCGATGATCAGGTAGCCGATGAAGTTCTCAATGCCTTTGCTGGTGCTCAGGAACACACCAAAGATCAGGTAGTAGCTGAGCCCGCTCAGTACAGGTGTCAAGACCAGCCAGGCAGTTCCCAAATTTGTTTTGTCGTGGCTGCTCTGAACCCGTGCCCGGGCGTCGAAGAAAATGAAGCTCCGCCGGTCCCACAGTTGGACCAGATAGTCGAGAAAGTCTGGCCGCTGCCCAACCTTGCTCAGCCGGACAAGGTTGACGGGCACTGAGACGGTGGGCGCTTTGGTCTCTTCCGCCTGGGTCTGTTCCTTGATGCTCATCTATTAGTTACTCCCAGCATTTCCAACTCTCGTGCCAGGGCAACCGCGTTGGCGGCCCATGTTCTCTCTTGCAACACGCGTTCCCTGCCGGCAGCTCCAAACTCTGCTGCGAGCGGCACGTTGGAGAGCATATTCCGGACCGCCGTGGCGAACGATTCAGGGTCTCCGGCGGCCGCCAAGAGGCCGGTCACGCCGTCGTCGACGATTTCTGCCAGTGCCGGCAAGTCGCTGGCCACTACCGGCCTGGCGCACGCCATGGCTTCCACGGGCTTGAGCGGTGTCACAGAACGGGTCACCTCCAGGTCCTTGCGCGGCACAACGAATACATCCAGCGCTTGATGGTACAAGGCCGTCTGGCTCCGGGGTACACGGCCCGTGAAGATGATGCGGCCGTCGTAGCCGCTCCGCTGCGCCTGAATCTGCAGCGATGGCATGGAAGAACCGTCTCCGACGATCAGGAGACGGAGCTGAGGCATGTCCGCCGCGAGCAATTCAAACGCGGCCAGGAGGTGCTCGATCCCTTCATAGGGTACCAAGCTGCTCACGGTGCCGATAAATTGGCCGTTTTCCGGGAGACCGAGTTCACGCCGGGCAGAGGCTTTGTCCAGGGGCTCGGCGAGGAAGTCACCGCCAACAGCGTTGGGGGCAATGAGGACCTTATTGACCGGGATTCCGGCCGCGACGATGTTGGCTTTCATGGCCTTGCCGAGGGTCAGCACCAGGTCAGCGTCCTGCATGACTTCGGCTTCGCGGTTCTGAAACAGCCGATACTTCTCACTGGTCCGGGCCTCAGGTCCGCGGGTGGATGCCCACGTGTCGGCCAGTTGGCCGCGGACCTCGTAGATCCAGGGAATCCCCAGGGCCTGGGCCACGGCGCGCACCACCAGCCCGTTGACGTAGTGCGTAGTGGTGTGCAGGACGCTCGGTTTGAACTCCAGAGCCACGGCGAGCAGTTCCTCCGCCTGCTGCTGCAGCCGGGCGTCAATGGTTTGGGCCATCTTTGCAGGCAGGATCCGCCGGTACCGGATCCCATCCACGGTGTCGGTGGTCTTGGCAAGGAGTTTCCCGACCTGCACGGGATAGCCCATCCTGGTGACCGCCAGAACATCCCAGCCGGCCGCCCGCTGAGCCAGCAGGGTGGAGTGGGACCGCTGGGCGTAGCCGCTCGCGGTGTGTGGCAAGGAGTTAGTCAGGAGGTGAAGGATCCGGCCGGGAACAGGCTCATAGGGACGGGGCGCGAGCGACGGCGATGCGTCGGTCAGAATTGCCGCCTCGGCCGCCAGCCGGGCCCGCTGCCGCTGTCCCGCGGGTCCTGAGCCGTCGAGCGCCTCGACGGCGTCGCTGACGTCGCCGTCGTACCAAAGCCGCCGTGCCCGGGCCTGCTTCGCGTGCCGGGCCGTACCCGCCTTGGCGAGGAAGGCATCCGAGACCGCTGGGAGGTTTGCCGCGATGGCGATGTCGGCAAGGCGCCGCGCTTTGTCCCCGTCGACGGATCCGTCGGCAGCGACGCGGAGGCGACGTTCGACGTCGGCGTCGTCACCGGCGGCGAGTGCCGCGAACAACACCGCCGCGGACGTGGAGTTCTTCGGAGCCAGCTGGCACAGGCGCTTGGCGAGCGGAAGCACCGCCGAGGGCAGCCTGCGCGAAAGCTGCAGGAACAGGATGACGGGATCGTCCGTCAGGTGCTGGCGCACGACGCTTTGGGCCAGCCGGACGTTTTTGATCACTTGCATCATCGGTTAGTGCGGGTTTCCGCGAGCAGTTCGGTGATGATTTCCATGTAGCGGCCAGCGAGTTGCTCGTACTCAGCATTCGCCTTGACCCATTGGCGGCTGTCACCGTTGCGGACCAGGCGCCCGCGGTCGGCAGCCAGTTCGCGCCACAGTGCGGCGAGTTCCTCCGGGTCACTCACCACGATGTCTCCGGCCGCAGCGTCAGTGACGATGCGCGCGGCTTCCCCCTTCACCACAGCGGTGATGTGCCGGCCGATCGCCAGAACCTCGTAGGTCTTGGACGGCACGGTGGTCTCGAAGGATTTCCAGTCGTCCCGCAAGGAGACGATGCACGTGTCCGCCGAGGAGTAGCGTTCCAGCATGGCGTCGCCGGTGAGAGGTGCGTGGAAGGTGACAGGGGCGTTCAGCTCGCGTGCCAGCTTTTCCAGTGCGGGGCGCTGGGTGCCGTGGCCGACCATGTGGAGGTGCATGGAGTCCCCGACCAGGGCGCTGGCGCGGATGGCAACATCAAGCCGCTGGCTCTCACCGTGGTTTCCCAGATACAGCGCCTCGAAGACATCCCGTTCCGGTTCCGGGGGGCCCACTACCGGAATGGCGTCCAGGTGGACGCCGTTGCTGACGGTGGCCACGTTGCGGACTCCGCGTGATCGCAGCGTGGCTGCGAATCCCTCCGTCACCGTGACTACAAGGTCCGCCCGGTGCTGGACGAAGTCCACCACATGCTCCACGACGCTTTTGACGCTGCCCTGGACCAGGCGGGCATCGCGGGCCAGGTCCGGCCAAGCATCCCGCATCTCAACGATCAGCGGGACGTGGCGCAATCTGGCGACAGCATAGCCGGCAGCAAGCGAAGGAAGGCCGGGGGCGGTGACGATGACGACGTCGGGCTTGCGGACCATCATTCCGGCGGGGATCGACAACACGGCCGAAAAACACTGGTCCAACAGCCGTGCGGCACGGGAGTTGCCGTGGCGCAGGTAAGGGACGTGGAGAATCTTCTCGGTGAACTGGCCGTTGCGCAGGCGGAATGGCCTCCCTGCCATCCAGCGCGGGAGCGCTCGTCGGCCGAAAGGGTAGTGCGCCACCGGAGTCACGACGTCGACGCCCCAGCCGGAGTGGGCGAACTCCTTAATCATGGCGGTCCAGCGCCGCTGCGGCGGACTCTGTTCAGGCCAGTAAGAGTGCGTGATGAGAGTGATCTGCAGGTTCTCTCTCACGGACTTCGGCGCAGTTGACTCCACGAGGGCTTCATCCTGCATGGAGGTCAGGACTTACCGGTGCGGGGAACGCCGGTGGCTTTTTTGGAGCCTATGAACCGGAAGTAGGCAAAGCCCAGGCCCAGCAGGACCAGCACGGTGATGGCCTGCACGGCCAATGGGCTGCCGGTAGCTACGGCAACCGCGGCCTGGACCTCGGACTTCACCATCACGGGGGGTTCGGTGGGCGTAGCAATGATTGCGGGGGCCGTGGATGGCGCCATTGTCGGAGTGGGCGAGGGAGTCGGCGTCTCCACCGGCGCTTCCTGCACGGGAACTTCTACGGGCGCCGGGACTACAGGGGCCACCGCCGGCGGCGTTTCGACAACGGGCGCCGGGACTACGGGGGCCACAACGGGCGGCGCTACGGGCGGGACCACGGGCGCCGGGATGGTTGCCACCGGCGCGGGCGGTGTCTCAACGGCCGGCGGCGGGGTTTCCACCGGAGGTGGAGTGAAGACGGGTTCGGTCGGTGTAGTCGGCGTGGGTGCCGGCCCCGGTTCGGTTGGCGTCGGGGACGGCGAAACCGCCGTTTGCAACGGGCTAGGGACCACCAGGTCATCGGCATTGGCGGCTGTCGCCGTGCCCATGACCGAAGCGGCCAGGAGCAGCGCTCCCAGCCCGGTGCTTATGGATTTCTTTCGGCTGCACGACGTCATCGACAGTCCCTCCCCCACAGTGCGAGATTGAATCAGGTGTGCGTTATGCGGCCAACACTAACGTCCTTGTCGGCAGAGCCCCAGAGGTGCACGAGGTCCCAGTCTACTCGAAGGTAAGAGTCAGGCTGTTCAAAGCGATGCTACCCGCCGATCCGAAAGTGCGTCCAGAGCGCCACGCTGACCGGGTTACGCTGGATGAATGCTCCAGTTCAGCCGCCGTATTTCCGCCCGCATGGCCCTGGTTGCGGCGGCCGCCGCAGCCAGCCTGGCCTTGACGTCATGTTCCCCGGTGGTGGACGTAACGCCCGCCAAGGATGCCGCGAATGCGGCGTGCGCACCCATGATGCTGGCCCTTCCGGACGCAATCGGTGATGCCAAGCTGCGCAAGACCAACGCCCAGGCCACGGCGGCGTGGGGTGATCCGTCCGCGGTGATCCTTCGCTGCGGGGTCAACGTTCCGGGGCCCACCACGGACCGCTGCGTAAGCGTCAACGGTGTCGACTGGGTCATCAAGGAAGGCAACCCGGTGTGGACGCTGACGACGTTCGGCCGCGAACCGGCCACGGAGATCCTGATGGATCCGGACAAGATCAGTTCGGCCACCGTACTGGCAGACCTCGCCAACGCTGCGCAGAAGATCAAGGCAACCCGGAACTGCGTGGGCCAGGAAGACCTGCAGAACCTGCCTTCCAGCAAATAGGCCGGGCCTAGCGCAGGCCGGTCTTGCGGTGCAGCGCCAGGTGGATCAGCTCGTCGATCAGCTCCGCATATCCCAGGCCTGAGGCCTTCCACATCTGCGGGTACATGCTCTTGGGCGTAAACCCGGGCATCGTGTTGATCTCGTTGATGATCAGTTCGCCCTCAGGCGTGTAGAAGAAGTCCACCCGGCTCAGTCCCTCACCGCCGACGGCGTCGAAGGCGACCGCGGCAAGTTCCCGGACCCGGGTGATCGCTTCATCGGGGAGGTCGGCCGGGCAGCTCAGCGCGGCGGCGTCGTCCACGTATTTGGCGTTGAAGTCGTAGAATTCGTGCCCGCCGCCGGCCACGGAAATCTCGCCCGGCATGGACGTCCTGGGGGCATCGGTCCCCCGGCCTTCCAGCACGGCGCATTCAATTTCGCGTCCCATGATGCCGGCCTCGATGACCAGCTTGGGATCGTGCTCGCGGGCCGCCGCGATTGCCGCGTCGAGGCCCTCGAGGGAATCCACCTTGGAGATGCCCATCGAAGAGCCCGCCCGGGCGGGCTTGACGAACACCGGGAAGCCGAGCTGGTCCACGCGCTTGCGGACGGACTCCGGATCATTGCGCCACTGGCGGTCGGTCACGGCGATGTACGGTCCCACGTGGAGACCGGCCGATTCAAAGACCACTTTCATGAAGTGCTTGTCCATGCCGACGGCGGACGCCAGCACGCCGGCACCCACGTAGCGGGTGTCAGACAGCTCCAGCAGGCCCTGGACGGTGCCGTCTTCGCCGAACGGCCCGTGCAGTAGCGGGAAGACGACGTCGACGGCGCCAAGCTCTTGCGGGACCGCGTTCGGGGAGGCCACAATCAGCTGGTGCTCGCCGCCGATCTCGGCCAGGGCTACGGTCTGCGTCGAAGGCGCCACTTCAGGCAGCGACGACGCCGAGAGCGACCACTCGCTGGTGGCGCCGGAAGCCAAGACCCACTGGCCGGTCTTGGCGATGCCGATGGGGATGACGTCGTACTTGTCCTTGTCGATGGCGCCCAGGACACCGGCGGCTGTCACGCAGCTGACGGCGTGCTCGCTGGAACGGCCGCCAAAAAGCACCGCGACGCGGGGTTTGGACTGGCCCGTACGGCCTTCAGTGCTCACATTTTTCTCTGACACGCTCAGTAGTCGCCTTCGGGTTTCAGGTCCCGGGACAGCAGCAGCGGACCCAGTTCATCTACGGACAATTTTCCGGCCAGTACGGCGACGACGGCTGCCGTGATGGGCATGTCGACGCCGAGCTTCCCGGCGAGTTCGTGAACCGCCTGGCTGGACTTGATGCCTTCAGCCGTTTGCTTCATTTCGGCGGTGACCTGCTCGAGTGTCAGCCCCTTGCCTAGCAGCCTGCCGGCCGTGTGGTTTCGGGACAGTGGGGACGAACAAGTGGCCACGAGGTCACCCAGGCCGGCGAGCCCAGCCATGGTGCGGGCCTCCCCGCCCAGGGCCAGTGTCAACCGGGAGGTCTCGGCGAGGCCGCGGGTGATGACCGAGGCCTTGGTGTTGTCCCCCATCTTCTTGCCTTCGCAGATTCCCACAGCAAGGGCGATGACGTTCTTGACGATCCCCCCGATTTCTACGCCGATCACATCGTTCGTGGTGTACGGGCGGAAGTAGGGTGCGGTACATGTTCGGGCGATCCAGCCGGCCGCGACCGGATCCGTGCAGGCCACAACGGACGCCGTTGGCTCTTCCCGGGCGATCTCCATGGCCAGGTTGGGACCTGAAACCACGGCCACCCGGTTGGCTGGCAGACCGAGTTCCTCGCAGATGACCTCGCTCATGCGGGCATCGGTGTGCAGCTCGAGGCCCTTCATGAGGGACACGACGACGGCGCCGGGCGCCAAATGCTGCTTCCAGGCCTGCAGTTGGGGCCGCAGGGTCTGCGCCGGAACGGCCAGGATGACCACTTCCGCGCCGGCGAGGACCTCGGCGACGTCCGTGGACGCGGTGATGGTGGACGGCAGCGAGATGCCCTTCAGGTACTGCTCATTGCGGTGCACGGTGTTGATCTGCTCCACGACTTCCGGGCGCCGGCCCCAGAGGCGGACGCTTCGTTCGACCCCGGAGGCGGTGGCGGCGTCGGCGACGACCTTGGCGAACGTGGTGCCCCAGGAGCCCGCTCCCAGGACGGCCACGGTGGTGGCGGAATCGGATCCGCGGCTGGCCGCCGTCACGCGGTGCCGTCCGGGTCAGTTCCCGTGGCGGCGGTTGTGCCTGCAGCATCCGAGTTCTTGCCGGAGCCCTCGGCTGGGTTGGCGCCTGTCCCGGCGGCTGCTTCCGGCGCGACATCAGCGCCGGCGTCGGGACCTTTGCTTGCCGTCTTAGCTGTTCCTGGCGTTGTGCCAAGCTCGACCATGCGGCCGTGCGTGGACTGGTTGTGCGCGGCGGGATCCCAGCGCTGCGCGGGCGGCTGTTCGCCGCGCAGTTCCGCCAGAAGGGCCGTAATGGCGTCCATGATGACATTCGTGGCTGCCGTGAGCGTCTGCCTGTCCAGCGGGCGGCCTTCGAAGGCGCTCAAGTCCACGGGATCCCCCACCACCAGGCGGGAGGTCTTGCGGGGAAAGATGTAGAAACGCTTCGCATACCGCGGGAAGACCTCCTGGGCGCCCCAATGGGCCATGGGCACCACGGGAATGCCGCTCTCCAGGGCCATGCGCGCGGCACCGGTGTGACCCTTCATCGGCCACAGAGCCGGGTCCCGGGTCAGGGTTCCCTCGGGGTAGATAATGATCGCGCCGCCTTCGTTGACGATCTCTTTGGCGAGCTGCAGCGAACGGTTCGCCCCCGTCGTCGAGCGTTCCACCGGGATCTGCTTGGTGGACCGCAGCACCGCGCCCAAAACGGGCACCTTGAAGAGGCCGGCCTTGGCGAGGAAGTGCGGCATCCGCTTCTGGTTGTAGAGCATGTGCCCCACCACCAGTGGGTCGATCTCCGTGCAGTGGTTAGGCGCGGCGATGAAGCCCCCTGCGGGCAGCTTCTGAAGGCCTTCCCACTTCTTGTTCATCAACAGGTTCATCACAGGCCGGACGATCCCGGCGACGGCCACAAACGTGGCGTGGCTCTTGGCCGATTCCTTCACCAGGCCCCCGCTACTTGGCTGACGTGATGTCGAAATCGGCGCCGAGGCCCGCGAGCTTCTCGGTGAAGCGCTCGTAGCCGCGGTTGATGATGTCGATTCCCGTGACGCGCGAGGTACCGGTGGCGGCCAGAGCAGCGATGAGGTGGCTGAATCCGCCGCGCAGGTCCGGGACGTCAATGTCGGTGCCCTTGAGCTGCGCGGGTCCGGAGATGACGGCGGAGTGCAGGAAGTTGCGCTGGCCGAAGCGGCAGGGCACGCTCCCGAGGCACTCGCGGTGGACCTGGATGTTGGCGCCCATGCGGATCAGCGCATCGGTGAAGCCGAACCGGTTCTCATACACCGTCTCGTGGACGATCGATACGCCCTCGGCCTGGGTCAGGGCGACGATGAGGGGCTGCTGCCAGTCCGTCATGAAGCCGGGGTGAACATCCGTTTCGAGGACCAGCGGGTTGAGCTTGCCGCCGCGGTGGTAGAAGCGGATGCCGTCGTCGCCGATGTCCATTCCGCCGCCAACCTTGCGGTAGGTGTTCAGGAACGTCATCATGTCCCGCTGCGTGGCGCCTTCGACAAAGATGTCGCCGCGGGTGACCAGGGCAGCAGAAGCCCAGGAAGCCGATTCATTGCGGTCCGAGAGGGCACGGTGGTTGTATCCGCCGAGGTCCCGGACGCCTTCGATCCGGATGGTGCGGTCGGTCTGGACGCTGATGATCGCGCCCATCTTCTGCAGCACGGCGATGAGGTCAACGATTTCCGGCTCGGTGGCCGCGCCGGAGAGCTCGGTGATGCCTTCGGCGCGGGTGGCGCTCAGCAGGACCTGCTCTGTGGCGCCGACGGACGGATAGGGCAGGGCRATCTTSGCGCCCTTGAGSCCGTTGGGMGCGGAGATGTGGATKCCGCCGGGGCGCTTTTCMACGACGGCGCCGAACTGGCGCAGGACGTTSAGGTGGTARTCGATCGGGCGGTCGCCGATCTTGCAGCCGCCMAGGTCSGGGATRAAWGCCTCRCCGATCGCGTGGATCAGCGGCCCGCAGAGCAGGATCGGGATGCGCGAATCGCCGGCGTGGGCGTCGATGGCCGTGCTGGAGGCGGTCTTGGCGCCCTTCGGGTCAAGGGTCAGGTCGCCGGTGACGGGGTCCTTGTCGACCCTGACGCCGTGGAGCTGGAGCAGGCTTGTGACAACCTCGACGTCCTTAATTTCAGGCACGTTGCGCAACACCGACGGTTCGTTGCCCAGAAGGGCGGCAACCATGGCCTTGGGGACAAGATTCTTGGCCCCGCGAACGGTGACGCGGCCAGTCAGCGGGACGCCTCCGCGGATTGTCAGAACACTACTCATATACCGGTTTCCTCACGACTACTCGCCCCCAAATCCTTACAAAGGCTCCAGCTAAGCATAGGAGCATCCGTTACCGATCTGAAATACAGAGCGGTTCGAAGGGCCGCGTGTTGGGTTCGGCTGAGCGGATATGGCGAGGCGTACGGCGCCGCATGCGCGGCGCCGTACGGACCGCAGTGTCAGCGAGAGTCGCCGCAAAGCAGGCGGGCACGTTGCCGGGGATCCCCTGCCGCGGCGCTGGCCGCCGCAGCCAGGCCGAACGCACCGTCCAGCACCGCCCGATCCGCAGAAGCGGAGGACCCGTAGGCGGCGAATTCCGCCGTGTGATGGGCCGCGCCGCCCACGTCGTAGCCAAGCAGCGGGTGGATGCTCGGCACCAGCTGAGAGACGTTTCCCATGTCCGTGGAAGCCACCGGCTTGGCGTTGAAGGTGACGTCCCTCCCCCGGACGGCCATCGCTGCGCGGTAGGCCTCGGAGAGGAAACTGTCCTGCCTCAGCTCGGCATAGGCGTTCCCGGCCGGCGTGACCTTCAGCGTCGCGTCGCTGGCAAGAGCACCGGCCTCCAGGCAGCGCCGGACTTTTTCCTCGATCACCCGGAGTGACGCAAGGTTCGGCGAGCGCATTTCCACGCTGGCCCGGGCACGCTCAGGGATAACGTTGACGGCGCTCCCGCCTTCCGTGACGATCAGCGACACGATGGATCCCGGCGGAAGCTGTTGCCGGGCCAGGGCAATCGCCGTTTGGGCGACCACCAGTGCGTCCAGTGCGTTGATACCTTCGGCCGGCGCCGCTGCTGCATGGGCCGGACGCCCCTCGTACAGCACGTCCCACATGCACATGGCCAAGGATGAACCACCGATGACGTCCTCGGCACCCGCATGGGCCATCATCGCCAGAGCTACGTCGTCGAAGAAGCCCTCCTCGATGAGATCCACCTTTCCGCCAGTCGTCTCCTCGGCGGGGGTGCCGAGCACCTTGACGGTGATGCCAAGGTCGTCTTCCGTCAAAGCTGAAGCCCGCGGCCCGCAACAGCACGGCGGCCCGTTTGGCGGCCCGGAACTCGTCGCCGCTGAGTTCCGGATCGGCGTGGATCGCATGGCTCAGACGAAGAATCTTGGGCTGCCAGCGGTCCAACGCCGCGGAGATGCGGCCGTGGATCCCAGACATGGAGGCAATGGAGGAGGGGGCAGGGCCTGCCTGCGTCAGCGCAGCCGGGTTCACGGAAGGACCTCCGCGGACTGACGCTGCGGATAGCGTGCTGAGGCAGCCGCCGCGATCAATGCAGCCATTGCGAGCACTCCCCAGATGGATACGAGGCCACCCTCGGTGATGCGCCCGGACTCCGCCGACGATGACGAGAGGAGCTTGACGACGGCGGCACCCACCGCAATGCCAACCGACAGTGCCAGCTCGTTGAGTCCGGCCGCAGTCGAGGTCTCCTCCAGCGCGACACCCTCGACGGAAAGCGAGCGGGTCCCGGCCTGATACATGCCGAGGCTCAAGTTGAACATGGCGAATCCGACACAGTACCCGGCCAGGGAGCCGTGCGCAGAGATCATCACCACGAAACCACCCGCGAGCAGCAGTCCGGCGAAGACCAGCGTGGCCCGCTCGCCGAACGCCTTGAGCGCCCGCGCGGTCAACATCGACGACGCGAATGAGAGCACGGATGCGGCGGCTAGGACGATGGCGATCATGAGTGGGCTGAGGGCGAATCCATAGCCGGTCTTGTCGGGGTTGGCGTGCAGGAAGATGCCGTTGGTGCCGAAGTAGCTGATGGACGCGAAGCCGAAGAAGAAGGTGGCCAGCGAGACTGCGCGATACGCGGGTTTGCAAGCATGCGCAGATCCACGAACTTCTTTCCCTGCTCAGGGCCCCTTGCATCTATCCGGGCCCAGAAGGCCAGCAGCGCCAGTCCAACCAGGCCGGATCCGAGCGTCCGCGCATCGAGCCAGCCCCAGTCCGGCCCCATCGAAAGGGCGACGACGAAGCCGATCAGGCCGACGGAACAGGCCATCAATGGCACCAGGGCAATTCCCTCCCGGGTGGGAGTTCCGGCGTCGGGCAACAGGAAAGAAGAGAACAGTGCCGCGACGGCGAACGGAACCGCCACCCAAAATCCGAGCGTGGGGTCGCTGACGCCCACAATCCCCGCCAGCAGCCCACCTGCACCGACCGTGATCATGAGCATGCCTATCATCACGCTGACTCCGGTACGGGTGTGAGCTGGGCTGCTGACCCGCAGGATTCCCATCATGAGGGGGATGAAGCCCACGACGCAGGTGAGCAGGACGACGCCCACGGTCACGGTGGCCAGGGACGGCCAGAGTGCCATCATGAGCACTCCCGCAGCGACCACCGCAGTTGAGCAGCGGAGCACCAGCCGGTAGCCGTAACTGTCTCCGAGCCGGGAGATGATGGGCGTGAGCACGGCGAAACTGACGTTGGAGATCAGGAAGATGCCGTTGATGGTCGGATCATCGATGGACAAGACGGGCCCGAGGGCGGGCAGGATGGGGTTCAAGTACCCCTGGGTGACGCCACTGAGTGATTCGATCACGGCCATCGCCACGACCATGCCGGCGATCGTTCGGCGGGTGATCGCCGCCGTCGTCGGTGGGACTGTCTTGCTTGTCATATTGCTTCCTTGGGACTCGGGACACCTGACTTGGAGTGATGCGAGTCACAACGTTAGCTTCGGCCCCATCTACGCCCACGATATTGCTCTAAATCCCCAACGCATCGAGAAATTTGAAAGAATCAGCCATGATCTCTGAATTGGATCTCGAAATCGTAAACGCCCTGCAGATCAATCCGAGGGCCGACTGGGCCCGCGTGGGGGACGTCCTTGGCCTCTCCGGCCCCACCGTATCCCGGCGCTGGAACGCACTCGCGGAACAGGGACTCGCGTGGATCACCCCGTCTCCAGGACCGCGGTACCTCAGTGCCGGCTGGTCCGCTTTTATCTTTCTGTCCTCGGTGCCGGGCGAGCACGAGGCCCTCATTCAGCGGCTCTGCGCGGAACCCGCTTTCGGGACAGTTTCCCTTGTGTCAGGAGCCCACGACTTGTTCGTGGACTGTTTCGCATCAAGCCATGAGGAGCTCATGGCGATCGTCACGGGCGCCTTCGCGGACCTGCCAGGTGTGACGCGCAGGGAGGTTGTCTTCGTTACACAGCTCTATCGGCAGGCCTCGGAGTGGCGCAGCGGAACCCTGGAACCAGCGCGGGCGCGGCTCATGGCGAAGGACTCTACTCCGCCACCGCCCGCCTACGCCCCCGACGGGCTGGACGCCACCCTGCTGGAGGAGCTTGCTCGCGATGGTCGGGCCAGTTGGGCAGAGCTGGGCGCCGCCTCCGGCGTGTCGCCCCAGACGGCCCGACGGCGGGTGGAACGGTTTCTGGCCTCCGGCTACATGACGATGAGGTGCGATACTTCCGTCGCCGGCCAGCAGGGCCTGCGGGAGGTGAGCCTGAGCCTCAACGTTCCGGCGACCCATGTGGACTCCATCGGCCGATACTTCGCGGGACTGCCAAGCTGCCGCTTGAGCGCGCAGGTACTAGGTACCCAGAACCTTTTGGTGACACTGTGGGTCCGCGACTATCTAGAAGTCCAGGGGCACGAGCGGGAGCTGGCAGCCCGGGCGCCGGGAAGCACGGTAATCACCCGGCAGGCGGTGGTTCGCACGTATAAACGGCTCGGACATCTGTTGGATGAGTCAGGGCGAAGCCAGGATGTTGTCCCCCTGCCACTGTGGCGGGAGGACTCGACGCAAGCCTTGCGTCGCCACGATGACTCCTGAACGGACGCACAAATCCATAACCTGCGGAGCACCAGCCCATCCCAAAAAGAGCGTGCCGCCGTCGAGTCTTTCAACTCGACGGCGGCACGTCATCACTACGCGATTGCTGCCAGAAGCCCTGGCGGCTCAGCCCTGGGCCTCAGGACAACCGGGCAGGAAGCGTCTTGGGCTTGAAGGAGGGCCGGGTGGCCTCGTACGCGGTGATATCGGGTTCGTGCTGCAGCGTCAGCCCGATGTCGTCCAGGCCTTCGAGGAGGCGCCACCGTGTGTAATCGTCAATCTCGAACGGCGCCACAATGTTGCCGCACTGCACGGTCTTGGACACGAGGTCCACCGTAACCTCGGTGCCGGGTGCGTTCTCGAGTTCCTTCCAGATGAGCTCGATGTCGTCCTGGGCGACCTCGGCGGCGAGCAGGCCCTGCTTGCCGGAGTTGCCGCGGAAGATGTCGGCAAAGCGGGAGGACAGGACGGTCTTGAAGCCGTAATCCTTCAGTGCCCAGACGGCATGCTCGCGCGACGAGCCGGTGCCGAAGTCGGGGCCCGCCACCAGAACGGATCCAGCGCTGAACGGCGCCTGGTTCAGGATGAAGGACGGGTCTTTGCGCCAGGCGGCGAAGAGCGCGTCCTCAAAGCCGGTGCGGGTGATGCGCTTGAGGTATACGGCGGGGATGATCTGGTCCGTGTCGACGTTGCTCTGGCGCAGAGGGACACCGATTCCGGTGTGGGTGGTGAACTTTTCCATGGCGGATCCTTCGGGACTGTATGGATCAGGGCTAAGTGGATCGGGCCGTGCGGCGGAGGCTGCGCGGCCGGGGTTAAAGGGCGTCGACCCGGAGCGCCGCGGACTCCGGGGCGGGGTCCAGATCCGACGGCGAGCTCAGCGTGCCGCGGACCGCCGTCGCCGCTGCGACAACAGGCGAGACGAGGTGCGTGCGGCCGCCCTTGCCCTGGCGTCCCTCAAAGTTGCGGTTGGACGTGGAGGCGCAGCGCTCCCCCACCTCCAGCTGGTCCGGGTTCATGCCCAGGCACATGGAGCAGCCGGCAAAGCGCCACTCGGCACCGAAGTCCTTGAAGACCTTGTCCAGGCCCTCGGCTTCGGCCTCAAGCCGGACACGGGCGGATCCGGGCACCACCAGCATGCGCACGGCCGGGTCCTTGGTCCGTCCCCGGACAATGTCGGCGGCGGCCCGGAGGTCCTCCATGCGGGAGTTCGTGCAGGAGCCCAGGAACACGGTGTCCACCCGGATCTCCTTCATCGGCGTGCCGGCCTCCAGGCCCATGTACTGCAGGGCGCGTTCGGCGGCAGCCTTGGCGTTCTCGTCGCCGAAGTCCTCCGGCGAGGGCACCTTCGCGGACAGGGACACGCCCTGGCCCGGGTTGGTCCCCCAGGTCACGAAGGGTTCCAGGGTGTTGGCGTCCAGGTCCACCTCGACGTCGAACGCGGCGCCGCCGTCGGTGCTCAGCGTGTTCCAGTATTCGACGGCGGCATCCCACTCGGCGCCCTGGGGCGCGTGCGGGCGGCCGTACATGTAGTCGTACGTGGTCTGGTCCGGGGCCACCAGCCCGGCGCGGGCGCCGGCCTCGATCGACATGTTGCAGATGGTCATCCGGGCTTCCATGGACAGGGCACGGATGGCCGAGCCACGGTACTCCAGCACGTAGCCCTGCCCGCCGCCGGTGCCGATCTTGGCGATGACGGCCAGGATGATGTCCTTGGCGCTCACACCGGGCCGCAGCGTGCCCTCAACATTGATGGCCATGGTCTTGAACGGCTTCAGGGACAGCGTCTGGGTGGCCATGACGTGCTCCACCTCGGAGGTGCCGATGCCCATGGCGAGCGCTCCGAAGGCGCCGTGGGTTGAAGTGTGCGAGTCGCCGCAGACCACGGTCATGCCCGGCTGCGTGAGGCCCAGCTGGGGTCCGACCACGTGGACGATGCCCTGCTCGGCGTCACCGAGCGAGTGCAGGCGGACGCCGAACTCCTGGCAGTTGTTGCGCAGGGTCTGGATCTGGGTCCGGCTCGTGAGATCGGCAATTGGCTTGTCGATGTCCAGCGTGGGAGTGTTGTGATCCTCTGTGGCTATGGTGAGGTCCGGCCGGCGCAGCTTGCGCCCGGCGAGCCGCAGGCCTTCAAACGCCTGCGGCGACGTCACCTCGTGCACCAGGTGGAGGTCGATGAAGAGGAGGTCCGGCTGGGCGTTGGCTCCTTCGCCGTCCCCCTTGCGCACTACGTGCGCGTCCCAGACTTTCTCGGCCAGTGTCTTTGCCACGGCCTGCTCCCTTCACTGCGGTAAGTAAATGTGCGTCCCTACGCGGGCTGTTAGTTCCACTGAACCAGCACAGCCAAGTAATACGCCAGCGCGTTGACTTGCATCTCAGATAATGAGACGTCAATATCATTACATGGACAATTCTAGTGGAGTCGGTGTCATCGATAAAGCGGCCCATGTGCTTGACGCACTTGAGGCCGGCCCCACCACCTTGGCACAGCTGGTGGCGGCCACGGGGCTGGCTCGGCCTACCGTGCACCGGCTGGCTCTCGCCCTGGTGCACCACCGGCTGGTGAGCCGCGATATCCAGGGCCGGTTCGTGCTCGGGAGCCGCCTGGTGGAACTGGCTTCCGCCGCAGGCGAGGACCGCCTCATCGCCTCCGCCGGCCCCGTGCTGATGCAGCTGCGCGACGCCACCGGCGAGAGCGCGCAGATCTTCCGACGCCAGGGCGACTGGCGCGTCTGCGTTGCCTCCGCCGAGCGCCCCATCGGCCTGCGCGACACAATTCCCGTTGGCACCCAGCTGTCCATGAAGGCCGGCTCGGCCGCCCAGGTGCTGCTGGCGTGGGAAGACCACGACCGGCTCCTGGAAGGCCTCCAGTCGGCCCGCTTCACCCCCACCGTTCTGGCGGGAGTACGACGCCGGGGCTGGGGTCAGAGCCTGGGCGAACGCGAGCCGGGGGTCGCCTCCGTTTCGGCCCCGGTCCGAGGACCGTCCGGCCGCGTGATTGCCGCAGTGTCCATTTCCGGCCCCATCGAGCGCCTGACCCGCCAGCCGGGGCGGCTGCACGCCGAAGTGGTCTGCAACGCCGGCCGCATCCTGACCGAGGCACTGCGCAAGACCAACGACTGAGCAAGACCAACGACTAGGCAAGAACAAAGACTAAGTATGCTGTGCCCATGAACAGCTATGCGGTATTCCTCCGGGGCATCAATGTGGGCGGCATCAACATCAAGATGGCCGACCTCAAAGTCGCACTGAAGTCTCGGCCGTTTTCGGACGTTAAGACGCTGCTGGCCAGCGGGAATGTGGTGCTGGCCAGCGAGCTGGATCCCGCCGGTGTTAAGCGGGAGTTTGAGGCCTGCCTACGGGAAACCTTCGGCTACGACGCCTGGGTGGTGGTCCTGACCTCGGACCGCGTGGCGGCACTCGTCGAGGCGTGCCCCTACCCGGCCGACGACGCGTCCACCCACACCTACCTGACACTAGCCTCGGATGAGGCGGCACTCTCGGAGCTCTTTGAATCGGGCAGCGCCCTGGACGGTGCCGAGCTCACCCGGCTGGGTCCGGAAGCCCTGGCATGGCTCGCCCCCACCGGAGGAACCCTGGAGAGCCCTATCAGCAAGCTCTCCTCGAAGGCCAAGTACAAGGCAACCACCACCACCCGCAATCTCCGCACCATGATCAAGGTCCGCGACGCCGCTGCCGGGATTTAGCCGCGATCGGACGTTAGCCGGGGGACGGAGGCGCCGCGGGATCCGGGCAAAACAAAACGGCCCCGGGCTAATGCCCGGGACCGTTTTCATTGTGACCCCAGCGGGATTCGAACCCGCGTTACCGCCGTGAGAGGGCAGCGTACTAGGCCGCTATACGATGGGGCCGCATACTCTCCAGAACAGCATTCCTGCCATCCAAGCCAAATGATTGTTTCATACAATCGGCTGTTGTTTCAAATCGGTCAAGCCGCTTTGAAACTTCCAAACACCCGCGGAAATCCGCGAATTTTTAGAGCTGGGATACCAGGACTCGAACCTAGAATGACGGTACCAGAAACCGTAGTGTTGCCAATTACACCATATCCCAATGGCACTTCAGGACCGGATGTTTGGGTCTAAACCCTCGCTCCCGGCGCCTCAGCACGAGTAATTACTTTACCCGAGAGTTTTCACTTGCACAAATCGGGCGAGCGGCCGCGGGCCGGGCGGGCCGGGGACGCCGAACCCCGCTTTAGCCGCGGCAAAATCCCGGTCCACCCTTGCCAAGCCGGGCGAAACAAGTTTACGCTCGGTAAGTTACCAACGAGTAACCACCCCTCCCCCACGCCACCGAGGGCAGCTTTGCGCTCAATTTCCAGTGTTAGCTGCATCACACCGGCCGGGGTGGCCGGCAGCAGAGCCGCTGCCGGCGAGAACGTCGAGAGGAATCACCTGTGTCACTGAGTCGTGCCGCCACAAGCAAGACCCGGACCCGTGCGCAGCAATTCGCCATCGCCACCCTGGCGCTGCTGCTCATCGCCCTGCTGGGGTTCTATACCCTAGTCACAGGCCGGATAACGGACGGTTCTGCGAAACTCAAGGACGGGGCCGCCCAAGCTTCAGCCGGAGCCGGCCAGCTAGAGGACGGCGCCGGAAAACTCGCCAACGGCGCCAGCCAAGCCGATACCGGGGCCGGCAAGCTCTCCGCGGGGGCGGACAAGATCTACTCGGGCATCAGCACCAAACTGGCACCGGGAGCGGACAAGCTCCAGGCCGGTGCCGGCGACCTGGCCGCAGGTGCCGTCAAGATCCAAACGGATGTGAACAGCAAGCTGGCACCGGGCGTCTACAAAGTCGACGACGGCGCGCAGAAGCTCGCGGCGGGGGCCGTGCAGCTGTCCGCCGCGCTGACCCCTACGCCGTCGGGCAACGCCCAGAACAACCTCGCAGACGGAGCCACTCAGCTCGACGGCGGCGCCGCCCAGCTGGCCGGGGGCACAGTTGCCCTGGCAGGTGGAACAGACCAGCTCAAGGGCTACCGGGGCGCCAACGGTAACCCGGAGGCCGGAACCGGGACAGCGGCGCTGGCGCAGGCCATGGAACTGCTGCAGGCAGCGGCGAATGATCCGGTCCAGGGCCTCGTGCCGCTGTCCGTGGTGAAGGACAAGATCGCCAAGATCACCGCCGGCGCACACAAGCTGGACGCCGGCGCCAGCCAGCTTCAGGCCGGTGCGCAGCGTCTGCGGGACGGCGCGGGCCAGCTGCACGCCGGAACGGGCAAACTCACGGCGGGATTCGCCACGCTGGCCGGAAAGCTCAACAGCCAGGACCCGGCAAGCCCGGGCGTCGTCCTGGGAACGCGGCTCCTGGCCGAGGGCACATCCAAGATCCGYGTYGGGATGGACGGCGTCCCCGGCGAYCCCGAACACCCCGGCCTGCTSAARGCCRCCGCMCGGATGACCGACGGCACCTCCCGACTTGCCGACGGAACCGTGGCACTGAACTCCGGCATCAAGGGCGTTCCCGGCGATCCGGCCAATCCGGGCCTGCTCGACGGATCCCAGGCGCTGGCGTCCGGGGCCTCCCAGCTCTCGGCCGGCAACACCAAGCTGGCGACCGGCTCCTCGCAGCTGGCCACCGGGGCGGACAAGCTCGCCGACGGCAACGCCCGGATTGCTGACGGCACCGGAACGCTGTATTCCGGGGCCGCGGCGGTATCGCCCACCAGCATGATCCGGCAGTCCGACGCCGCCACGGCACTGGGACTCGTGGCTGTGCTGGCCCTTGGTTCCGTGGGCGCCTTCCTGGCGCTGCGGAAGAAGCAGTCCGGCGCCTCGTAGGTTCTGGCACCAGTTCCGTGCGGAGCGGCTACGCCAGCAGCTCCAGCAGGGAGCCGACCTCGCGGCCAACGAAGCCCGGGGCCGGCTCCCCGCCGCGGTTCAGCCAGACACCCAGAAGGCCGGCCGCCGTCGAGCCTTCCGCGTCGAGCAGCCGGTTGTCCCCGACGTACAGCGTTTGGCCAGGTCCGGTACCGATGCGCCGGACACCCTCGAGGTAGATGGCAGGGTCAGGCTTGGCGACGCCGACGGTATCTGTGCCCACCAGGACGGTGATCCGTTCCAGCCCGGCCGCGTCCAGTTTCACGCGCTGGTAATCATGGACGTTATTGCTCACGGCACCGTACGGAATGCCAGCGGCGTCCAGGGCGTCCAGCAGGGGGCCGACGTCGTCGAACGCCCGGATGTAGCCGTGCTGGCGGCTCGCGTAGGAACTCACCCAATGGTGGGCCTGCTCGCCGTCGGCCAGTTCGACGCCGAAGTAGCCCAGCGCTGCCCGGCCGCGGAGCAGCCGCTGTTCGTTGAATGTGATCTCGCCGGCCAGGTACCGGTCGTAGAAGTGGGTTGTCTCGTGGGTGAAGATCCGCCCGAACTTCTCCCACCCGGCCTCGTCAAGGCCGGGCAGGAGGTGCTCGCTGACGTCGCGGAGCGCGGACGTCATGGAGAATTCGAGGTCCACCAGGGTGTCGTCGATGTCAAAGAGGATCCCTTGGACAACTCCCGCGCCCAGCCGTGCTGCCAGCACGTCAGCCGCGGAAGGCACGCAGCCGGGCGAGGGAGGAATCCTTGCCCAGGATGACCATGGATTCGAACAGGGGCGGGGAGATCCGCCGGCCCGAGACGGCCGTGCGGACCGGGCCGAAGGCCAGGCGCGGCTTGACGCCCAGGCCTTCCACGAGGGCCTCCTTCAGGGCGGCCTGGATGTTCTCGGCCGTCCAGTCAGCAACGGGCTCCAGCGCGGACAAGGCGGCGTCGAGCACCTCGGTGAGGTTCTCCGGCAGCCCCTTGCGGGCGTCGTCGGCGACGTCGATCGCGTCGTCTGCCTTGAACAGGAACGCGAGCATCTCGGGGGCCTCGCCCAGCAGCGAAATGCGCTCCTGGATCAGCGGGGCGGCCTCGGCCAGGATCTCCTCCTCGCGGGCGGTGAGGCTCTCCCCAACCAGGCCGGC
This sequence comes from Arthrobacter sp. 05T47, assembly GCF_056395825.1. Lineage (NCBI taxonomy): Bacteria > Bacillati > Actinomycetota > Actinomycetes > Micrococcales > Micrococcaceae > Arthrobacter > Arthrobacter sp. 05T47. Next base: position 20,138 of record NZ_JBFTKG010000041.1, on the reverse strand, counting down.
GGCCTGCAGGTAGGGCACCAGGCGGCCGCGGAAGTCCTCGGGGTCCAGCATCCGGATGTGGGTGCCGTTGATGGCCTCGGCCTTCTTGATGTCGAAGCGGGCGGGGTTGGCCAGGACGTCGTTGACGTCGAAGTGCTCGATCAGCTGGTCCACGGTGAAGATGTCCTCGTCCGCGGAGAGGCTCCACCCGAGCAGGGACAGGTAGTTGAGCAGGCCTTCGGGGATGAAGCCGCGGTCCCGGAGCAGGAACAGGTTGGACTGGGGGTCGCGCTTGGAGAGCTTCTTGTTGCCCTCGCCCATGACGTACGGCAGGTGGCCGAAGACCGGCATGTAGCTGGCCACGCCGATGTCCATGAGGGCACGGATCAGCACCACCTGGCGGGGTGTCGAGGAGAGCAGGTCCTCGCCCCGGAGCACGTGGGTGATCCCCATGAGGGCGTCATCCACCGGGTTGACCAGGGTGTACAGCGGGGATCCGTCGGCACGGACAATGACGTAGTCCGGGATGCTGCCGGCCTTGAAGGTGATCTCGCCGCGGACCATGTCCGTGAAGGTGACGTCCGTATCCGGCATGCGGACGCGCAGCACGGGCTGACGGCCCTCGGCTTTGAACGCGGCGAGCTGCTCTTCGGAGAGCTCCCGGTCAAAGTTGTCGTAGCCAAGCTTGGGGTCGCGTCCCGCGGCGCGGTGGCGGGCCTCGACTTCCTCCGGCGAGGAGTAGCACTCGTAGGCGTAGCCGGCGTCGATCAGCTTGGCCACGACGTCCTTGTAGAGGTCCAGCCGCTGCGACTGGCGGTAGGGCTCGTGCGGACCGCCGACTTCCACGCCTTCTTCCCACGTGATGCCGAGCCATTTGAGGGCCTCAAGCAGCTGCTGGTAGCTCTCCTCCGAGTCGCGTGCCGCGTCCGTGTCCTCGATCCGGAACACGAAGGTGCCCTTGGTGTGCCGGGCGTGGGCCCAGTTGAACAGGGCGGTGCGGATCAGGCCGACGTGCGGGGTGCCCGTGGGCGACGGGCAAAACCGCACCCGGACCGGGGTGTCAGCGGTGACTTCACCGGCGGGGGCGGCAAGCGGGGCGGAGCTGGAAACGGCGTCGGACGCGGAAGCAGTAGTCATAGTGGTACCAACATTACCAATCCCTGCCATCACTACTCGCCCGGAATACCGCTACGAAAACGGACAGCCGCACCGTGGATCCACGGTGCGGCTGCCGGAAAACGGTGCGGCTTCTTCCTGGCGGAGCAGTTAGCGGCGGACCGCCGGGTTGGAGAGGCGTCCGATGCCCTCGATTTCGACCTCGTAGCGGTCCCCTGCCTGGATGGCGCCGACGCCGGCCGGGGTGCCGGTCATGATGACGTCGCCGGGCAGCAGCGTGAAGGCCTGCGAGACGATGGAGACGAGCTCCCGGACGCCGCGGATCATCTGGTTCGTGCTGCCGTCCTGGCGCAGTTCGCCATTGAGCCGGCCCTGGATCTGCAGGTCTTCGGTGTCCAGTTCGGTCTCGATCCACGGGCCGAGCGGGGCCGAGGTGTCAAAGCCCTTGGCCCTGGCCCACTGCAGGTCCGTTTTCTGGACGTCCCGGGCGGTGAGGTCGTTGCCGCAGGTGTAGCCGAAGATGACGTCCTCCACCCTGTCCTCGGGCACGTCTTTGCAGATCCGGCCGATGACGACGCACAGCTCGGCCTCGAAAGAGACGTCCTCGGAGAACTCGGGCAGGACGATGGGATCGTTGGGCCCGATCACGGAGGTGTTGGGCTTGAGGAAAAGCAGGGGCTGCTCCGGGACCTCGTTGCCCAGCTCCTTGGCATGCTCAGCGAAGTTGCGGCCCACGCCGATCACCTTGCTGCGCGGAATGATCGGTGCCAGCAGGCGGACGTCTTCCAGCTTGTGCTTCGTGGGGGTTCGTTCGACGCCGTGGAAGAAGGGGTCACCCTTGATGACAGTGACTTCCTCACTGCCGGGTTCACCTTCCACGATGCCGTAGAGGGGATCAGAATCGACTACAAACCGGGCGATACGCATGGTTCCTACCCTACCGTCCCGGCAGCCTCCGGGGCTTTTGCGACAGTAGCCCCGGGTCTAGCGGCGTCCGCTGCGCAGGTAGTCCAGCTGGGCAGCCACGGAGAGTTCCGCGGCGCGGCGGACGGAGGGATCGACGTCGGCATACACAGCGTCCGTGACGGCGGCGACGCCTGCGTCGGCGCCCAGCGCAACGAGGGCTGCCCGGACCTGGTCGAGCCGGCCCTGCCGGTGGTCCCGGTAGGCACGGGCGACGGCGTCGAGCGCGGGCAGCACCGGCCCGTGCGCCGGCAGAACCGTGGCCGGGCCCACACGCTCAAGCCGGTCCAGCGATTCCAGGTAGTCGCGGAGGGTCCCGTCGGGGTAGTCCAGCACCGTGGTGCCCGAGCCCAGAATCGTGTCACCGGTCAGGACCGAGCCGTGCGGGCCGTCCTTCGGCAGGTGGAAGCACAGCGAATCCCCAGTGTGGCCCGGGGTCGCCAGCACCCTGATCTCCGTTCCGGCCGCCCGGATCGTTTCGCCGTCCAGCAGCCGGGCCGCGCCATGGCAGTGGGCAGGATCCGCGGCCCGGATCGGCGCCCCGGTCAGCTCAGAAAACCTCGCCGCCGCAGCGGTGTGGTCCGCGTGCCGGTGCGTGATCAGGATCAGCTCGACCGGCCCGTCGCCGGCCAGCGCCTGCAGGTGCGGCTCATCGAGGGGCCCGGGATCGACGGCCACCCTGCCCTCGGCCCCCGGGGCGGAAATGAGATACGAGTTGGTTCCGGCCAGGCTCATGGGGCCCGGGTTCGGGGCGAGCCGGAACCGGGTCAGCTCGCTGCTGCGGACAATGCCACTGGAGTTCTGGGAAGTCACTCCACCATCCTTGCACTGAGCGACCTTGCACTGAAGAGACCCTGCACCGGTGTCCTCGACGGTCCCTCACCCCTAGACGAGCAGCAGGACGCCGATGACCAGCGGCAGGGCGGCCTCGGCAATGGCATTTCCCCAGAGCCGCCGTTCGGAGAGGAACAGGATCAGGCCCAGGCCCACGTGGGCCGCACACGTGAACATCAGGAGCGCCTGGCCGGCCGCGGCGTCGGCTCCGCCAAGGGCAATCGCGCCGGCAATGGCACCGATCCCCCAGATGACGTTGTAGAAGCCGAGGTTGAACGTCCACAGCCGGACTGTTTCGACGTCATCCGGTTGGAGGAGGAACACCCGGTGCAGGCGCTGGTCCCTGATGAAAAAGGACTCCATGATGCCGACACTGATGAGCAGGACGCCGAAGACCACGCCCAGAACTTGGATCAGCCCCGTCATGTGCCCATTGTGCACTGCGGGCGGCCGGGTGAGAAGGGCCCTACGGGGGCCGGGTCTGGGACTGCAGACGCCGACGGCGGCCCGTCACCGGAAGGTGGGGGCCGCCGTCGTGCCGTATTTCAGTCTCTCTAGGCGAGGCGGGTCAGCCAGCCGTGGGTGTCTTCCACGGTGCCGGTCTGGATCCCGAGCAGCTGCGCGCGGATGGCCATGGTGGTCTCCCCCGCCGTGGCGTCCTCGGAGCCGATGAACTCGGTGGCGTCCTTGAGCACGCCGATAGGGGTGATGACCGCGGCGGTCCCGCAGGCGAAGACCTCAGCGATGTCGCCGGAGGCGACGCCGTCGCGCCACTCATCCAGGGTGATCTTGCGCTCGGTGACTTCCCGGCCCATGTCCTTGGCCACCTGGATCACGGACATCCGGGTAACACCTTCGAGGATGGTTCCGGACAGCGCGGGGGTGACCAGCGAGCCGTCCTTCATGACGAAGAAGACGTTCATGCCGCCGAGTTCCTCGACCGCGTCGTCGTTGAAGTGGTCCAGGAACAGGACCTGCTTGCAGCCGTGCGCCTCGGCCTCCTGCTGGGCGATCAGGGAGGCGGCGTAGTTGCCGCCGCACTTAGCGGCGCCTGTTCCGCCGCGGCCGGCGCGGGCGTATTCGCGGGAGATCCAGATGGAKACGGGCTTGAGCTCGCCGCCGAAGTAGTTGCCGGCCGGGGAGGCGATGACGCGGAAGGAGACCTCACGCGCTGCCCGGACGCCAAGGAACGCCTCGGTGGCGATCATGAAGGGCCGCAGGTACAGGGCTTCGCCGTCGCCGGAGGGCACCCAGTCCTTGTCGGCCGCCACGATTTCGCGGATGGCGCCGAGGAAGTATTCTTCCGGGAGTTCGGGCAGGGCCAGGCGGCGGGCGGACCGGTTCAGCCGGGCGGCGTTGGCCTCGGGCCGGAACGTCCAGATCGAGCCGTCGGCGTGGCGGTAGGCCTTGAGGCCCTCGAAGATTTCCTGCCCGTAGTGCAGCACTGCGGCGGACGGGTCCAGGGAAATCGGGCCGTAGGGCTCAACCCGTGCGTCGTGCCAGCCACCGTTGCCTGCGGCGTCGACGCTGTAGTCGACAATGGCGGTGTGGTCGGTGAAATAGTCGCCGAATCCCGGGTTCGCCAGGATGGCTGCACGCTCTTCAGCAGACTTCGGGGTCTCCGAGGGGTGCTGGGTGAATTCGACGCCATGGGCAGTCTGAGTCATGGTTCCTCCACGATCGGCTGCCTGGTGTGGGAACGTGGTTCACCCTCGGACCACGGCAGCATATTGGTGATTCGAAACAAGCTTACGCCCGTTGGCAGCGGGGTTTTGCGGCCCCCGCAGAGCACCCTGGACCGTACCCCGCCCCGCACCCTGGAACGCAGCGCCTACAGCGCCGCCGCGATGGCGTCGCCGACCTCGCTGGTGCTGCGGAAGGCGCCGCCGCGGGCCTCGACGTCGGCCGTTACGGCGGCCTCGATCTTCCGGGCGGCGGCGGTGAAGCCGAGGTGGTCCAGCAGCAGTGCCGCGGAGAGGATGGCGGCTGTGGGGTCGGCCTTCTGCTGCCCGGCGATGTCCGGGGCGGAACCGTGGACGGGTTCGAACATGGACGGCGCGGTGCGGTCCATGTTGAGGTTGCCGGAGGCGGCCAGGCCGATCCCGCCGGTCACGGCCGCCGCGAGGTCGGTGATGATGTCGCCGAACAGGTTGTCGGTGACGATCACGTCGAAGCGGGCCGGATCGGTGACCATGAAGATCGTGGCGGCGTCGACGTGGAGGTAGTCGTGGGTGACCTCGGGGAACTCCTGGGCCACGGCTTCGACGGTGCGCTTCCAGAGCTGGCCGGCGAAGACCAAGACGTTGTGCTTGTGCACGAGGGTGAGCTTCTTGCGGGGGCGTTCGCTGGCCCGGCGGAACGCGTCGCGGACCACGCGCTCCACGCCGTGGGCGGTGTTCAGGGACACCTCGGTGGCCACCTCGTGGGGGGTGCCGGCACGCAAGGTGCCGCCGTTGCCTACGTAGGGGCCCTCGGTGCCTTCACGGACCACGATGAAATCGATCTCGCCGGGGTTGGCGAGCGGGCTGCCGACGCTGGCGTACAGGCGCGAGGGCCGCAGGTTGACGAAGTGGTCCAGGCTGAAGCGCAGCTTCAGAAGCAGTTCGCGCTCGATGACGCCGGAGGGGATCCGGGTATCGCCGGGGGCCGCCCCGACGGCGCCGAACAAGATGGCGTCGCGTGTGCGCAAATCGGCGAGGGTGGCCGCGGGCAGGGTCTCCCCCGTCTCGAGCCAGTGCTCCGCACCCAGCTTGTAGTGGGTCTGCTGGAGCACGATCCCCTCGGCGGCCGCGGCCTTCTCGAGGACTTTCAGGGCTTCGGCCGTGACCTCCGGGCCGATGCCGTCGCCCGGGATGACTGCCAGATCAATCGTGGATGCGCTCATGATTTCAGCGTAGCTAAGTCATCCACATTCTGGTCAAGTCGTCTCATTATTCGAACGCCCGTCCCGACGAAACGCTCGGGACGAAAAACGCTCCCGCACCCGGTTCAGGGGTGCGGGAGCGTCAGTGGCTTGCGGGCTTAGGCCTCGGCGGGTTCCTCGTACTTCGGGAACACCGGAGCCGGGGCCGGTAGTTCGGCGCCGGCGGCGATCGGCGTGCCGACGGCCGCGAACTGGCGTGCCCCGCCCTCGGGCTGGCCGAGCGTGTGCAGGATCGCCGCCGTCGCCGTCGGCATGACCGGCTGGGCGAGGATCGCGACGATCCGCAGCACCTCGAGCGTTACGTAGAGCACGGTGTTCATGCGTTCGACGTCGGTCTTGCGCAGCACCCACGGGGCCTGCTCGGCGAAGTAGGCGTTGGTGTCCCCCAGGACGGTCCAGATGGCCTCCAGCGCGCGGCTGAACTCCTGCTTCTCAAACGCTGCCCGGGCGGCGTCCAGCAGGCCGTTGGCCTGCTCGAGCAGCGCGGTGTCCTCGGCGGTGAACGTGCCGGGCGCCGGCACGCGGCCCTCGCAGTTCTTCGCCACCATGGACAGGGACCGCTGGGCCAGGTTGCCGAAGTTGTTGGCCAGGTCCGAGTTCATCCGGCCCACGATTGCCTCGTGATTGTAGTTGCCGTCCGCGCCGAAGGGGACCTCGCGCAGGAAGAAGTAGCGCACCTGGTCCAGGCCGTACTGGGCCACGAAGTCCGCGGGCGCCACCACATTGCCCAGCGACTTGGACATCTTGACGCCGTTGTTCTGCAGGAAGCCGTGGATCATGATCCGCTTCGGCAGCTCCAGCCCGGCGCTCATGAGGAACGCCGGCCAGTAGATGGCGTGGAAGCGGGAGATGTCCTTGCCGATCACGTGGACATCGGCCGGCCAGAACTTCTTGAAGGACTCCGAATCGACGTCCGGGTAGCCGACGCCGGTCAGGTAGTTGGTCAGCGCGTCCACCCACACGTACATGACGTGCTTGTCATTGCCGGGCACGGGGACGCCCCAGTCGAACGTGGTGCGGCTGATGGAGAGGTCCTCCAGCCCGCGCCGGACGAAGCTGATGACCTCGTTGAAGCGCGACTGCGGGGCGCCGAACTCAGCGTGGGCCTCGTAGAGTGCGAGCAGTTTGTCCTGGTATGCGGAGAGCCGGAAGAAATAGCTTTCCTCGGCCGTCCACGTCACCTCGGTGTCCGATTCGCGGGAATAGCGGACGCCGTCGTCCTTGACGACCGTCTCGTCCTCGACGTAGAAGGCCTCGTCACGGACCGAATACCAGCCCTCGTACTTGGACAGGTAGATGTCCCCGTTGGACTCCATCTTCTTCCAGATGGCCTGCGACGCCGCGTAGTGGTCGGCGTCGGTGGTGCGGATGAAGCGGTCGTACGAGACACCCAGGGCAGCGTGGGCCGCCTTGTAGATCTCGGCGTTCCGGTCCACCAGCTCCTTCGGCGTGACGCCTTCCTTCTCGGCGGCCTGGGCGATCTTCATGCCGTGCTCATCGGTTCCGGTCAGGAAGAAAACGTCATACCCGTCCAGGCGCTTGAAGCGGGCCATCGCGTCGGTGGCGATGTACTCGTAGGCGTGGCCGATGTGCGGCACGCCGTTGGGGTACGTGATGGCCGTGGTGATGTAGAACGGGGTTTTTTCAGAAGAAGTCACGGTCTAAATCTAGATCAGTTCTGTGAGGGTATCGCTCTGGCGGACGAGTTCGTGGTCATGTGAAGCGACCAGCACGGCAATGCCGTCCGAGGTCGTGTCCTTGAGGATGCTGATGATGCGGTTGGCCGCGGCCCGGTCCAGGCTGGCCGTGGGCTCGTCGACCACCAGCACCCGGGTGCCGAGGATCAGGGCGCGGGCGATCGCCACGCGCTGGCGCTCACCGCCGGACAGCTGGGCCGGGCGGTGGCGCATCCGCCGGCCCAGGCCCACCAGGTCCAGGAGGTCCTTGGCCATGTCGCGGCGCTGCTCAACCTCGCCGTCGGGCACCGCCGGAAGCAGCACGTTCTCGAGCGCGCTCATCCCGTCGATCAGGGCACCGCCCTGGTCAACGTAGCCGATCAGGGCACGGCGGCGGTCGGCGATCTCGTCGTCGCCCATGGTCTCGAGCGAGTCGCCTTCCCAGAACACCCGGCCCGACGTCGGCAGGGTCAGTCCCGCGCCGACGGTCAGGATGCTGGTCTTGCCCGAGCCGGAACGGCCGGCGACGCAGTGCATTTCGCCGGCGTGCAGCGTCATGTTGAAGTCGTCCACGACGTTCACGGCCTCGGCACCGCCCTTGCCGCCGCCGTAGTGGATGGTGATGTTGCTCAGTTCCAGCGGGGTGGCGTGGTCCGTGGCCTTCACGATGGTGTTGGCGCGGGTCTTGTGCGCACCGCGACGGGTGCTGGCGGTCATCCGGTCGTGTGCCTCCCGGTCAAGGTTCAGCTCGTTAGTCATTGGACCACTTTCGTTGCAATCGGAATCCAGCAAAGTACAGCCACGAGACCAGCAATTGCGGCCCACAGTGCGGCATAGGGGGCGAGGAGAAGGCCGATGCCGAGGGCGCCCACGACGCCCAGCGGCAGCGCGACGGTTCCCACCATGGCATTTTCAAAGAATCGGACCTGGCCCAGCATGTCCGGGTTCCAGCCCATGGCCCGCAGCGTGCCGAGGTACTGGCGCTTGGCCTGCAGCTCGAAGCGGCCGGTGACCATGGTCAGGAGCAGGCCGACGGCCACTCCGGACACGGCGAGGATGATGCTCGGGAGCGCGATGCTGGCCGCGGCCAGCCCGCTGAGGGCACTGGCGCCCGCGGCCCGGGGAATGTCGATGAGCAGGGCGACCAGTCCGCCGACGGCGGCGGCGAAGACACCGACGGCCACGGCGAGCGAGATGGTGTTGAACTTGTTGGTGCTCAGCTGCCGGTTGGCGAAGGTCAGCGGGGAATCGACCGCAATCAGCCGTTCATCGTGCTGCGGCTCCTGGTCCACTTCGTCGCGGTGGCGCAGCTGCTGGGCCGCGACGAACGCCGCACCCACGTACAACACAAGGACCGACGCCGAGACGACCGCGGTGGCGGTGCTCCAGCTGATCAGGCTCAGGGCAGTGCCGGCGATAGCCAGCAGCGCGGCGCCGACGCCAAATTCGGCCAGCACCCAGGAGCGGATCTTGCGCTGTGTCCAGCCCATGGCACGCAGGGTGCCGGCCTCGCTGCGCCGTTTCCGGATGTAGCTGACGGTGGAGGCTCCGGTCAGCAGGGCTGCGCCACACAGGGTCAGGAACAGCAGGGTCAGGTTCGTGGCCGTCAGGGAGCCGGAGACGGCGTCCGCGGCGTCCTGCCGGACCCACGACTGCTGCACGGTGCCCAGCGGCGATTCCTTGCCGGCGTCGTCCTTGGAGTAACCGGGAACTGCGATGCTGGCGTCCTCGCGGGCCGAACCGGCCACCACGGTGGCCTGCAGGCCCATGTCGCGGATCTCGTTGGCGAGCTTCTCCACCTCGGGCTGCGCCTGCTTCCAGCTGCCGGGGACCTTGGCGCGGACGCGCACGGCGTCGATCACGGAGGCGTTCTTCTCGTAGCCGCGGGCGGCGGCGAGGCCGTAGTAGTCGGTGATGGCGCCGGCGGACTGGCTGACCAGGCCCGTGGCACTCAGGGAGGGCTTGAGCTCGGTGTTGGCATCCGTGCCGGACGCGTCCTTGGTCAGCGTGAACGGCGCGGGGTCGTAGCCGCCCAGGGGCAGCCGGTTGACGTCGCCGGCGGCGTTCTTGACGGCCGCGGGGTCGAAGGTGCCGTAGACCATGGCCAGCGGGGTGGCCAGCTTCTTGCCGGTTTCAAGGTTCTGCCGGTAGGAGCGCTCGTCTACGGGGTTGCGCTGGGTCTGGTCGACGGCGGCACCGTTGGCGGCCTTGTCCGGCAGCCGGTTCACGGTGACCCAGTCGCCGGGCGTGGCGCTCTTGTTCGCGGCGCCGTTGGCGGCGGCGTCGCCGTCCTTGTACGCGGGGGCGGCGGCAAAGTTGGTGGTCCAGGTGGCCGGGTTGTAGAGGCCCTGGCTGAAGGATCCGGTGTCACCCATGAGCTGGGAGAGGTCCTTGGACCCGGGCCAGGCGAGGGCAAAGGGGGATTTGGAAACGAAGGGCAGGTAGTCCTTGTCCAGCGAGCGGGACACCGTGCCGACGTCCTTGGTGACGTTGCCGGAGTCGTCGATTTCCTCGATCTTGACCGAGTACTTCAGGTCCAGGGCGGTGCCGGAGCGGACGATCAGCGGGATGGCCTGCGAATCGGCGGTGAGCTGGCCGTCGCGCTTGGCCTGCTGGTACTGGGTCATCAGCGGTGCCCAGTACTTGAGCTTGACGCCAAGGAAGTCCGGGCCTTCCTTGAGTTCGTCCATGCTGATGCCGTTGGTGAAGAGACTTTCGAAGTGCCGGCCGATCGCGCCGGCATTGCGGGCGTCCGCGGGCGGGGCCTTCTCCAGCGGGGACAGGAAGTCACCGGCCGTGCCCAGCAGCGCGCGTTCGGAGACGGGGTCGACGGCGACCACGGACTCGGTGACCTGCGGCGCCATGGGCAGGGATACGGAAAGGTTGAAGAGGTTGTGCTCGGAGCCGCCGGCCGGCGTGGGGAACTTGATGCCGGTCTCGCCCTCGGGGCCCTGGATGCGGACGTTCTGGCCGCCCTCGACCTGTTCCTGGACCAGCTTCGCCTTGCCGAGGGAGCCCTCAGCCGTGGTCTTGAACAGCGTCTGGTCGGAGTGGCCGTCGGAGCTGACGGCGCTGGCGGTGAGGCGGTATTTCTTCGGCGTGTCGCTCAGGACCGATTCCGCGGCCGGCCACTTGCTCGGGTCGGTGGCGGTCGGGTCGCCCGCGGTGCCCGCGAGGCCGGCGTTGAAGCCCAGGTAGTCGGTGGCGTCAAGGCGCGGCGACTCAAGGTTCTGCGTCACGCGCGAGACCAGGCTGATGGGCGCGGCCACCGACGTGCCGGAGAGCTTGCGGATCGAATCCAGCTGATCAAAGCTGATGCCGCCCTGGCCGGTGGCGATGTCCGGCTGCATCAGGCCGCCGTTATCCCCCGCCTTGGCCTGGACCAGGACGTCATAGAGCCCCCGGGAGTTTTGGTCCACGGTCCTGCTCAGTGCCGCCTGGGACTGACCCTGGACGAGCACGGACAGGCACATGGCCACGATCAAAATGGACGCGGTCAGCAAAAGCACTCTGCTTCTGATGAACCTCTGGACGGCGTTCATTGGGCTCCTGAAAGCTGGATTGCGTGCGCACGCCACAGTTCATTTCCTGCGGAATTGAAGGCGTCCCCTGCCGGGCGTGCAAAAGTAAAGGCCGGTCTGCCGGCCAAGACCCGAAATTCGGTCCTAGCCATTGTACGCAGACCGGCCGCCCGCTCGTGGCCGCCGGCGGCGGTCATGCCGCCGCCGGGGCCCCGGGGGCAGGACTTCTAGTCCTCGAGGTCAACCTCGCGGACCATGTCAGCGCCGATCCCGGCCTTGATCGCGTCAAGGACCTGCTGCGGAACGGAGCTGTCGATGGTCAGCAGGGCCAGCACCTGGCCGCCCTCTGCCTGGCGTGCCACCTGCATGCCGGCGATGTTGATGTTGTTCATGCCCAGGATGTGGCCGATCGTGCCGATCACGCCGGGGCGGTCCGTGTAGGCAACCACCACGAGGTGTTCGCTGATCGGGATCTCCACCTCGTAGCCGTTGACGCCCACGAGCTTCTGGATCTGCTTGGGGCCGGTGAGGGTGCCGGCGACGGAGATCTGACTGCCGTCGCTGAGGGCTCCGCGCAGGGTCAGGACATTGCGGTAGGACTCGGTGTCCGGCGTGGTGATGAGCCGGACGTTGATGCCGCGCTGCTCTGCGATCACCGGGGCGTTGACGTAGGAGACCTGTTCGGTCACGACGTCGGCAAAAATCCCCTTGAGCGCCGCGAGTTCCAGAACCTTGACATCGAGCGAGGAGATCTCGCCCGCCACCTCGACGTCGAACTGCGTCAGAGAGGCGTGGGTCAATGCGGTGAAGATGCGGCCCAGCTTTTCAATCAGCGGGATGCCGGGGCGGACGTCGGGTGCGATGACGCCGCCGGCGACGTTGACGGCGTCGGGGACCAGTTCGCCGGCCAGGGCCAGGCGGACGGACTTGGCGACGGAAACGCCGGCCTTCTCCTGGGCTTCGTCGGTGGAGGCGCCCAGGTGCGGGGTCACCACGACGTTGTCGAGCTTGAAGAACGGCAGGTCGGTGCTGGGTTCCTTATGGAACACGTCGATGCCGGCGCCGGCGATGTCACCGGCCTGCAGCGCGGTGTAAAGGGCTTCCTCGTCCACCAGGCCGCCGCGGGCGACGTTGACGACGTACGCCGTGCTCTTCATCTTCTTGAAGGCCTCGGCGCCGAGCATGCCGACGGTTTCCGGGGTCTTGGGCATGTGGATGGTGATGAAGTCCGACTGTGCCAGGAGCTCGTCGAGAGTCACCAGCTGGACGCCGAGCTGGGCGGCCCGCGCGGAGGTGATGTAGGGATCGTACGCGAGGATCTTGGTGTCGAAGCCCTTGAGGCGGGCGGCGACCAGGGCGCCGATCCGGCCGAGTCCGATGATGCCGATCTTCTTCTCGAAGAGCTCGATGCCGGTGTACTTGGAGCGCTTCCACTCCCCGTCCTTGAGGGCGGAGCTGGCCTGCGGGATGTGGCGGGCGAGGCTCAGGATGTGTCCGACGGTCAGTTCGGCGGCAGAGACGATGTTGGAGGTCGGCGCGTTGACCACCATGACGCCGGCCTGCGTGGCGGCCTTGATGTCCACGTTGTCCAGACCCACGCCGGCGCGGGCGATGACCTTGAGGTTCTTGGCGGCAGCGATGGCCTCGGCGTCCAGCTGGGTGGCGGAGCGGACCAGGATCGCGTCGACGTCGGCGATCGCGGAGAGCAGCTGGGAACGGTCGGAGCCGTCTGTCTGGCGGATTTCAAAGTCCGGGCCGAGGGCCTCGACGGTGGCGGGCGAAAGTTCCTCAGCGAGGAGTACGACAGGTTTGGTGCTTGTCACCGGTGACCTCTTTAGCTCTCTTGTGTATCTGGTGGGGATTTTGGTGAATCGGGTGATGCTGGTGGTGCGGGTGGTGCTGGACAGCAGGGAAGCCGGACCCCAGAAATGGTGTCCGGCTCCCCTGCCGGGCATTGACTAGCGGGCTGCAGAGCCCTCGACGTAGTCCACGTCCTGCTGCTGCCAGGCGAACAGGGACCGCAGCTCGCGGCCAACGGCCTCGATGGGGTGCTGTTCTGCCTTGGCCCGCAGTTCCTTGAACTCGGGGGCGCCGGCGTCCTGGTCGTCGATGAAGCGCTTGGCGAAGACGCCCTCCTGGATGTCCTTCAGGACTGCCTGCATGTTCTCCTTCACCTCGGGGGTGATGACGCGCGGGCCGGAGACGTAGTCGCCGTACTCTGCGGTGTCGGAGACGCTCCAGCGCTGCTTGGCGATGCCGCCTTCCCACATGAGGTCAACGATGAGCTTGAGCTCGTGAAGCACCTCGAAGTAGGCGATCTGCGGCTGGTAGCCGGCCTCGGTCAGGGTCTCGAAGCCGTACTGGACCAGCTGGGACACGCCGCCGCACAGGACAGCCTGCTCGCCGAAGAGGTCGGTTTCGGTCTCTTCGGTGAAGGTGGTCTTGATGACGCCGGCGCGGGTGCCGCCAATGGCCTTGGCGTAGGACTTGGCCAGCTCCCAGGCGGAACCGGTAGCGTCCTGCTCGACGGCGATGATGTCCGGGATGCCGCGGCCGGCCTCGAACTCGCGGCGCACGGTGTGGCCGGGAGCCTTCGGGGCGATCAGGATGACGTCAACGCCCTCCGGTGCCTCGATATAGCCGAAGCGGATGTTGAAGCCGTGGGCGAAGGCCAGGGCCTTGCCGGGGGTCAGCTTGTCCTTGATGGAGTCGTTGTAGATCGAGCGCTGGTACTGGTCCGGCGCGAGGATCATGATGACGTCGGCCCATTCGGCGGCGTCGGCAACGTTCTTGACGGTGAAGCCGGCGTCCTCGGCCTTGGCGATCGACTTCGAGCCCTCCTTGAGCGCGATTGCAACCTCGACGCCGGAATCGCGCAGGTTCAGCGCGTGGGCGTGGCCCTGGGAGCCGTAGCCGACAATGGCAACCTTGCGTCCCTGGATGATCGACAGGTCTGCGTCGTCGTCGTAAAACATTTCAGTCACTTGCGTAACTCCTCTTGAGTGGATTTTCGATGTTGTCTGTGGTGCTGCGGTACTGGGCGGGTTTTGCGTCCCGCCCCGCGCCTCACGCCGCCGCTTACGCGGAGCGTAGGGCCCTGTCACTCATGGAGCGGGATCCCCGTCCAACGGCCAAGGTGCCGGACTGCACGATTTCGCGGATGCCGAATGGCTCCAGCACTGAGAGCAGTGCCGTGAGCTTCTCGGGGTGGCCCGTTGCCTCAATGACCACCGACTCTGTGGAGACGTCGACCACTGAAGCGCGGAACAGGTCTGCGGCCTGGGTGACCTGCAGACGTGTCGCGGCATCCGCACGTACCTTGACCAGGATGTGGTCGCGCTGTACGGAAGATTCGGAGGTGAGCTCGACGATCTTGATCACGTTGACCAGCTTGTTCAGCTGTTTCGTGACCTGTTCGATCAGCTCGCCATCGGCGTCGACCACCACGGTCATCCGGGACATGCCCGGGACCTCGGTGGGGCCGACGGCCAGGGAATTGATGTTGAAGGCCCGGCGGGCGAAGAGGCTGGCAACGCGGGTCAGCACACCGGGCTTGTCTTCGACCAGTACGGACAATGTGTGGCGGGTCATGTTCAGTCCTCCTCTTCCCATTCCGGGGTCATGTTGCGGGCAACCTGGATCTGGTCGTTGCTGACCCCGGCGGGGACCATCGGCCACACCATCGAGTTCGGGCTCACGACGAAGTCAATGACCACCGGGCGGTCGTTGATTTCCAGTGCCTTCTGGATGGTGGCGTCAATGTCCTCGTCGCGTTCGCACCGGAAGGCAGCGCAGCCGTAGGCGTCCGCGAGCTTCACGAAGTCCGGGATGCGGACGGTGTCGTGCCCGGTGTTGAGGTCGGTATTGGAGTAGCGGCCCTCGTAGAACAGGGTCTGCCACTGCCGGACCATGCCCAGCGAGGAGTTGTTGATGATTGCGACCTTGATGGGGATCTTGTTGATCGCGCAGGTCGCCAGTTCCTGGTTGGTCATCTGGAAGCAGCCGTCGCCGTCGATCGCCCAGACTACGCGGTCCGGTTCGCCCACCTTCGCGCCCATGGCCGCCGGGACCGCGTAGCCCATGGTGCCGGCGCCGCCGGAGTTGAGCCAGGCGTGCGGGCGTTCGTACTTGATGAACTGTGAAGCCCACATCTGGTGCTGTCCGACGCCGGCGACGTAAATGCCTTCGGGGCCGGTCAGGGCGCCGATGCGTTCGATGACGCGCTGCGGGGCGCTGAGCCCGTCTTCGGGTTCGGTCCAGCCAAGCGGGTAGGTTTCCTTGAGGTTGTTCAGGAAGGCCCACCAGGGGGTCAGGTCCGGGGTGCCGAACGCTTCGAACTGCAGGCGCAGGGCCTCGGTCAGCTCGGGGATGATCTCCTTGACCGAGCCGACGATCGGAACGTCGGCCGTGCGGTTCTTGGAGATCTCCGCCGGGTCGATGTCCGCGTGGATGACCTTGGCGTTCGGGGCGAAAGACTTCAGGATGCCGGTCACGCGGTCATCGAACCGGGCGCCGAGGGTGATCAGCAGGTCGGACTGCTGCAGGGCGGTCACGGCGGAAACGGTGCCGTGCATGCCCGGCATGCCCACGTGCTGCGGGTGCGAGTCCGGGAACACGCCCCGGGCCATCAGGGTGGTCACCACGGGGGCGCCAGTCAGCTCGGCCAGTTCGCGCAGYTCGGCCGAGGCGTGCGCCTTGACCACTCCGCCGCCGACGTACAGGACGGGCTTGCTGGCGGCCGAAATGAGCCGGGCGGCCTCGCGGACCTGCTTGCTGTGTCCGCGCACCACCGGCCGGTAGCCCGGGAGGTCGACCTTCGGCGGCCAGGAGAACGTCATCTGGCCCTGCTGGGCGTCCTTGGCGACGTCAACGAGGACCGGGCCCGGGCGTCCGGTGGAGGCCAGGTGGAAGGCCTCGGCCATCACGTGCGGGATGTCGTTGGGGTCKGTGACCAGGAACGAGTGCTTCGTGATCGGCATGGTGATYCCGACGATGTCCGCTTCCTGGAAKGCGTCGGTGCCGATCACCCCGCTGGAGACCTGGCCGGTGATGGCCACAATCGGCACGGAGTCCATGTGGGCATCCATGATGGCGGTAACGAGGTTGGTGGCGCCCGGGCCCGAGGTGGCGATGCAGACGCCAACCCGTCCGGTGACCATGGCGTAGCCTTGCGCGGCGTGGCCGGCTCCCTGTTCGTGACGGACCAGAACGTGGTTCATTTTGGAGGCCATCAAGGGGTCATAGGTGGGCAGGATCGCGCCACCGGGCAAACCGAAAATGTCCTGGACGCCGAGTTCTTCGAGCGAGCGGACAATTGCTTGCGAACCGGTCATAACGGTCGGGGGTACGACGTTGTTCGGTCCGAGGACAGGAGAGACGGCAGCAGTGTCGACGCCGGCGTCAGCCGGACGMTCGACGCGTTCCGGAGCCTTGTGGGCTCCAGTGGACTTGGTGGCCATCAGCGAGGGGCTGATCGGCGATCCTTTGCTCATCGGACTCTTCCTTTGTGGATCTTCGGTGATCGTGGAACTTCTTGGGTACTGCTGGTRWTGGGTACTGCTGGTGMTGGGTACTGCTGGTGCTGCGGRAAATAAAAAAACCCCTCAGCCGGAGGGCTCTTCGAGGGGTTGCGCGTGACGGTTCGTTACCGAGAGGCTATTGAGCCACGCGCTTGGTAAGTACGACGGAGACACATTCAGTGATGCCGGCGGTAACGATCTCGATCATGCGTTCAGTTTTCCCTCTGAGTGAGACAGGTGTCAACGAGCCCGGCGACTGTCTCACTATTTGGACGGCGTTGTCCACGGATTGGTCCTCCGGTTTCCCCTGGCCCTGCAGCCTTGGCGGCAGACGGGAATCTCCTACCCCGAACGCCCGGCGCGGACGCCGTGCGTTCGGGGSCCCTCGGAGCTTCCCTTRTTAAGCCTGGTCACCCAGGCCGGAGGATCAGCCGCAGTAGGCGCCGGTGGAGGCGCTGTGGACGAGCTTGGCGTACTTGGCCAGGACGCCCTTGGTGAACTTGGCCGGGAGCGGCTCCCAGCCGACCTTGCGGGCCTCGAGCTCGGCTTCMTCGACCAGGAGGTCGAAGGTGCGGGCCGCGATGTCCACGCGGATCCGGTCCCCGTCCTTGACGAACGCGATGGGTCCGCCGTCGACGGCTTCCGGCGCGACGTGGCCGATGCACAGCCCGGTGGTTCCGCCGGAGAACCGTCCGTCGGTCAGCAGCAGGACGTCCTTGCCCAGGCCGGCGCCCTTGATGGCGCCGGTGATGGCGAGCATCTCGCGCATGCCGGGGCCGCCCTTGGGCCCTTCGTAGCGGATGACGACGACGTCGCCGGCCTTGATCTGTCCCTTGTCGAGCGCGTCCAGGGCGCCCTGCTCGCGTTCGAAGACGCGGGCGGTGCCTTCGAAGACGTCGGCGTCGAAGCCTGCGCTCTTCACGACGGCGCCCTCGGGAGCCATGGAACCGTGGAGGATGGTGATGCCGCCGGTCTTGTGGATCGGGTTGTCCAGCGCGCGCAGGATCTTGCCGTCCAGATCCGGCGGGTTGATCGCCGCGAGGTTCTCGGCAACCGTCTTGCCCGTGACGGTGAGGCAGTCGCCGTGCAGCAGGCCGGCGTCGAGCAGTGCGCGCATGATGACCGGAACGCCGCCGATCTTGTCGACGTCGGTCATGACGTAGCGGCCGAAGGGCTTCAGGTCGCCCAGGTGCGGGATCCTGTCGCCGATCCGGTTGAAGTCATCGAGCGTCAGCTCAACTTCGGCTTCGCGGGCGATCGCGAGCARGTGCAGCACGGCGTTGGTGGARCCGCCGAAGGCCATGGTCACSGCGATGGCGTTCTCGAACGCCTTTTTGGTCATGATGTCGCGGGCGGTGATGCCCAGGCGCAGCAGGTTGACCACTGCYTCGCCGGACTTGCGGGCGAATTCATCGCGGCGGCGGTCTGCCGASGGCGGRGCGGCCGAGCCGGGCAGGGACATGCCGAGCGCCTCGCCGATGCAGGCCATGGTGTTGGCGGTGTACATGCCRCCGCAGGCRCCYTCGCCGGGGCAGATGGCCTTTTCGATGCGGGTCAGGTCTTCGAGGCTCATCTTGCCGGCGGCGCAGGCACCGACGGCTTCGAACGCGTCGATGAGGGTGACTTCCTTTTCGGAGCCGTCCTCAAGCTTGACCCAGCCGGGCATGATGGAGCCGGCGTAGAGGAACACGCTGGCGAGGTCCAGGCGCGCGGCTGCCATCAGCATGCCGGGCAGGGACTTGTCGCAGCCGGCCAGGAGCACCGAGCCGTCGATCCGCTCGGCCTGCATGACCGTTTCGACGGAGTCGGCAATGACTTCGCGGGACACCAGGGAGAAGTGCATGCCCTCGTGGCCCATGGAGATGCCGTCGGAGACGGAAATCGTGCCGAACTGCATGGGGAACCCGCCGCCGGCGTGGACGCCTTCCTTGGCGCCCTGGGCGAGCCGGTTCAGCGAAAGGTTGCAGGGAGTGATCTCGTTCCACGAGCTCGCGACGCCGATCTGCGGCTTGGCRAAGTCGTCATCGCCCATGCCGACCGCCCGGAACATGCCGCGCGCGGGGGCGGCGTGGATTCCATCGGTAACGACCCGGCTGCGGGGCTTGATGTCCGGCTTGGTGTCTGTTGCTTTTTGGGTGTCCTGACTCATGGCTCAAAGTCTAGGGCTCCGCCACAGACGCAAACGACCCGGCAAGGGAGCGTTAAGCGGAAAACCGGGAATATGTCGATCAAATAGTGGACTCTCGTCTCACATCATGAACCTTGGGGGCCGGTTGGCTCAGGCCTGGTGAGCCGCGTCACGCAATTCAGGGGCTTCGGCGACACCCTGCGCTTCGGCCCGGAGCATCGCCAGGACCTGCTGGATGGTGGTCCGGGCCGCGACGTCGGGACGGGCCAGCGCAACAATGCTGCGGCTCGCTTTCACGCCTTCAAGCGGACGCAGGACGAACCCCCGGTCCTGGTTGCTGACCGCCGTGTACCGCGGCAGCAGGCTCAGCCCGTGGCCGGCGCTGACCAGGGCTTCCAGCACCCGCAGATCGGGGAACTGCTGGGCACGGAGGGCCTGCGAGTCGGCCCGCACCTCGATCTGGCGCAGCACCGTGTCGAAGGGAAAGCCCTCGGGAACACCCATCCACGGGAAGCCGACGACGTCCTCGGCACACAGCGYGGTCTTGCCGGCCAAAGCGTGCCCGGCCGGCAACGCCACATCCAGCGGCTCGTCCAGCAGCGGCACCACCGTCAGGCCCTGGCCGCCGAAGACTTCGGGACCGTCGACACTGTGCGCCAGGACGATGTCGTAGTCAGCCGTCAGCCCGGCGAATCCGGCAACACCSGGGTCCTCGAAATGCGCTTCGAACCTCAGCCCCTCGACCTCCTTGACCCGATGGAGCATGCCGGGAAGGAACATCTCCGCGGCGCTGGGAAAGAAGGCCGCCACCACCCGTGTCTGCCAGCCGCGCCGGTACGTGTCGATCGTCGCTTCGGCCCGCGCCATGGCCGTCGAGACGTCGGCAGCGGCGCCCGCCATGGCCAGTCCTGCCTCCGTGAGCCGCACTCCCCTGCCGGACTTCTCCACGAGRACTACACCCAGTTCTTCYTGCAGGGTCTTGAGCTGCTGCGATACGGCCGACGGCGTGACCTTCATGGCCTCCGCTGTGGCCCCGACCGTGCCGCGGTCTGCGAGTTCGCGCAGAATCTGCAGTCGCTTGAAATCCATGAGGCGAGGCTACACGTCGGAGCACGGTTGATTGCTGGACAGCCGGCTTCGCCCGGACGTAACGTCAAGCATCGGCACCCATGCTTCATAGGCTGAATACGGACTGAACTTGGACTGAAAGGCTCTGCTATGGACTGGATCGTCTGGCTCGTCGTCATCATCGTGGTGGTCGCTGTGGTTTGGTGGCTGTTGAACCGCAAGAAGAGCCGCCCGGGCGCAGACTCCGGATCCGCCGCAGGCACCGGTGCCGCTTCCGGCTCTGCGGTCAGCCCGACCGCGGCGGCCGATTCCGGAGCGGTGGCCGGTTCGACGGCKGCGGCMGGTCCCGCGGCTGCCATGGCGGCGTCGGCTGCGGCGCAGGCGCCCGAGCCGGCTGCGGCTGCCCCGGAG
>NZ_JBFTKG010000040.1:0-31921 GCF_056395825.1 Arthrobacter sp. 05T47 | reverse complement strand
ATCATGAGCCAGCCAAGTCAGCAGGAAGTCATCATGGCCGAAGATGCAGCCTCGCGGACATCGCCCGCGGCCGGCATTGAACCGGTCCTCGAGGCCAAGGGCCTCAGCCAGGGCCAGATCGTCCGAAAGCGGTTCCTCGGACACTCCGGCGCCATCATCGGCCTCGTGGTGTTCTCCTTCATTTTCATCCTGGCCTTCACCTCGGTGGGCTTCCTGGGTATCCCGGGCTGGTGGAAGTACACGCACGAGCAGGTCTCCCCCCTGGTCAACGACGGCGCACCCACCTCCTCACTGTGGCCGTTGGCCTGGGGCGAACACCCGTTCGGCCAGGACCGGATCGGCCGTGACCTCTTCGCCATGACCATGCGCGGCGCGCAGCAGTCCATCACCATCATGCTCGTGATCGGCCTCCTCGCCGGCCTGATCGGCGTGGTAGTCGGGGCCATCTCCGGCTACTTCCGGGGCTGGGCCGAAGCCATCCTGATGCGCCTGACCGACGTCATCATCATCATTCCCGCACTGTTGCTGGCCGCCGTCATGGCGCAGCTCGCGGGCCGCCGGGACCAGGGGAGCTGGTTCGCCTCCTTTGCCAGCACCAACGGCGTCCTGGCCCTCGGTATCTTCCTGGGCTTGATCAGCTGGGTTGCCCTCGCCCGCCTGATGCGCGGCGAATTCCTTTCACTGCGCGAACGCGAGTTCGTGGATGCGGCCCGGATTTCGGGCGCCAGCAACGCCAGGATCATCTTCAAGCACATCCTGCCCAACGCCGTCGGAGTGCTGATCGTGAACGTGACCCTGACGATGTCCGCCGCGATCCTCACCGAAACGGCGCTGAGCTACCTCGGCGTCGGCGTCCATGCCCCGGACACCTCACTGGGCCTGCTCATCTCCCAGAACCAGCAGGCCTTCTCTACCCGGCCCTGGCTCTTCTGGTACCCGGGCCTGTTCATCGTGCTCATCTGCCTCAGCATCAACTTCATCGGCGACGGCCTGCGGGACGCCTTTGACCCGCGGCAGAAGAAGTTCAACGCCAAAAAGGCCAAGGCCGTGGCAGCCCCCGCGGTGCAGGCAGGCGCCCTCACGGACCTCGACGGAACTGAAGCCGAGGAAAGCAGGTCCGAGGGATTCCGGCCMGGGCCTCCGGCTGATGGATCAAAGGGCCTCTAAGATGCMGGCCCCGTGCAGGACCACGCTACCTGGCGGTCACCGCCAGGTAGCTGGCCGCGAGGAGCAGTACGACGGCGCCGATCGCCACCCAGCGGAYCGTGACTGTCACGGCGGCGCTGGCGGCGTCGCCGTCGTYGAGCTTCCCGCCCTCCACCAGATCATGCCATCGGGCCCGCACCAGCATGGCGGCCTGGCCGGAGTCCGTGGTCTTCAGGTCGCCGGGACGGACCGACTTGCCGGGACCGTACGTGGTGGCCGGCAGGCCGCGGAGATCTTCCGGGCGGGCGTGGCGCCCGCCCCAGATGCCCGGGGCGGGTGCTGCCCAGGACGTGTAGCTCTTCCCGGCCGTGACCAGGGTCAGCGCGAAGCGCGTATCGACGTGCACCAGCGCGGCCCACGGGACCTCGATCGAGCGGAACGGATTTTCCAGGGTGACCCCGGCGTCGTGGACCACCACGGACGGCATCCAGAACAGCAGCCAGCCCATGAAGGCAACAAAGGCCAGCGGGGCGATGCCCGCCAGCGCCCCCGGACCTGCCATGACGACCGTWGCCACGACGCCGAACCCGGCCACCGCCCAGGACAGCCACGCGAACCATTTGTTCGTGCGTGCTTTGAAGACTTCAACATTTCCGGCATGCGGCGCAGAGCTCATGCCCCCAATAATTCAGTATTCCGAGCCGCAGCACTAATCCCCGGTGCACCGGCGGCCCGGCGGAAGGATAGCCCATCATGACTGACTTCATCACCCTCGATCCGCCGGCAGCACCCGCGCCCGGCAAAGGCGACGCCGTCCTGGAGGTCCGGGACCTCAGCGTGGATTTCGGCGTGGACAAAAAATGGGTTCCGGCCGCGATCGGACTCAACTACGAGGTCCGGGCCGGTGAAGTCCTCGCCATCGTGGGGGAGTCCGGGTCCGGAAAAAGCGCCAGTTCCATGGCGCTGCTGGGCCTGCTGCCCAGTAACAGCCGTGTGACGGGAAGTGTCAAGCTCGCCGGCCGGGAACTTTTGGGGAGCAACGCGGCCAATATCCGTGCCGTGCGCGGCAAGGACGTTGCAGTGATCTTCCAGGAGCCGATGACGGCCCTGAACCCGGTCTACACCGTCGGGGCCCAGATCGTGGAAACTGTGCGCCTGCACAACGAGGTTTCGCCGGACGAAGCCCGACTCCGTGCCCTGCGCATGCTCGAACTTGTGGAACTGCCCGATCCGGAAAAGGCCTTCCGGTCCTACCCGCACCAGCTTTCCGGCGGCCAGCGCCAGCGCGCCATGATCGCCCAGTCGCTCTCCTGTGACCCCAAGCTGCTCATTGCCGATGAGCCCACCACGGCCCTGGACGTGACTGTCCAGGCCGAGATCCTTGACCTCATGCGCAACCTGCGGAACAAACTGGACAGCGCCATTGTGCTCATCACCCACGACATGGGGGTGGTGGCGGACCTCGCCGACCGGATCGCCGTCATGCGCAAGGGCCTCATCGTGGAAACAGGGACGGCAGCGCAGATCTTCCACAACCCGCAGCACGAATACACCCAGGCCTTGCTGGCCGCGGTCCCTCACCTGGGCCAGGGCGGCTCGGATTCCGTGGCGGACGTGGACGTCACAGCCGCCCTCGCCGCCGCGACCCACGCCGAGATCCTCTCCATCCCGGAAGACGAGCTGATCCGGCGGGAGCGGGCGAACGCCGCCGCACTGGCCTTGGCCGAGGCGGCCAAGSCGAAGGGCGAACCGGTCCTGGAGCTCACCGACGTCGCCATCGAGTACCCGAAGCAGGGCCGGGTGCCGGCCTTCCGTGCCGTGGAAGGTGCCAACCTGGTCATCTACCCCGGACAGGTGGTAGGCCTTGTCGGCGAGTCGGGTTCGGGCAAGACCACGATCGGCCGGGCCGCCGTCGGCCTGCTCCCGGTGGCAGCAGGCACCATGAAGGTCGTGGGGCAGGACATTTCCGCCGCCAAGAAGAACGGCCGCCAGCTCCAGGAAATGCGCCGGCACGTCGGCATGGTGTTCCAGGACCCGTCGTCCTCCCTGAACCCGAGGCTGCCCATCGGGGAAAGCATCGGGGAGCCGATGTTCCTGTCCGGAGTCGCGAAGGGCGCGGAACTGCAGCACCGGATCGAGGCACTCCTGGACCAGGTGGAGCTCCCGCGGGACTACCGCAACCGCTACCCGCACGAGCTCTCCGGCGGGCAGAAGCAGCGCGTGGGGATCGCACGCGCCCTCTCGCTCAAGCCGAAGCTGATGGTCGCCGACGAACCCACCTCTGCCCTGGATGTCTCGGTTCAGGCCAGGGTGCTCGATCTCTTCCAGAACCTGCAGAAGGAACTGGGGTTCGCCTGCCTGTTCGTCACCCACGACCTCGCGGTGGTGGACGTGCTCGCGGACAGGATCTGCGTCATGCAGCGCGGCAGGATCGTGGAACAGGGGACCCGGGACCAGATCCTCCGCAACCCGCAGGAGCCCTACACCCAGCGGCTCCTGGCGGCAGTTCCGCTGCCGGACCCGGACAAGCAGCGGGAGCGCCGCGAACTGCGCGCACAACTGCTTTCCGGCGCCAGCTGACGGAGCCTGCGGCGGGTTTGCTGACGGGGCTTGCTGACCGGGAGCCCACTGAGAGGGTTTAAAGCGGGTCCTTCGGGGGTCCTGCGGAGGTACTGCCGGCGGGCTCCGCCGGCGGTCCCCCGCAGGGCCCCCGGCCCATTCCGGGCACAAATTCCAGTTAATTGAGGGTAACCGGGATCACACGCGGGCGTATACTACCAGCCGGTAGCGTGTGACTTGAAATACGTCGCGCTTGACGTTAACCGTCATGAAATTGTCGAGTCACGGTTTGGCAACGGAGTTCCAACATTTGGACAGTTAAGGGCTAGGCTACTTCCATATGAAGCACGTCACAGGGGATACCCCTGTGCCTGCTTACGGGGAAGCATAAGTTTTTCCCTCACGAACTCCCACAACTCATAGGAGGCGGAATGCGTTTTTCGCGCACTTCCAAAGCACTGGGCATGGTGGCTATCGCCGCCCTCGCCCTGACCGGATGCGGTGCCAGCGGCTCCGCAACCGGTAGCGGCAGTACCGGCGGAGACACCACCAAAGTGATCCTCGCCGATGGCTCCGAACCCCAGCGTCCCCTCATGCCGGCCGACACCAACGAGGTCGGTGGCGGCAAGGTCATCGACATGATCTTCGCGGGCCTGGTCAGCTACGACCCCAGCGGCAAGCCGGTCAACGAACTCGCCGAGTCCATCGAGGGCAAGGACGGCCAGCACTTCACCATCAAGGTCAAGAAGGACCAGAAGTTCACGAACGGCGAGGCCATCACGGCCAAGACCTTCGTCGATTCCTGGAACTTCGGTGCAGCAGCCAAGAACGCTCAGCTCAGCGGAGGCTTCTTCGAAAGCATCAAGGGCTACGACGAAGCCAGCGCAGAAGGCTCCACCGTCGACACCATGTCCGGCCTGAAGGTCGTTGACGACCAGACGTTCACCGTCGAACTGAAGCAGCCGGAATCTGACTGGCCGCTTCGCCTGGGATACACCGCGTTTGTTCCGGTTCCCTCCGGCGCGCTGAAGGACCCGAAGGGCTTCGGCGAGAAGCCGGTCGGCAACGGCCCGTACAAGCTTGCGGACGGCGGCTGGCAGCACAACGTGCAGATCCAGCTCGTTCCGAACCCGGACTACAACGGCCCGCGCAAGGCCAAGAACGCCGGCGTGACCTTCAAGATCTACCAGAACGACGACTCGGCGTACCAGGACCTGATGTCCAACAACCTGGACATCCTGCAGACGATTCCGACCAGCGCTCTGAAGAACTTCAAGTCTGACCTCGGCGACCGCACCATCAACAAGCCGTACGCAGGCAACCAGACCATCGCCATCCCGGAATACCTGCCGGAGTGGAGCGGCGAGGCCGGCAAGCTCCGTCGCCAGGCCATCTCCATGGCCATCAACCGCGATGAGATCACCAAGGTGATCTTCAACGGTGCACGCCAGCCYGCCAAGGACTTCACGGCTCCCGTGCTTGACGGCTACAGCGACKCGRTCGCCGGTGCCGATAACCTCAAGTTTGACGCCACCAAGGCCAAGGAAGCCTGGACCAAGGCCGACGCGATCCAGAAGTGGGACGCCAACGAGACCTTCACCATCGCCTACAACGCCGACAAGGGCGGACACAAGGCCTGGGTTGAAGCAGTGGTCAACCAGCTCAAGAACACGCTCGGCATCAAGGTTGAAGGCAAGCCGTACGCCACCTTCAAGGAAGCCCGCAACGACGCTACCGCCAAGACCCTCACCGGCTCCATCCGCGCCGGCTGGCAGGCAGACTACCCGTCGCTGTACAACTTCCTCGGCCCGATCTACAAGACCGGTGCCGGCTCCAACGACGCTAACTACGCCAACCCGACGTTCGACAAGGCCATCTCCGACGGCCTGAACGCCTCCTCGGTCAGCGACGGCAACAAGGCCATGAACAAGGCCCAGGAGATCCTTCTCCAGGACCTGCCGGCCATCCCCCTGTGGTACCAGGTTGCCCAGGGCGGCTGGAGCGACAAGGTCACCAACGTTGACTACGGCTGGGACGGCGTCCCGCTGTACTACAACGTCACCGGTAAGTAACAACTAAGCGACGGCGGGGGCCGCCCTTACTGGGGCCTCCGCCGTCGTCGTGTTTTCCCTTCAATTTATTTTCTTTATGCCCGGCACTTCGGGCGAACTTTTCGCAGCCCTGCCGCCGTGAGTGAACCGGCGCCGGCCTGCATCCATAGTGAAAAGGTTCTTTGATGAACAACTCCGCCGCATCCCTGGACAGGATGCCTGCCAACGAGGGTGTGACTCGCTGATGTCGACATACATCCTCAAGCGTTTCCTGCAATTGATTCCCGTCTTCCTGGGCGCAACACTGCTGGTCTACTTCCTGGTCTTCAGCCTGCCCGGAGACCCCATCGTGGCACTGTTCGGCGACAAGCCGGTGAACGAGGCCGTGGCAGCCAAGCTGCGTATGCAGTACCACCTGGACCAGCCGTTCTGGATGCAATACCTGCTCTACCTCAAGAGCATCTTCACGTTCGACCTCGGCCAGGACTTCTCCGGACGCCCCATCGCGGCCGTGCTTGGCGAGGTCTTCCCCGTCACGGCGCGTCTGGCCATCATGGCCCTGATCTTCGAGGCATTTTTTGGCATCATCTTTGGCCTGATCGCAGGCCTGCGCAAGGGCAAGCTCTTTGACGCCACGGTACTGGTCGCTTCCCTGATCGTGATCGGTATCCCGATCTTCGTTCTGGGCTTCCTGCTGCAGTTCACCATCGGCGTCCAGCTCGGCTGGGCCAAACCGACCGTCAGTTCCGCCGCGACCGTCCCGGACCTCATCCTGCCGGCGATCGTGCTCGGCCTGGGATCCTTCGCCTATGTCCTGCGCCTGACCCGCACGTCCGTCATCGAAAACATGAACGCCGACTACGTGCGCACCGCCACCGCCAAGGGCCTCTCCCGGTTCCAGGTGGTCCGCACCCACATCCTGCGCAACTCCCTGATTCCCGTCATCACCTTCCTTGGTGCCGACCTCGGCGCCCTGATGGGCGGCGCAATCGTCACGGAAGGCATCTTCAACGTCCCGGGCGTCGGCAACCGGCTCTACCGGGCCGTGCTGTCCGGTGAAGGGCCCACGGTGGTCTCGATCGTCACCGTCCTGGTGCTGATCTACTGCCTGTCCAACCTGCTCGTTGACCTGCTTTACGGCTGGCTTGACCCGAGGATCCGTTATGACTCCTGATAACACCACCACTACCGCACGCCACGCCGCCGGCACCCGTCCGGTCCGCCGGTCCGAGCACTTCGTGGCCGATGTTTCCGAGACCCCGCTCCAGGTAACGGACCGGGTCAAGGACGAAGCCGCACCGCTGAGCCTTTGGGGCGAGGCCTGGAAGAACCTGCGCAAGCAGCCGCTCTTCCTCATCTCCGCATTCCTGATCCTGGTGGTCGTGGCCGTCTCCCTCTTCCCGGGCCTCTTCTCCCCGATTGACCCGTCCTCGGAGGCATGCCAGCTGGCCAACTCCGACGCCGGCCCCGCCGCAGGCCACCCGCTGGGCTTTACCCAGCTCGGCTGCGACGTCTACGCCCGCGTCATCTTCGGTACSCGGTCCTCGGTGACCGTGGGCCTCTTCACCACCMTCGGKGTSCTGCTSATTGGCGGSATCCTGGGCGCGSTKGCCGGTTACTACGGCGGCTGGRTSGACTCCATCCTKGCCCGCATCAAYGACATCTTCTTCGCCCTGCCSCTGATCCTSGGCGCSATCGTGMTSATGCAGCTGCCSRTSTTCCGTRCCAACCGYACGGYCTGGACGCTGGTGSTCATCCTGGTTGCCTTCGGCTGGCCACAGATCGCACGCATCACCCGCGGCGCCGTCATCGAGGTCCGCAATGCCGACTTCGTCACGGCCGCCCGGTCCCTGGGCGTCTCGAAGTTCGGTGCCCTCATGCGCCACGTCCTGCCGAACTCGCTGGCCCCGATCATCGTCGTGGCCACCATCTCCCTGGGCACGTTCATCGTGGCCGAATCCACGCTGTCCTTCCTCGGCATCGGGCTGCCGCCCAGCGTCATGTCCTGGGGCAACGACATCCAGGCGGCGCAGGCCTCGCTCCGGTCCAACCCGATGCCGCTGCTCTACCCGGCCATCGCCCTGTCCATCACCGTCCTGAGCTTCATCATGCTGGGCGACGCCCTGCGTGATGCCCTCGATCCCAAAGCGCGCAAGCGATGAAAGGGGACACCATGAGCGCCTCTGTTGGATTCCAGGAGGCGGAGTACGCCACCGAGCGTCCGCTGCTGGAAATCAAGGACCTCGCCATCGGTTTCACCACCAGCAACGGCCCGGTCAACGCCGTCCGCAACGCCCACCTCACCATCATGCCGGGCGAAACCGTCGCGATTGTGGGCGAGTCGGGCTCCGGCAAGTCCACCACCGCGCTGGCGGCCATCGGCCTGCTGCCGGGCAACGGCCGCGTCACCGCGGGCCAGATCTTCTTCGACGGCGAGGACATCTCCAACGCCAGCGAAAAGCGGATGATCGAACTGCGCGGCAACAGCATCGGCATGGTCCCGCAGGACCCGATGTCCAACCTCAACCCGGTGTGGAAGATCGGCGACCAGGTCCGCGAGACGCTGAAGGCCAACGGCCTGCCCAGCGGCCCCGACGACGTCGCAAAGGTCCTGTCGCAGGCCGGGCTGCCGGACGCCGCCAGCCGGGCCAAGCAGTACCCGCACGAGTTCTCCGGCGGCATGCGCCAGCGCGCGCTGATCGCGATCGGGCTCTCCTGCCAGCCGCGCCTGCTCATCGCGGACGAGCCGACGTCGGCTCTCGATGTCACCGTGCAGCGCCAGATCCTCGATCACCTGGACAAGATGACCACGGAACTGGGCACCGCAGTGCTGCTGATCACCCACGACCTCGGCCTCGCCGCCGAGCGCGCCGACCAGGTAGTGGTCATGTACCGCGGCCAGGTTGTCGAGTCCGGGCCCTCGCTGGAGCTGCTGCAGAACCCGCAGCACCCCTACACCCAGCGGCTGGTCGCCTCGGCGCCGTCGCTGGCGTCCCGGCGCATCCAGGCCGCCAAGGAACTGGGCGTGGAAACCGACGACATGCTCGCCCCGACCGAGACCGGTGTGGTTGAACCGTCCAAGACCGATGACGTCCTGCAGATCCAGAACCTGCGAAAGGTCTTCAAGCTGCGCTCGGGCCTGGGCAAGTCCTTGGACTTCACCGCCGTCGACGACGTCTCCTTCAATGTCAAGCGGGGAACCACGACGGCGATCGTGGGGGAGTCGGGCTCCGGCAAGTCCACCGTGGCCCAGATGGTCCTGAACCTCCTGACGCCGACCTCCGGCAAGATCATCTTCGACGGCGTGGACACCTCCACGCTGAACAGCAAGGAGATCTTCGCCTTCAGGCGCCGCGTGCAGCCGATCTTCCAGGACCCGTACGGTTCCCTGGACCCGATGTACAACATCTTCAGGACCATCGAGGAGCCGCTGCGGACCCACAAGATCGGGGACAAGGCCAGCCGCGAGAAGAAGGTCCGGGAACTGCTGGACCAGGTGGCGCTGCCGCAGTCCACCATGCAGCGGTACCCGAATGAGCTCTCCGGCGGCCAGCGCCAGCGTGTCGCGATCGCCCGCGCCCTGGCCCTGGACCCCGAAGTGATCATCTGCGACGAGGCCGTGTCGGCACTGGATGTGCTGGTGCAGGCCCAGGTGCTGAACCTGCTCGCCGAACTGCAGTCCCGGCTCGGCCTGACCTACCTGTTCATCACGCACGACCTCGCAGTGGTCCGGCAGATCGCCGACCACGTGTGCGTTATGGAGAAGGGCAAGCTGGTGGAGACGGGTTCAACGGACGACGTCTTCGAGTCGCCGCAGCGCGAGTACACGAAGGCGCTGCTCAACGCCATCCCCGGCGCGGGACTCATGCTTCCGCCGGAAGTGGAAGTGGCCTGAGCGCCTGCTTTTCGTAGGGCTTGACCAAGTCTGTCGTTAGCAGCAAGGAGCCGGTGTCCGACCCGTTGGGGGCGGACACCGGCTCCTTTGCTGTGCGGGGCGCTGCGTTGACTCTTGCTGTGCGGGCCACGATCCCAGGGCTTGGCTGCCTGGCGTCTGTGCCGGTGCTGTCCGACGTCGGCGGTTCCTTCGCCGGCTGGTCCGGCTGGGTTGGTCCGGCTGGGTTGGTCCGGCGCCGGCTGGGCTGGTCCGGCGCTAGCGGGATAAGTCGGAGAGCGTGCCGGGGGCCCGGTACTGAAGTCCCATGGACGCCAGTTGCTTGCCGAAGACGACGCCGAGGGCCGTGTGGCCCTGCCTGTTCAGGTGGACACGGTCCGCCATGGAGCCGGTAAGGCTGTAACGGGTAAGCCAGTCTCCGGCGCTGACGAACGGCAGTCCGTGCCGGGCCGCAACGTGGCCGAGGAGCGTGTCTACCTCGGTGCGGCGTCCGCCGCCGTAGTGGGCGCCGCGCGCAAGCGTGCCGACCATGAGCACCCGGGCGGCGGGGTAGCGCTGCTGGATGCTGGTGATCAGCCGCTCGGCGTTGGCGACGATCTGCGCGTCAGATGCGCCGCGCGCGGCGTCGTTCCCGCCGCCTTCGATCACGACGAGCGGGGGCGTGCCGTACGGAAGTTTCCAGTCGCCGCGCTGGAGCGCATCGATGTAGTTGCCGGTGGTGCCGTTCGACGCCACGAAGCCCGTGCCGCCGCGGCCGCAGAAGAAGACCTTGTACCCCGCCGCGGCCAGCCCCTGCCTGGGCCAGCCATAGGCCGGTTCCGATTGTGAGTCGCCGATCAGCACGGCGGTAGTGCTRGTGTCCTTGACAATAATCTCGGTGCGGCCGTTGGCAGGATTGCGGTAGCTCGAACCGCCGGGCAGATTCGCGGGATCGATGCTGGCCCCGATCCGGGTCTTCGCCGCAGAGCCAGCGGCCACCGGCATGCCGGCGCCATTGGAGCCGGC
Organism: Arthrobacter sp. 05T47; assembly: GCF_056395825.1. Lineage (NCBI taxonomy): Bacteria > Bacillati > Actinomycetota > Actinomycetes > Micrococcales > Micrococcaceae > Arthrobacter > Arthrobacter sp. 05T47. The sequence goes on along the minus strand of NZ_JBFTKG010000040.1, from coordinate 21,268 downwards.
GGAAGATCCGGCGCCGGAGGAACCGGCGCTGGACGAGCCCGCGCCGAAAGAGCCTGCGTCAGGCGCAGGTGAAGAGGTCTGCCCGCAGCCGCCAAGAACTACGCCTACGGCGATCATCGTTGCGACGAAGCGGGACAGAGCCGAGGCGTTTCGCATGAATGTCTCCGGGCTTGCTTGCTGCTATCAGAGCAATGATGGGCCATGGGCGCACGAAAATCCAGTGACTTTACTCACAAGTAATAATCCAATTCCGCGCGTCCGTCATCCCGCGGCGACGACGCAAGGGCCGGCCGCCGGATCGCATTTTAGGCCAATAAATGACCTAGCGTTTAGAATGGTAGTAGGTGCCCTGTGCCAAAGGGACTTATCCGTCGTGCGTTCCGGTTGGAAATGTCGCGATACCACAGCTGACTTCACCACTGAATCGAGCAATAACGCATGTCTGAAACCACCACCAACACTGCGGTAGCCACTGCATCGCGCAGTGACCTGCGCAACGTCGCGATCGTGGCCCACGTTGACCACGGCAAGACCACGCTGGTCGACGCCATGCTCAAGCAGACCAACTCCTTTGCCGAGCACAACCACCTCGAAGACCGCGTCATGGACTCCGGTGACCTCGAGCGTGAAAAGGGCATCACCATCCTGGCCAAGAACACCACGGTGGCCTACAACGGACCGTCCTCCAAGGGCGAGACCATCACCATCAACGTCATCGACACCCCCGGCCACGCCGACTTCGGTGGCGAGGTCGAGCGCGGCCTGTCCATGGTCGACGGCGTCGTCCTCCTCGTTGACGCCTCTGAGGGCCCGCTGCCCCAGACCCGCTTCGTGCTGCGCAAGGCCCTCGCCGCGCACCTGCCGGTGATCCTGCTGGTCAACAAGACCGACCGCCCCGACGCGCGGATCGAAGAAGTTGTGCACGAGTCCATGGACCTGCTCCTGGGCCTGGCCTCCGACCTCGCCGACGAAGTTCCGGACCTCGACCTGGACAAGATCCTCAACGTTCCGGTCGTCTACGCCGCCGCCAAGGTTGGCCGCGCCTCCCTCGAGCAGCCCGCCGACGGCTCCGCGCCGGAGAACGAGGACCTGGAACCGCTGTTCCAGGCCATCATCGAGCACATCCCGGCGCCGACTTACAACCCGAACGGTGTCCTGCAGGCGCACGTCACCAACCTGGACGCCTCCCCGTTCCTCGGCCGCCTCGCGCTGCTGCGCATCTACAACGGCACCCTGCGCAAGGGCCAGACCGTTGCCTGGGCCCGCGCCAACGGTGAGCTGAAGAACGTCAAGATCACCGAACTGCTGGCCACCAAGGCCCTTGACCGCGTCCCGACCGATTCCGCCGGTCCCGGCGAGATCGTCGCCGTCGCCGGCATCGAGGAAATCACCATCGGTGAGACCCTGACGGACGCCGAGAACCCGCAGCCGCTGCCGCTGATCACCGTTGACGACCCGGCCATCTCGATGACCATCGGTATCAACACCTCCCCGCTGGCCGGCAAGGTCAAGGGCGCCAAGGTCACGGCCCGCCAGGTCAAGGACCGCCTCGACAAGGAACTGATCGGTAACGTCTCCATCAAGGTGCTCCCCACCGAGCGTCCTGACGCCTGGGAAGTCCAGGGCCGTGGCGAGCTCGCCCTTGCCATCCTGGTCGAGCAGATGCGTCGCGAGGGCTTCGAGCTCACCGTCGGCAAGCCGCAGGTTGTCACCAAGACCGTCGACGGCAAGGTCCACGAGCCGATGGAACACATGACCATCGACGTGCCCGAAGAGTACCTCGGCGCTGTCACCCAGCTGATGGCTGCCCGCAAGGGCCGCATGACCAACATGGCCAACCACGGCACCGGCTGGTGCCGCATGGAGTTCATCGTTCCGGCCCGTGGCCTGATCGGGTTCCGCACCAAGTTCCTCACGGACACCCGCGGCGCCGGCATCGCAGCGTCGATCTCTGAAGGCTACGAGCCGTGGGCCGGCCCGATCGAATACCGCACCAACGGTTCGATGATCGCCGACCGCGCCGGTGTTGTGACCCCGTTCGCGATGATCAACCTTCAGGAACGTGGCTCCTTCTTCGTCAAGCCCACCTCCGAGGTCTACGAGGGCATGATTGTTGGCGAGAACTCCCGCGCCGACGACATGGACGTCAACATCACGAAGGAAAAGAAGCTCACCAACATGCGTGCCGCTTCCTCGGACACCTTCGAGAACCTGACGCCGCCGCGCGACCTGACCCTCGAAGAGTCCCTCGAATTCGCCCGCGAAGACGAGTGCGTCGAGGTCACCCCGGATTCCATCCGTATCCGCAAGGTCATCCTGGACACCAACGAGCGTGCCAAGGCCAACCGCGCCCGCGCCAAGGTCTGATCCCGGTCTCCGGGCTTCGGCTGAAACGTGACTAGGAGAGCTGCCGGTATGGCAGGCGGCATTGCCGCCGCCGTGCCGGCAGCTCTTTTTGTTGCCCTGGCCGGCACTGCCCTGCACCGGCACGATCTGGTGCTGGGCGGCATGGACATTCCGTGGGGAGCGGCGGCAGCCCTGCTCCTGCTGGGATCGGTCCAGCTGTGGCTCGGGGCCGCGTTCCGTTCACTGGTTCCGACGGCGGTGTGCGGAGCCCTCTGCTACGCATTGGCCGGCTGGTGGTCCACCCTGGAAACGGGCAAGCGCCTGGTTATCGGCGATGCCGCGGGCAACATCTGGGTCTTCGGCATCGCGGGCATCACTATGCTGATGCTGGCCTGGTGCCGCCGGTACCGGCAGCCGCCCGGCTAGTTCCGAGCCCTTCCTTCCTCCGCGCCTCCCCTCCTTCCCACCCCTTCCCCCACGGGACATGCCCATTTTTCGGCCGCTCGAGCGGGCACAGTGACATCATGTCCAGTGCGCAGGTAGTGCGGGGGACATGTCCACTCTTCACGACGGGCAAGTCCGGCCCGGCTCCCGACGGCGGGGCATGCCCATTTTTCGCCCGGACAAAGTTCCTGCGGCGACTCGTCCGGCAGGCGCAGTTTTCCACATAGCGCGGGATTCGGTACGCGCGGACGTTTGGCGGTCTCACCATGGGTGAATGGCCAACATTATCGAGGTGCTCTCCAAGTACGACGGCGTCGCCCGCGCCAAATACATCGCCGCGGCTGGGGTTGCCGATTCCCAGCTTAAGTCGGCAATGGCGTCGGGATCCGTATCCCGGGTAGCCCGTGGCGTCTATGCCCTGCCCGGTGCGGACGAGCAGCTGATCAACATTCGCTCGCTCCCGGCCGAACCGGCGTGCGTCACCGCGGCCCACTACGGCGGGTTGTGGGTCCTCGAAACCCCGTCTCAACCGCATGTGGCCCTCACCCACAGCAGGAGCTACCCGGGCTTCGTCTGCCACAGGACGCCCCGGCCGCCGACGCTCCTCGACACCGTCATCCAATGCCTGCGGTGCCTGCCTGAACCCGACGGGCTGATCATCGCCGAATCCGCCGTCGTGCTCAAGGGACTTCTGTTGGGCTCGCTGCGCGGGCGGCTCGACGGCCGTAACGACTCCCGGGAGCGCCGGATCGTGTCGGCGATCGTCCCGCAGTCCCAGTCCCTCATTGAGTGTCTGGCCCGGTTCCTCCTGCGGCGTGCCGGATTCCATGTTGAATCGCAGGTCAACGTTCCGGGCATGGGACACCTGGACCTGATGGTCGATGGCCGTCTCGGCATCGAGACGGACGGTGCCGGGTTCCACATGGACCTCACGAGCTTCGAGGAAGACCGGCGGCGCTGGAACGTCACGACGCGCCGGGGAATCCCGACACTGGTTGTTACCTACCCACTGCTAAGGGATCATCCGGAAGAATTCATCACGATGGTCCGGGAAACGCTGAACAGGCTGTCTGCCGCCGCGTAGGGCCGGTCCCGGCTTCACCTCGCCGTGCCACCGCACTCCGGCACCGGCCGCTACGCCCCTGCAATCTAGCGCCTCTGGACACCACAACCTTGTGCCCGCCCACCACTGGACATGTCCCTTGCTCCGTCGATTCACCACTGGACATGTCCCGCGCCGTCCGGCGGGGACGGGCATGCTGCTGAGATGTCCGTCGCAGGCGATCAGCGGAGGGCATGTCCATTGGTCGCGGAGGGGGCGGGTGGGCATGCGCCCGGACGGCCCTCAGTGGGGGACCTGTCCACTCGTGGGGTGCGAGGGAGGACATGTCCATTGGTCGCGGAGGAGGCGGGTGGGCATGTGCCCGGGTGGCCCTCAGCGGGAGGACATGTCCACTCGTGGCACTCAGGGGAGGGTATGTCCCGGCGGGAACCGCGCCTCAGGGGCCCTGCACACGCGGGGCTCGGCGGGGCGGGGCTGGCGGGACCTCCTTGGCAGCCACTACAAGCGGGAGGGCGATGACGACGTCGGAGCGGCGGGTGCGGACGGTGCAGGAGCCGTCGGCGCGTCCTACGAGCTCGCCAAGGGCATCCGTCAGGCCTCCGTCGATCCGGTACCGGACCACAACGCGTGTGCCGAGCGGGGCGCCGGAGAGGAACTGCTGGGGCAAGGGCAAAGGCGTGCTCATCAGATCATAGTAAGACGCGGAGCGTGTATGACGTCCCCGCTAGGTTCGCGGGAACAGGCTGGGAGATAATAGGCTCAGAAGTCAGCAACCCGGCGCTCAGGCCGGAAAACCATCCGGCCGGTCGCCGGAACCAACGTGGAGAGGCCAGGGACGTGACGTACGTAATCGCGCAGCCGTGTGTAGATGTCAAGGACAAGGCATGCATTGAGGAGTGCCCCGTCGATTGCATCTACGAGGGTGAGCGTTCCCTGTACATCCACCCAGACGAGTGCGTGGACTGCGGTGCCTGCGAGCCGGTCTGCCCCGTCGAGGCGATCTACTACGAAGACGACACCCCCGAAGAGTGGGCCGACTACTACAAGGCCAACGTCGAGTTCTTCGACGAGCTCGGTTCTCCGGGCGGTGCCGCGAAGGTCGGGAACACCCACACCGACCACCCGATGATCGCCGCACTGCCGCCGCAGAACCAAGACAACTAGGACGGCGCTACGGTGACATCCGCGGTGCGCACCTTCGGCCTGAGCCTGCCCGATTACCCGTGGGAGGCCATGGCACCGTATCTTGCCACGGCAGCCCGGCACCCTGCAGGAGCCGTCAACCTTTCCATCGGAACCCCCGTGGACCCGACGCCGGCCCTCATCCAGGACGCCCTCCGCGCCGCCGCGGACGCCCCCGGCTACCCCACGGTCCACGGGACACCGGCCCTGCGGGAAGCCATCGCGGGCTGGTTTGCCCGCCGGCGCGGCGTCCCGGGGCTCGACCCGCAGAATGTGATGCCGACCGTGGGTTCAAAGGAACTCGTCGCGTGGCTGCCGTTCCTGCTCGGCCTCAAACCGGGCGACGTCGTTGTCCGCCCCACGGTTGCCTACCCCACCTACGACATCGGCGCCACGTTCGCCGGTGCCGAGCAGATCGCCGCCGACGACCTCGACGAGCTCGACGCCGGCACCCGCGCCCGCGTGCGGCTGATCTGGGTCAATTCACCGGCCAACCCCACCGGCAGCGTCCGCGACATCGGATCGCTGCGGCGGATCGTCCGGCAGGCCCGCGAGATCGGCGCCGTCGTCGCGTCCGACGAATGTTACGCCGAACTCGGCTGGGGGGAGTGGGACGTCCAGCGTGGTGGCACGCCGGTCCCCAGCATCCTGGACCCGCAGGTCGCGGAAGGTTCCCACGATGGCCTGCTCGCCGTCTATTCGCTCAGCAAGCAGTCCAACGTGGCCGGCTACCGGGCAGCCTTCGTCGCCGGCGACCCCGCCATCATGGCCAACCTGGTCAACAGCCGCAAGCACGCTGGGATGATCGTTCCCTACCCGGTCCAGGAAGCCATGCGCGTGGCCCTCGGCGACGACGCCCAGGTCCAGGCCCAGAAGGACCTGTACCGGGGCCGCCGCGAACGGATTGTCCCGGCGCTTGAGGGCTTCGGCCTGAGGATCCACGAGTCCCGGGCCGGACTCTATCTGTGGGCCACCGCCGGCGAACCGACGTGGGACACCGTGGGCAGGCTCGCCGACCGCGGAATCGTCGTCGGACCCGGTGTTTTCTACGGCGACGCCGGGAACGGGTTCATCCGGGTGGCGCTCACCGCAAGCGATGAGCGGATCGACGCCGCCGCGGCGCGGCTGGCCACGGGAGCGTAACAATCCTGTGGTGCGCACCACATGTGTCGCGTTTTAGGCCATTTCGAGGCCTCCCGGATTAGTGCCACCCGCGAAGTGACGGTACTTTTTAACTGACGATCAATGGTGGCTTTCCACAAGAAGGCAGCGCAGCCTTTGGAAATCCTGTCCGCACAGGATCCGCGGGCAGCTTCACCAGATGTTGGACCAGCTTTCGACAGAGGCCCCGATGCCTCATGAGGAGACTCCATGACTGAAACCACCAGCGCAACCCTGCGCCATGCCGGCGGCGAGCTCGAACTCCCGCGCATCAAGGTTGTAGAAGGAAACGAAGGCTACGACGTTTCCAAGCTGCTGAAGCAGACCGGCGCCGTCGCCTTCGACCCCGGTTTCATGAACACCGCGGCCACCACCTCGGCCATCACCTACATCGACGGCGACGCCGGCATCCTGCGCTACCGCGGCTACCCGATCGAGCAGCTGGCCCAGCACTCGAGCTTCCTGGAAGTCTCCTACCTGCTGATCTACGGCAACCTGCCGACCCCCACCGAGCTGGAATCCTTCGACCAGCGGATCCGCCACCACACCCTGCTGCACGAGGAGCTCAAGGGCTTCTTCAGCGGCTTCCCCCGCGACGCCCACCCGATGCCGGTGCTTTCCTCGGCCGTGTCCGCGCTCTCGACCTTCTACCAGGACTCGCTGGATCCGTTCAACGCCGAGCAGGTGGAAGTATCCACCATCCGCCTCATGGCCAAGATGCCGGTCATCGCCGCGTACGCCCACAAGAAGTCGATCGGCCAGCCCATGCTGTACCCGGACAACTCGATGAACCTGGTGGAGAACTTCATGCGCCTCAGCTTCGGCCTGCCGGCCGAGCAGTATGAGGTGGACCCGGTCATCGCCAAGGCCCTGGACCTGCTGCTGATCCTGCACGCGGACCACGAGCAGAACTGTTCCACCTCGACCGTGCGCCTGGTCGGATCATCGAACGCCAACCTTTTCGCGTCCGTCTCCGCCGGCATCAACGCCCTCTTCGGCCCCGCCCACGGCGGCGCCAACGAGGCCGTGCTSAAGATGCTSCGCCAGATCCAGGCCGACGGCATCAAGCCCGAGGACTACATGGAGAAGGTCAAGAACAAGGAAGACGGCGTCCGCCTSATGGGCTTTGGGCACCGSGTCTACAAGAACTACGACCCCCGCGCAAAGATCATCAAGGCCACGGCCCACGAGGTCCTCAGCAAGCTCGGCGGAAACGACGAGCTGCTGGACATCGCCATGCGCCTTGAAGAGAAGGCCCTGGGCGATGACTACTTCATCCAGCGCAAGCTCTACCCGAACGTGGACTTCTACACCGGCCTGATCTACAAGGCCATGGGCTTCCCGGAAAAGATGTTCACCGTGCTCTTCGCGATCGGACGCCTGCCGGGCTGGATCGCCCAGTGGCGCGAGATGATCAGCGATCCCAACACCAAGATCGGCCGCCCGCGCCAGCTCTACGTCGGCGAACCGGAACGCAACTACCCGGCGCTGTAGTCCGCCGGAGAGCCACGGCACTTGCCGTGCAGGAAGTACGACGCCGGCCGCGCACCTACTTGGGGTGCGCGGCCGGCGTCGTTCCCGGCGGGCGCCGCACCGCCCTGGCCGCCGCTGCGGACACCGCCGCTGTATTGGCCACTGCCGCCGTTGCCAATACCGCCGTGACCTGCGCCGTTGTGACCCCTGCCACGCCAGCGGGGGAATCGGTGTGGCCCGCGGCGGTGGCGACACAGACGTGCTAAAAAAGACCAGTGCCTAAATTTGTCGACGCCGTCATCCGGCGCCAGGAAATAGTTGACGCAGTCTTCAGGATCATCGCCGTGGATGGTCTTGAACGGGCCTCCCTCCGGGAAGTTGCAGACGAAGCCCAACTGGCGGTCGGCTCCGTGCGGCACTATTTCGCCAGCAGCGACGAGCTGCTGACCCACGCCTTCGCCATGGTGGTGGACCGCATCGTCGGCAGGCTCACCGCCGCGGACTCCCTTCTGGGGGACCTGTCGCCAGGAACAGACGCGCACCACACGGCCGTGATGGCACTCTTGGGCGAGGTGCTTCCGCTCGATGAGGAACGGGCCGTTGACGCATGCGTGTGGATGGCCTTCAAGAATGCAGCCCGGACCAAGCCGTTCCTGGCCGCCGAGGCGGACCGAAGCCACCGTGCGGTGGCCGCCGTCGTGGGCCGGCTCATCATGGGCCTTGCCGTTACCGATACCGATGACACCGACGGCTTGGCCGGCATCGACCAGCACGTGCTCGTCACCGAGGCGGAGCTGCTGCTGGCCGTGCTGGACGGTCTGACGATGCATGCCCTCCTACAGCCGGAGTGGATGACGGCCCAGATGTGCAACGATGTGCTGGAAGTCCATCTTGAGGGCCTGAACCGCCGGATATCGGGCCGGGCACCAGCCGTTAACGCGTCTTAGCAACAGGAATAGACTAAGACCGTACGTCTTGCCAAGGAGGCAATTGGATGCACCACACCGGCGGACCTGGCTGGCGGATCACGATGGATACTTCTGGTCCCATGCTCATCGCCCTGTACGTTCGTGACGCAGCCGGTCTGGACACCGCGGGTCATCCGGCACTGTGTCACGTGGCACCGAAGATCCGCGCCGCGGACCACACCCATCTGATTGCCGAAGTTGGCGGCCCGGCTGCGCTCAAGACCGAATGGGAGGCCTGGTGGGAGCAGCTGCTGAAGGCCCACCCGGAGATGTCCCCGGAACTCTCCCCGCCCGGCTTCCGTGCGTTCAGCAATTCCCCGGCCCTGCGTCGGGTGCTGCAGGCCCATTTCGGGGCGGCCCTGACGTGGGCCAGGGAACGCCGCGGGGAATACGTGGCCCTCGAAGCGGAGCGCGAGACCAACGGCCACAACGAGCTGCTGGCCGACATGGTGGAGGACCGCCTGCTTGAGGTGGGACGCGCCTCGAATGACTTTGGCCTGACGATAATTGAACTCCCGCTTGCGGAGCCGCGCGCCTGGTTCCTGGAGCCGGACAAGATCCTCATGAGCCACGAGCTGTTGTCTCAGCCGGAACTGTTCCGCAGCTACGTGCAGCCTGTGGTTGATCTCCTGGTCTAGGCCCGCGTGTTGTTGGGCGCTCAGGTCCGCGGGGCGTCGGCGACGGTGACCCTGACCTGGCCGGCCGGGACCTGGGCAGGCTGCCAGCCGTCGCGGGACTGCCGGTTCCAGGCCCGGCCGTCGACCTCGACGCTGGTAATGGACAGCTCCTTGGCGTTGGCCACGGCCCACTGCCCGACAGCCCAGGCCTGGGCGCCTTCGGCATCCACCTGCAGCGTCCGGCCGTTCGTGGACGACTGGACATCACCGAGGGCCGTGGCCAGCTCCGCGGCGACGGCAGCCGGATCCCCGGCACTGTCGGGGGACCGCAGCGAGCAGTCGAGGCCGGCGGGCGTCTGGCCGCTCAGGGCCGAAGCGAACGCGCGGGCCATCCCCTCGTGCTGGGCATAGGCCTCCGGGTACGCCGAGCGCTGGACCCGCTGGGCGGCATCGGTGATCTCCAGGGACTGGTACCCGGAGATCTTGACGAGCGCATCGTAGAACGCGTTGCTGGCATGGTACGGGTCCATCACCTGCGCCGTGGTGCCCCACCCCTGGGACGGGCGCTGCTGGAACAACCCGCGCGAGTCCGGGCCGGCCTGGTCGCCGTGGCCGATGTTGCGCAGCTTGGATTCCTGCATGGAGGTGGCCAGCGCGATGCTGGCGGCCCGGGCGGGAAGCCCACGCCGGACCGCGACGGCGGTGATCAGGGAAGCGTTGGCGGCCTGGTCGGTGGCGAGGTCATCGCCTCCGCTGCCCACGGCCGTGCAGCGTTCGGTGATCAGCGTTTCCGAGCGCTGCAGGAACGCCACCGCAGTGTAGATCGCGCCCGCGACCATCGCAAGGGTCAGCAGAAGTACGATCCGGCGCCGCCAGCTCCCTCGTCGTGCCACGAAACTTACTCCCTCAGGCCCCAGCGGGCTGCATCATCGGCTGCTTCATCGTTCGGAGTCGGCCCGGCCTGACGGCCTTCGCCGCCCGCCATACCGTACCAGCCGGTGCGGTCAGTTGGCGTGCAGGTCCGCGTTGAGCTCCACGGTCTGGCCCTTGCGGGGCAGAGCCTCGACGGCGCCCGTGGCGGAATTGCGGCGGAAGAGCAGGTTCGGGACGCCGGACAGCTCCACGGCCTTGACCACCCGGCTGGTGTCTTCACCCTCGGCATCCCGCGGGCTAATGACACGCACGCGCGTGCCGGCGGTGACGTAGAGTCCGGCCTCCACCACCGAGTCATCGCCGAGGCTGATTCCCACGCCGGAGTTGGCACCGAGGAGGACGCGCTCACCGATGGCGATCCTTTCCTTGCCGCCGCCGGAGAGGGTACCCATGATCGAGGCCCCGCCGCCGACGTCGGACCCGTCACCGGCGACGACGCCGGCCGAGATCCGGCCCTCGACCATGGAGGTGCCGAGCGTTCCGGCGTTGAAGTTCACGAAGCCCTCGTGCATGACCGTGGTGCCTTCGGCCAGGTGCGCACCCAGCCGGACACGGTCGGCGTCGGCGATCCGGACGCCGGAGGGAACGACGTAGTCGACCATGCGGGGGAACTTGTCCACGCCGAAGACGGTGACGGCGCCGCGCTTGCGCAGGCGCGCACGCGTGAGTTCGAAGTCCTCCACGGCTGCGGGGCCGAAGTTGGTCCACACGACGTTGGGGAGCTTGCCGAAGATGCCGTCGAGGTTGATGGTGTTGGGCTGGACCAGGCGGTGGGAGAGCAGGTGCAGGCGAAGGTAGGCGTCCGCCGTGTCGGCCGGTGCCTCGTCCAGGTTGATCTGGGCGAAGACAACCTGCTGCTCGGTGCCCCGGTCCGCGTCGGTTCCGTTGGCGGCAATGTCGGCCAGTGACTGGTCCGCGTTCTCCACATCACGCAGGTGCTCCGCGGCGACTCCCAGCGCCGGGGCCGGGAACCATACATCCAGCACGGTGGCCTCACCGTTGCGGGTGTAAATGGTGGCCACCCCGTATCCGTAGGCGGAGCGGGCGTCGGCGGGCACAGCAGAAGCAGCAGTTTCAGTCATGCCCCAAGTCTAACGAGAGCGTCGGCGGCCACTGAAACGTGAGTCGTCCAAGTGACAGGAGAGGTTTGTCATTCGACCGCCCGGGATGGCGGCTGCTGCGACCGGGCGCGAAGGCGAACGGATAAAGTGGGACCGTGACCCCCACGAACCCGCGCACCCCTGCCACTGCTCCCGCCGGCGCTCCTGTCCGCACCCCAGGCCATTTGGACCTGCGCCAGGACGTCGCCCTGCTCACGGCCGCTCTGATTGACATCGACAGCGTCTCCGGCAATGAGAAGGTCCTGGCCGACGCCGTCGAGCAGGCCCTCCGCCTGCTGCCGGAGCTGGATGTGGTCCGCGACGGCGATTCGATCATTGCCCGCACCAACCTTGGCCGGGCCGAGCGTGTGATCCTTGCCGGCCACCTGGACACCGTGCCGCTGCCCATCACCGAGGGCTCGCTGGGGACCGTTCCTGCGTACTGGCCTTCCGGGGCTCCGGGGGAGGGGGTGCTGTATGGCCGCGGCGCCACCGACATGAAGGGCGGCGTCGCCGTGCAGCTGGCACTGGCGGCCACCATGTTCGACGGCGGGGCGGCCCCGGACAAGGACGTCACGTTCGTCTTCTACGACCACGAGGAAGTCGAGGCCGTCAAGAGCGGCCTCGGCCGGCTGGTGCGCAATCACGGATCCCTGCTCGGCGGGGACTTCGCGATCCTGCTGGAGCCAACCAACGGGACGGTGGAGGGCGGCTGCAACGGCACCAGCCGCTTCGAGGTCACCACGCACGGCGAGGCCGCCCACTCGGCCCGGGCCTGGATGGGCAGCAACGCCATTCACGCGGCGGCCCCGATCCTGGCCCGGCTGGCGGCGTACGAACCGCAGACGGTGACGGTTGACGGCCTGGACTACCGCGAAAGCCTCAATGCCGTGAAGATTCACGGCGGCACGGCCGGAAACGTCATCCCGGACAAGTGCGTCGTCGAAATCAACTACCGCTTCGCGCCGGACAAGACCCCGGACGGTGCCGAGGCCGTGGTCCGGGAACTGCTGGACGGATTCGAGGTCGTGCGCACCGACGCCGCGGCCGGGGCGCGGCCGGGACTGCACCACCCCGCCGCCGCGTCCTTCGTCGCCGCCGTGGGCGCCGAGCCGAAGCCCAAGTACGGTTGGACCGACGTCGCCCGGTTCAGCGAACTCGGCATTCCCGCGGTGAACTTCGGGCCCGGCGATGCGCTGCTGGCGCACAAGGACAACGAGCACGTCGAGGCGGACGCCATCCGGGAATGCCTGCGGGCACTGCGGAGCTGGCTCAGCGCCTGACCCCGCGAAAGCCGCACGGCACACCGGCCAACGCACCCCCGCACGCAGAAAGGGTCCGGAACCTCAGGGAGGTTCCGGACCCTTTGCGGTTGACGGGTGTTACTTGGCTGCCGGGAGTCCGGCAACCGGCACGTGCGCCACGCCGCCGGCGGCCCGCTTGGAGCCGCGGCGTTCGAGCCAGATGGCGAGGCGGGAGACCGCAAGGTCGATCGCGATGTAGATGGCCGCTGCCACGAAGAACACCGGGAACAAGTACTGCGGGCCGAGGAAGTCGGCCATGACCTGCACGGCCCGGAGCAGCTCGCCGTAGGCGACGATGTAGCCCAGCGAGGTGTCCTTCAGCAGCACCACGAGCTGCGCGACCAGCGAGGGCAGCATGCGCCGGATGGCCTGCGGCAGCTCGATGGTCAGCCGGGACTGGAAGCTCGTGAGTCCGATCGCCAGGCCGGCCTCACGCTGGCCCTTGGGCAGCGACTGGACGCCGGCGCGGATGATCTCGGCAAAGATCGCCGAGTTGTACAGGACCAGGCCTGCCACCACGGCGACGAACGAGCTGGTGGCGAACACCAGCAGCACGAACAGCATCATCAGCACCACGGGCATGCCGCGCAGGAATTCCAGCACGATCCGCGTGGGCACCCTGATCCAGGCGTTGTCCGAGATGCGCATCAGGCACAGGAGCAGGCCCAGCGGGAACGCGATCACCGCTGCCACCGCGGCCGCGGCGAGCGTGGCGCCGATGCCCGCGGCGATCAGGGCCCAGACGTCGGGCAGCTGGAAGACCGCCCAGCGCTTGGCGTCGAAGATTCCCTGCTGGGCGAGGGTCATGACTGCCAGGACCAGGAGGCCGCCGATCACGATGACGCCGATGATGGAGCCGATCAGCGATATCCGGCGGGCTTTGGGGCCGGGGACGTCGTAGAGAACAGAGCTCATCGCGCGATTGCCACCTTTCGTTCAACGACGCTGGCGAGGTAGCCAAGCGGGATGGTTATCAGCAGGTAGAAGAACGCGACGCCGACCAGGACCCACACGACGGCATCGCCGTTGGCGTTGGCCAGCTGCTTGCCCTGGCCGAAGAGTTCCAGCACATAGAACGCGCCGGCCACGGATGAGTTCTTGACCAGGGCGATCAGGATGTTGATCAGCGGGGGAATCACGGTCCGCAGGGCCTGCGGCAGGATGATCAGGGAGAGCACCTGGGTGAACTTCATGCCGATGCTGCGGGCGGCCTCCGCCTGGCCCACCGGGACACTGTTGACGCCGGAGCGCACGGCCTCGGCGATGAAGGCCGAGGTGTAGGCGCTCAGGGCGATGATGGCGGCGACCTCGAACTGCTGGAACGTGACGCCGAGGCGGGGCAGCACGACCGCCGCGAAGAAGAATGCGATGGTCAGCGGGGTGTTCCGGACGATCTCGACGTACACCATGCTGAAGCCGCGCAGCGCGGCGACGGGTGAGACGCGGGCGGCCGCCAGGATGGTGCCGAAGACCAAGGCGATAATCCCCGAGACCACGGACAGGAAGAGGGTTCTGAGAAAACCATCCCAATACTGGGGGAGGTTTTCAATGATGACGTCCATAAGTTCCTTCAGCTGCGTTGAGGGGATTCCAGGCGAAAAACGGGCGTGGCGGCTGCCGGGCTGCGGAAGATCCGCTGCCTGACAGCCGCCACAGCCGGCTAGTAGCGGTCGATCGTGGGAAGCGCGGGCGTGGTCTTAATGACCGTGCCGGCGGTGTCTTCCCAGGCCTTCTTGTAGGAGCCGTCCTTGTCGGCAGCCTCCAGCTGGTCATTGATCCACGTGCGGAAGGCAGTGTCGCCCTTCTTCAGGCCGATGCCGTAGGGCTCCTTGGTGAAGGTCTGGTCCGATGCCAGCTTGAAGGCGTCCGGTTCCTTGGACACGAAACCGGCGAGGATCACGTTGTCGGTGGTCACCGCTTCGACCTGCTTGTTCCGCAGCGGTTCCAGGCAAGCGGAGTAGGTAGCGGCCGGAACCAGCACCGCTCCGTACTTCTCGACGATCGTCGCGGCCGGGGTGGATCCGGTCACGGAGCAGACGTTCTTGCCCTTGACGTCCTCGGGCTTGGTGATGGAGTTGTTGTCCTTGTTCACCATGAGCGCCTGTCCGGCCTCGTAGTACGGGCCGGCGAAGTCGACTTCGGCCTTGCGCTTGTCATTGATGGTGTAGGTGGCGACGATCATGTCCACCTTGCCCTGCTTGATGAACTGCTCGCGGTTGGCGGAAACAGTTTCAACCCACTCGATCTTGTCGGCGGGGATGCCCAGCTTGGCGGCGATCAGCTTGCCGATTTCGACGTCGAAGCCGACCGGCTTGCCGTCCAGGCCCTTCTGGCCGAAGAGCGGCTGGTCAAACTTGGTACCAATGGTGATCTTGCCCGCGGATGCAAGCTTGGCCATGGTGGAATCGGCGGCAAAGCTCGGCTTCTCGGCGACGGGCGGGTTGGTGGTCGTGGAGGTGCTGCCGCCACAAGCACTCAGGGTGAGTGCCAGTGCTGCGGATGCGGCAACCAGAAGGGATTTCCTTCGGGTCAAAAATGCCTTCATGACATTCCTTTCATTGGGCGGCCGCCGTCCGGCGGCCAGAGTGCGAACTCGTAGCGGGCTCAGTGCGTCAAAAGCTTGGACAGGAAGTCCTTGGCCCGGCTGCTCTTGGGGTTGGTGAAGAATTCCTCGGGGGTCGCGTCCTCGACGATCTGGCCATCGGCCATGAACACGACGCGGTCCGCCGCCTTGCGGGCGAAGCCCATCTCGTGGGTGACCACGATCATGGTCATACCTTCCTTGGCGAGCTGGACCATGACGTCCAGGACCTCGTTGATCATTTCCGGGTCGAGGGCCGAGGTGGGCTCATCGAAGAGCATCACCTTCGGCTTCATCGCCAGGGCGCGGGCGATGGCAACGCGCTGCTGCTGGCCACCGGAGAGCTGGGCCGGAAGTTTGGGGGCCTGATGCCCAACGCCGACGCGCTCCAGCAGCGCCATGGCGTCCTTGTCGGCCTCGCCCTTGGAGACACCCTTGACCTTGATGGGGCCCAGGGTGACGTTTTCCAGGATGGTCTTGTGCGCGAAGAGGTTGAATGACTGGAAGACCATGCCGACGTCGGCGCGCAGCTTTGCAAGTTCCTTGCCCTCGGCGGGCAGTTCCTTGCCATCGATCTTGATATCGCCGTCGTCGATGGTCTCTAGGCGGTTGATGGCGCGGCAGAGCGTCGACTTTCCCGAACCCGAGGGGCCGATGACAACAACAACCTCACCCTTGCGGACGTTCAGGTTGATGTCCTTCAGGACGTGCAACTGGCCGTAATGCTTGTTCACGGCCTTCAGGGAGACGAGGGCATCGCCGGGCACTTGAGTAGTCATACAAAGAATCTAGCGAAGATTGGCGCAATATGACCGCAATCACTCTCATTCGTGCAGATCGTGATTCAAGAGATACCTGCACGTCAGCGTCTCTTGCCGGGCCGTCGCCCGGCACCCGCCGGGATCCCCGCGGCCCCTTGCTGCCACCAAAGCGCCGACGCGCCGACGCGGCAGCGCCGCAGTTCCGCGCTAGCCTATGGGCATGAGTACCGATCCGCAGCGCAGCCCCAAGCAAGATGCCGAGCAGACGCCCGCCGGCAAGCCGACCCGCGAGGCCCGGAGCACTCCGGCGCCCAACGGAATCCGCCACAAGGGCCCGCTTGAACTGCGCCGGAAGGCCGCCAAAGTCACCATGTCCGACCAGACGCTGTTGGACACCAAGGGCCCTGGCCAGTTCGTCCACACCGACCCCTGGCGGGTCCTGCGGATCCAGAGCGAGTTCGTGGAAGGGTTCGGCGCCCTGGCCGATCTCGGTCCSGCGGTCAGCGTCTTCGGCTCCGCCCGCACCGTACCGGGGAGCCGGAACTACGAGCTCGGTGTCGAGGTGGGACGCCAACTGGCCGAGGCCGGACTGGCCGTCATCACAGGCGGTGGTCCCGGGTCGATGGAAGCCGCGAACAAGGGCGCCGTGCAAGGCAACGGCGTCTCGGTGGGGCTCGGGATCGAGCTGCCGTTCGAACAGGGCATGAACCAGTGGGTGGACCTGGGCATCAACTTCCGGTATTTCTTCGCCCGCAAGACCATGTTCGTGAAGTACGCCCAGGGATTCATCGTGCTCCCCGGCGGTCTCGGCACCCTGGACGAGCTCTTCGAAGCCATGGTCCTGGTCCAGACGCGMAAGGTCACCTCGTTCCCGATCGTGTTGGTGGGCGTCGCCTTCTGGGGTCCCCTGCTCGAGTGGGTCCGGGACACGCTCGTCGCAGAGGGAATGGTGTCCGAGGAAGATCTGGACCTGGTGCAGGTAGTGGACGACCCCGCGCTGGCCGTCGCGCTGGTGGTGGAGGGGGCCGCGCGCCACCGGAACCCGAACGGCGGCAACATCGGCGGCAGCGCCCCCAAGGGAAACGGTTAGGGAACGCAAGGCTGAAACGTCCGGCTGAGCGCTCCGGCGTCCGGCTTCTGGCACGATGGTCTAGTGAGTCTCTTCCTGGTTTTCCTGGCGATAGCGCTGATCGGCGTCGCCGTCCTCCTGGGTGCCGGCCTGGTGCCGAAAATCCTCCACCGAAACCGGGACGGGGGTGCCGGTTCCTTTGACGACGGTTTCGACGAGCCGGTCGCATCCCTGCCGCCGGTCCTGCTGCCCGAGCGCGCTGCCGCGGCGGACATCGACCGCCTGCGCTTCGCCGTCGGGCTCCGCGGCTACCGGATGGACCAGGTGGACCAGGTCCTCGATGATCTGCGGGAGCAGATCATCGCCAAGGACGAAAAGATCGAGGCGCTCGGAGAGGAACTGGAACGCCTCCGCCCGCCGGCCGAGCCCGGGCCGTGAACCACGTGGAAGATCCGGAGGCCGTCGCGGAGCCTGAGGCCCTGGAGCCGCAGGGACTGAACGCGGCGGTGTGGAGCCGCATCGCGGCCGCGGGCGCCCGGATGGCGCGGTGGCCGTGGTGGACGCAGGTCGCCGGGCTGTACATCGCCGCCCGGCTGGTCAGCGCCTGTATTTTCATGGCTGCGGCCCTGCACCAAGGCGTGAATCCGTGGTTTCCCGCCAAGCCGGACTACTGGAACTTCATCAATATCTGGGACGCGCGCTGGTACGCCGAGGCGCTCCAGACGGGGTATCCGGCGCTTCTTCCGACCGACGACGCCGGCACTGTCCAGGAGAACACGTGGGCGTTCTACCCGCTGTTTCCCGTGCTGGGCCGCGTGCTGTCCGGGCTCACGGGCACGGGCCCGGCGTGGTCGCTGACGGACATCGCGCTGGTCTCCGGACTGGGGGCAGCCCTGGTGGCGTACAAAATTTTCAGGCACCGGGCCTCGCACCGCACGGCGCTCTGGGGAACCGTGTTCCTGGCGACCTTCCCGGTGGCGGCAGTGCTGCAGGTGCCGTACGCCGAATCCCTGAACCTGCTGTTGCTGGGCGGCGCGCTGCTGCTGGTCATGGAGCGCCGGTACGTCTGGGCGATGCCCGTCGTTGTCCTGATGTGCCTTTCCAGGCCCACCGGTGTCCCGTTTGCGGCGATGGTGGGGCTGCTGTTGCTCTACCGTCTCTGGCAGCACTTCGGTGTGATGCGACGCAAAACGCAACAGCTGGCGGAGTACCTCCCAACACAGCACTTCCCAACGGAGCATGTCCCAACACAGCACCTTCCAACACAGCACCGGGACGGCGCTGCCGCCCACAGCAGCGCCCAGCTCTGGGCCCTCGGCGGTCTCACCGCCGTCAGCGGGATCGGCGCGCTGCTGTGGCCCGCCATCGCCTGGGCGGTGACCGGTGACCTTGGCGCCTATACCAAGACCGAAACAGCTTGGCGCGGCGATGACCTGGTGCCGTTCAAGCCATGGTTCGACGCCGGCATCATGCTGTTCGGGCCGACGCTGGGAGTGCTGGCGCCCTTCGTGTTTTTTTCCGCGTTCACCCTGCTGATGATGTCCAGGCCCGTGGTGGCGCTGGGCACCGAGCTGCGGCTGTGGTGCTGCTGCTACATGGGCTATCTGCTTGTCTTCCTGCACCCCCAGACCAGCACGTTCCGGATGCTGCTGCCGCTGTTCCCGCTCGCCCTCAGCGCAGCCCTTCTCTCACGCTCCCGCGCGTACCGCGGTGCCGTAGTGGTGATGTTTGTCCTGCTGCAGATTGTGTGGATTGTGTGGCTGTGGGCATGGGCGCAGTTGCCCGGCGGAGGGGACTACCCGCCGTGACCCACAGCACCATTTCCGGGCCCCGGCCCGGCGTGGCGGGACGCGCTTGAAAGTCCAACGATTAGCTACGGGCGCATTGTTACGCGATAATAGAGGATAAGCAAGGACAAGAAGCGCACAGAATTCGTAAGCGGTCTATTTGTGAGTTTGCCTGTCATGGCGGCCTCTTGGAGTGCTGCCGGGCGGCTTGATTGGCCAAGCGGACGCAGCCCGGCCGGGCTGGTATGTCAGGGACTAATGGAGGGGATTTTCCTTATGGCGGCAATGAAACCACGCACCGGCGACGGCCCTATGGAAGTGACGAAAGAGGGACGAAGCCTGATCATGCGTGTTCCGCTCGAAGGCGGAGGACGGCTCGTGGTCGAACTCAATGCTGCTGAGGCGACAAACCTCAAGGAATGCCTCGTCGGCGTCACCGAATAGCATCACGCCAAGAGCTTCGCAGAGGGCGGGGTCCCGGCCACCAGGCCGCGGACCCCGCCCTTTTCCGTGCCGCTACTTCTTGACGGCGATCAGCAGGCCGTCGCCGGTAGGCAGCATCGCGGAGGCCAGGCGGTCGTCGTCGCGGATTGACTTGCCGATCTGGCGCAGCACCACCGTGGTGGCTTCCCGGGAGGCCGGATTCGCCACCCGGTCCTTGTCGAGGGCATCGTTGACAATCAGCAGGCCGCCGGACTTGAGCAGCCGGACGGCCTGTTCGACGTAACTGGGGTAGCTGGGTTTGTCGGCGTCGATGAACACCAGATCGTAGGCCCCGTCCGTCAGCCGGGGCAGGACATCGCCGGCCCGGCCCGAGATGGTGCGCGTACGGTTGGCGGGGCTGCCGGCTTCCTGGAACGCCTCGCGCGCCGCCTTGAGGTGCTCGACGTCGACGTCAATGGTGGTCAGGACGGCCTGCGGGCCCAGCCCGCGCAGGATGCACACACCGGACACCCCTGCGCCGGTGCCGATCTCCACCGCGGTCTGAGCCTTGGACGCTGCCGCCAGCACCGTCAGCACGGCGCCCACGCCGGGACCGATCGGGGTCACGCCAAGCTCGAAGGACCGTTCGCGCGCGTGCAACAGGACCTCATCCTCGGCAGGCAGATCTTCTGCGTAGGACCAGCTCGTGGACTTATCGGCGCTCATGGGATATCGCTTTCTGGGCGGCAGGGGAGTGTTCCCTACAGCGTACTGTGTCCGGCGGGACGGGACACGGAGGCGCAAGCGCCGTGGCCCCGGCAGAAGTCGGCGTTCTGCCTTTGGCGGAAGAGCCGCCCGGATCAGGAAATTCCCAGCTTATTTTGAAATGATGGGTATCCGCTCATCCGCGTGGTGATCGGCGTCGAATGAAGGGTGCAGGAACCTGTGCGAGCAGGCACAATTCAGGCGTAGGTACCATCCACGAGGGGAGTGGACGATGTCGATTCTGGCACCTGTCCCGGCAACTGAGGCAACAGATTCAACCGGCCAGTCACGGACCGCGGCGGAAGCCGAATGGGTCCGGCCGACCTGGGAGGAAGTGGTGACGAACCACTCCGCCAAGGTCTACCGCCTTGCGTACCGGCTGACCGGAAACAAGTACGACGCCGAGGACCTCACCCAGGAGGTCTTCGTCCGCGTGTTCCGTTCGCTGGAGAACTTCAAACCGGGGACGCTGGACGGCTGGCTGCACCGGATCACCACCAACCTGTTCCTGGACCAGGCCCGGCGCAAGAACAGGATCCGCTTTGACGCCCTGGCCGACGACGCCGAGTCGCGGCTTCCGGGCCGGGAGCCCGGACCGGAGCAAAGCTTCGAATTCAACAACCTCGACGTCGACGTTCAGGCCGCGCTCGAGGAACTTCCCCCGGACTTCCGCGCCGCCGTCGTGCTGTGCGACCTCGAGGGACTCTCCTACGACGAAGTTGCCGCCGCACTGGACATCAAACTCGGGACCGTCCGGTCCCGGATCCACCGCGGCCGGACCATGCTGCGCGAAAAGCTCGCGCACCGCGACCCGCGTCCGGCGCAGGCCAAGCAGTCCCTCAAGCCGCGGCTCAAGATGCCGCGCATCGCCGGCCTCCTCTGAACCAGTCGATGGGTCTGCTGAGACGATTACTGGGAGGCTCTGGCTGCAGGTTCTGGGACAAGGCCGGCCGGGGCAGGATCGGCGCTACCCGGAATTGGGCTGCCAGCCGTCATGACCATGTGGCATCGTGTCCCGAATGCCGTGCCCGGCAACAGCGTGAGCGCCAGTATCTGGAAAAGCTCCGCGGCGCCGCCGTGCCCGAGGCCAGCGAGGACCTGACCGCCCGGCTCCTGGCGCGGACCGGGCAGTTGGCCGCGGAGCGGTCGGCCGCGGAAGGTGCGGCAACCAGCCCGGAAGAGGCAACCCCGGAATGGGCCGCAGCCGACGAGCCGGCCGCCGCTCCGAGGTTTGCCGGCGACCGCTCCGCTGCCGCGCCCCCGCACGGCGGACGCCGCCGCGGCCTGCGGC
>NZ_JBFTKG010000039.1:0-37678 GCF_056395825.1 Arthrobacter sp. 05T47 | reverse complement strand
GGCGGGGGCAGCGCGGCGGGGCGGAGGACGTGGGCGCGGGCGGGGCGGGCCCGGAGGGGSGGGCGCAGCAGGGGGCGGCCACGCGCAGCGCTGGCCGGGGCGGGGCGGGAGGTTGGACACGTAGAATAGTCCGGTGATGCAATCCCCCCTCCCCGTGCGCGACGGCGTCAACGCGACCCGCCTGCGCCTGCCGGACGAGGGGCCCTGGACGACTGCGCTGGACTACATGATGCACCGCTGGGGGCATATCGATCCGCAGGGCATCGAGGACCGGTTCGACGCCGGCGAGATCGTCGGCGAGGCGGGGGTGGCGCTGGACCGCACCACCCCGCTGCAGGACCACACCTTCATCTGGTACTACCGCACCCTGCCGCCGGAGACCCGGATCCCGGTGGAGCTGAACATCCTGCACCAGGACGATCACCTGCTGGTCGTGGACAAGCCGCACTTCCTGCCCACCACCCCCGGCGGGACGTACATCCAGGAATCGGCGCTGGTCCGGCTCCGGAATCAGCTCGGCCTCCCGGACCTGATCCCGATGCACCGCCTCGACCGCATGACGGCCGGCATCCTGCTGCTCTCCACCAACCCCGAGACGCGGGGCAAGTACCAGGTGCTCTTCGAAAAGCGCCAGGTCCAGAAGGAATACGAGTGCGTGTCCGCCGCGGAGCCGGCACCCGGCCATCCCGCCGTGGACTTCCCGGTGGTGGTCCGGAACCGGATGACCAAGTCCCGCAGCTACCTGCTCGCCGAGGTGATTGACGGCGAACCCAACGCCGAAACCCGGATCGAGCGGCTGCGCACATTTGACCCGGCCGGCGGAACCGCCCAAGGCCAACACGTCTCACGCGAGCCCGCTGCCGGATTCGGCGGAGAACCCGACGGCGGGCCCCAACGCCGTGCGCTGTACCGGCTGGAGCCGCACTCGGGGAAGACCCACCAGCTCCGTGTGCACATGGCGTCGCTGGGGCTGGGGATTGTCAACGATGCGTTCTACCCGGACCTGCTGGACAAAGCCCCGGACAATTACGCCAGGCCGCTGCAGCTCCTGGCCCGCGGGATCCGCTTCGTGGACCCCATCTCGGGGAGCCCGGTGGAGTACCGCAGCAGACTGGAACTGAGCGAGGCACGCTAGCAGCGCGAAGTGCGGTACCTTGTGCCCATGGACTTCGGAAATGCGGACAGCTGGGGCGCCGCGATCTATTTCTGGATCTTCCCCTTCGTGATCGGCGACGCCATTTTCCCGCCTGTCCCCTCAGAAATGCTCGTCATCACCGGCGGGGCGCTCTCCGCGGAGGGCCACGTCAACGCGTTCCTCGTGGTGCTCCTGGCCACGGTGTCCTCATGGCTGGGTGACCTGCTCGTCTTCGAACTGTTCAAACGGCGCCTGAGCCACGTGCTGGACCGCTGGAAATGGGGCCTGCACTTCCACGCCGCCGTGCACGCGGCGATCGCGAGGGCAGGCCGGTCCTCCACGTACGGGGCGATTATCGGTGTCCGCTTCATCCCCGGCGGCCGGCTGGCGACGACGGCGGCGGCGGGCATTGCGAACGTCTCGACGCGCGGGTTCAGCCTCTGCGCGGCCATCGGCGGCCTGCTCTGGGCCAGCTGGTCCGTGGCACTGGGCTACTTCACGGGCTCCGCCACTGGGCTCCCGTTCTGGGCGAGCTCCCTGATCGGCGTCGGCGTCGGACTGGTGATCGGCGCCGTCGTGGGCGTGATCGTCACGCGGCGCCGGGGCAGTGCCTCCCCCGTGGAAACCGCCGCGGCGGACCCGGACGAGGAACTGGACTTCTAGACCCCTGACTTCCAGACGCCCGACTTTAGACAGGCGCCCAGCGGCCGCGGCTGCGGCGCAGCACGGTCATGTTTCCGGTGAGCGCAACGCGTTCGACGGCGTCGCGCATCATCGCTGCCGACTCCAGCGCCTGGCTGTTTTCGGCGCTGTATGCGGTGGCATCGACCAGGAAACGCAGGTTCAGCTGTGGCACGCCGCCGGCGAGCTCGAGCTGGTGCGACTCAACATGGTGCCGCGTCCCGAGCGCCTCGATGGCTGCGGCCATGACAGCCTCCGGAGCGGTGCCCGGCTTGAGCCCGGTGATCTTGAGTCTGGTCTGGAACGACGGCATGGAACAACCCTAGCCGGGCCGCCCCCGCACGCCCCATTTTCCGTCCCCAACCCAAGACGCTCCCCAACCCAAGACGCTCCCCCGCCCAGTGAACTGGTCCACAAAGCGAGGGAGCGCCGACAGGGCCGGAGAGGGCTACCCCGTGTTGCGCAGGCCGGCGGCGACGCCGTTGACGGTGATCAGCATGGCGCGCTGGAGGCGCTCGTCGATCTCGGCACCGGACATGCCTTCCGCGGCCTCGGCCCGGACACGGCGCAGCAGTTCCACCTGCAGGTAGCTGATCGGGTCCAGGTACTGGTCCCGGATCTCCAGGGAGCGCTTCAGCGTGGGCTGGGCATCGAGGATCACGTGCTCGCCGGTGAGGTTCTGGATTTCCTCCACGGTGAGCTCATATTCGGCCCGGATGGCGCGGAACAGGTGATGCAGCTCCTCCGGGACGAGGGTGGAGACGTAGTAGCCGGCAATGTCCATGTCCGTCTTGGCCAGGGTCATCTCCACGTTCGAAAGCACCGAACGGAAGAAGTGCCAGCCTTCGATCATCTCCTTGAGCTGGGCCGAGTTTCCGGCCTCGCGCGCGGCCTTGAGGCCGGAGCCCACACCGAACCAGCCCGGAACGATCTGCCGCGACTGGGTCCAGCCGAACACCCACGGGATGGCCCGCAGCCCCTCAAGCCCGGAGCCGGAATCGGGCCGCTTGGACGGACGCGATCCGATGTTCAGGGATCCCAGCTGCTCCACCGGCGTGGACGCCATGAAGTAGGCGGGCAGGTCCGGGTCTTCGATCAGCGAGCGGTAGCGGGCAAACGCGGCGTCGGAGACGGTTTCCATGACGTCGCCGTAGCGCACGCGCTGGTCCTCGGAGGTGCGCGGCGCACGGTGCAGCGCGGATCCCTGCAGCACCGCGGCAAGGGAGAGCTCGAGGTTCTCGCGGGCCAGCTCCGGCAGGGAGTACTTGTCCGAGATGACCTCGCCCTGCTCGGTGAACTTGATCTCGCCCTCGAGCACGCCGTTGGGCTGCGCCATGATGGCGTCGTAGGTCGGCCCGCCGCCGCGGCCCACGGATCCGCCGCGGCCGTGGAAGAGGCGCACGCGGACGCCGTGCTTCGCGGCAACGTCCCGCAGCTTGCGCTGGGTCTTGTAGATCTCCCACTGGCTGGTCATGACGCCGGATTCCTTGTTGGAGTCCGAGTAGCCGAGCATGATCTCCTGCACGTCGCCGCGGAGCCGGACCAGCTCGCGGTAGGACGCATCAGAGAGCAGCTGGTCCACGATCTCGGCGGAGGCGCGCAGCTCGTCGACCGTCTCCAGCAGCGGAGCGAACCCGATCTTGGCGTAGGGCGCCTCGCCGAAGAGGCTGACTAGGCCGGCCTCGCGGGCCAGCACGGCCGCGGCCAGGACGTCGTCCGCACCGCGGGTCATGGAAATGATGTAGGTCTCGATCACGTCGGGACCGTAGGTGCGCAGGGCCCGCCGGATCTCCCGGAAGACGTCGTACGTGCCGTCAGCGACGCCGTCGAGCTTGATCGGGTGGCCGGAGAGCGGGCGCCGGGACGCGAGTTCGGACCCGAGCACCTCGAGCCGCTCGGCGCGGCTGAGCTCCGCGTACCGGACTCCGGGGCCACCGAGGCGGTCCATGAGCTGCCCGACGGCGTCGTGGTGGTGGTCGGCGTGCTCGCGGATGTCGAGGGTGGCCAGGTGCAGGCCGAAGGAGGCGATGGCGCGGCGGACCCGGGACAGGGCGCCGTCCGCGGCGAGGGCGGCGTGGTGGTTCCGCAGCGAGCGTTCCAGCAGGCCGAGCTCGGCGAGGAGCTCCCCGGTGGCGGTGTAGTCGCGGCCGGGCTCGTGCGCGGATCCGGCCGCAACCCGTTTGCCGGTGTTGATCAGCTTGGCCTTGATGCAGGTCAGTTTGAGCCGGTACGGCTCCTGCGCATTCAGCTCCAGGACGCGGCGGTCCAGGCCGGGCAGCTTCTTGAGGTCCACGTCGATCGAGTCCAGGAGTTCCTGGTCTGCGCCGGCCAGCGCGGTCGAGTTGGACAGGATGGAGATGAGGCCGTCGATCAGGCCGATGCTGATCCGGACGGCATGCTGGTTCTGGATCTGCAGGATTTCGCGGGTGACGGCGGCCGTGACGTTGGGGTTGCCGTCCCGGTCCCCGCCGATCCAGGAGCCGAAGCGGATCGGAGCCTTCTGCGGAGGCAGCGTAACGCCGTGGTCGGCGAGCAGTTCGGAGAGGTCCGAGAGCATCTCCGGCATGGCGTCGCTAAGGATGCCGGTGAGGTAGTAAATGGCGTTCCGAGCCTCGTCCACGGGGGTGGGCCGGACCTGGCGCAGCTCGTCCGTCTGCCACATCTGGTCGATCACCTCGGACAGTTGACGGTCCTGGCGGCGGCGCGCGGACGTGCCCTCCAGCGTGGATTCGGACAGGATGTCCGAGAGCCGGCGGATCTTGTCCAGCACGGAGCGGCGCGAGGCCTCGGTGGGGTGGGCGGTGAAGATGGGCCGGACGTCGAGTTCGTTGACGACTTCCTGCAGCACGGAATTCCCGGCCTGGTCGGCGATCTCTTCCACGGCCTTGGCCAGCCAGCCGTCCTTCTCCTGCCGGGTGCGCAAGCCGCGGACGCGGTGGACCTGCTCGGCGGCGTTCGCCAGGTGGAAATAGAACGCAAAAGCCCGGACCAAGTCGGTGGCCTGGTCCAGGGGCAGGGACCCGAGCAGTTCGCGGACCTGGGCGACGACGTCGTACGAGCTCCACGGGCCGGTGGCATCGGCACCGCCGCGGGCTGCCTCCTTGGATTCCTTGGTCAGCAGGCGCACCTGCTCGACGAGGTCGAGGAGTTCCGGCCCGTGCTGGCGGACCAGGGATTCGCCCAGGAGGGTGGAGACCCGGCGGACATCGGCCCGGAGTTCGGCGGCAAGATCGGTGTCGGAATGCATTGCAGTGTTAGCCATGGAAACTATCTTTCGAGGGTTCGACTTGGCTCGTACACTGCGCTGGATACTGTGAGCCCGATTACTTCTTCCCATGGGATGTTACCCGCAGGCACTCGCGGCTGGAATTCCGTCTCAGATAGTGTCACGCAACACTTCRGTTGGGTTAGCGGGCGATCTTGAAATTGAACTCGCCGGTGCCCAGCGCGCCCCAGAGCCGCAGCCAGACCGGCAGGATCATTTCCGCGCCGCGGGCACTCGTGATGTCCCCCAGGTCGATCACGTCGCGGTGGCCGAAGCCCTTGAGCAGTTCCGTCACGGCGGCCTTGGCGTCGGCGTCGTCCCCGGAGACGAACACCGAATGGTCACCGCCGGCCACACGCGCCGGATCCACCATCACCGACGCCGTCATGGTGTTGAGGGTCTTCACCACCCGGGACTGCGGGAAGGCCCGCTGGATCTGCTCGCCGAGGCTGTCCGTGTTCACCGGGTTCAGCGACGGCGGCATGCCCTGCGAGAAATCCAGCGGGTTGGCGATGTCCATGATGACTTTGCCGGCGAGGTTCCCGGTGCCCGCGGCGGCGAGAGCCGCCAGGGAGCCGCCGCCGTGGGTGGCGTTGACGATCAGCTCGGCGCCGGCCGCGGCCTCGGCAAAGGGGGCGAGGCCGACTCCGGTGTGCGCGGCGTGCCATTGCGCGAACGGCGCGGCACCCATCGCGTCCGGTTCCGTCCGGGCGAGCGTGGCCTGCGGGTCGCGGGTGCCGATCACGACGTCGTGACCCAGGCCCGCCAGCGCGCCGGCAATAGTGCGGCCCACCGTGCCGGTTCCCATTACCGCAATCTTCATGGCATCCTCGATTCCGCCCACCAGGAGCTCAGCCCGAAATCCACAGGAAGACAGATCCGTCTACCGCTGGACATGAAGCTATCAGACCGGCTTGCCGGCAACAAGGCGCCCCCGGCCGGCCAGCGGGTGGGCGGCTCAGCGGGCGGACGGCCGAGCGGGTGGGCGGCCCAGCGGGCAGTCAGGCATAGACAGACTTGTCTGTGTAGCATGGTGCCATGACCCTGCCAGCAGCCATCGCGCAGCCGGCACCCCGTGCCCCCGCCGGGCATGCCAGGGAGAAGATCCTGGCCACGGCCTTCCGGCTCTTTTACGCGCAGGGCTTTCGGGCCGCCGGCATCGATACGATCATCGCGGAGTCTGGCGTCGCGAAGGCCACGTTCTACAAGTATTTTCCGGCCAAGGACGACCTCATCCTGGCGTATCTGGAGAAGGTCGACGGCGTCTGGACGGGGCAGCTTCACGCCGCCGCGCGCGCCGCCGGCGAGGACCCGGCGACACAGCTTGTGGGCCTGTTCGATGCCCTGACAACCGCCTGCCGGCTGGACGGCTACCGGGGCTGTGCCTTTATCAATGCGGCCGCCGAGTCGACTGCCGGCACCAGGGTCCACGACCGGACCGTGGCGCACAAACAGCAGGTCCGGGCCTGGATCCGGGACCTGGCTGCCCGCGCTGGCGCCGGGAACCCGGACCAGCTGGCCCGCAGCCTGACCCTGCTGCTGGACGGCGGCCTGGCCAGCGGGGTGCTCGACGGCGACCCGGACGCGGCCACCGCCGCCAGGGCCACTGCCGCGCAACTCGTCGCGGCCAGCCTCGGAATTCCACCCGCCCCAACTGACTCGCAGCAGGGGCCGTTATGAGGCCTCAGAACGGCCCCTGCTGCGAGTCAGTTGGGCTGAGACTCCCTGGAGGAATCTATGAACACCACTGAGCCCGCCGCCGACCCACAGCTTGCCCGCTGGCAGCGCTTCCGGAACAGCCGGAACGCGGCACTCGCCAGCGACCACGGCTGGCTGACGCTGACTTCCTTCCAGTGGCTCGAGGACCGGCCCGCCGCCGTCGAGCTCGCCCCGGGACTCTGGTCCACCGACGGCACCGCGGCGTTCCTCACCGCGGCCGCGTCCGACGGCCTGACCCTCGTGGAAACCGGCGAACCCGTGGACGGGACCATCAGCGCCGTGCTCGCCGACGAGGAATCACTCATGTGGGTCCAGTACGGCGGCGGCGACGGCCGCCAGGTGGTGGTGGAACTCGCCATGCGCGCGGACAAGTACGCCATCCGCACGCGGGACTCCCAGTCACCGGCGTTCACCGAGTTCGACGGCGTGCCCACCTTCGACTTCCGCCCGGACCTGGTGATCGAGGCCCGGTTCGCGCCCTATCCCGAGCCCGTGGACGTGCCGATCGGCACCGCCAACCCGCTGGTGGACGGGATCCACCGCTCGGTCGGCGAACTGGTTTTCCGGCTGCCGGGCACGGACCACGAATTCCACCTGCAGGCCGAGGAGGAGAAGCTCGGCGCCCTGACGGTCACATTCCACGACGAGACCAACGGCGAGAGCACGGACGAGTGGCGGAAGGTCTCCACAGCGAAACCCCGGCCTGACGGGACGGTGATCCTCGATTTCAACCGGGCCATCAACTACCCCAGCGCCTTCACCCCGTACGGCACCTGCCCCATGCCGGTGAAGAACAACAGCCTGGACTACCGGATCACGGCCGGCGAGAAGGAACCCGGCCTTTTCTAGACTGCGTCCTCTAGGGATTCCTAGACGATCGCGGACACTCCGGTGACGGCACGCCCCGTGATCAGGGTGTTGATCTCGAACGAGCCCTCATAGGTGTAGATCGCCTCGGCGTCGGAGAAGATCTTGGCCATCCGGTAGTCGGTGACAATCCCGTTGCCGCCCAGCAGGGACCGGCCCATCGCCACGGTTTCGCGCATCCGGGCGCTGACATAGGACTTTGCGAGGGCCACCTGCGGCATGTCCGCCACCCCCTGGTCCTGCAGCTGCGCGATCCGGACCATCATGCCCATGCTGGCCACGGCGTTGCCGAGCATGGTCACCAGCTGCTGCTGGA
This sequence comes from Arthrobacter sp. 05T47, assembly GCF_056395825.1. Lineage (NCBI taxonomy): Bacteria > Bacillati > Actinomycetota > Actinomycetes > Micrococcales > Micrococcaceae > Arthrobacter > Arthrobacter sp. 05T47. Next base: position 29,695 of record NZ_JBFTKG010000039.1, on the reverse strand, counting down.
CCAGCTGGAACTTCGCCAGCGGACGGCCGAACTGCTGGCGTTCGACGGCGTACTGGCGCGCGACGTCGAACGCTGCGAGCTGCTGCCCCACGCCCTGCCAGGCCACCATGATCCGGGAACCGCGCAGGAGCTCGTTGGTGTCCTCGAAGCTGCTGATGCCGGCGAAGCGGTCCGCCTCGGCCACCCGGACGTCGGTGAAGACGATGTCCGCGTTCTGCACCGTGCGCAGCGCGATCTTGTTCTCGATCCGGCTCCGGCTCACCCCCGGCAAGGTGGCGTCGACGATGAAGCCTCGGATGCCGCCGTCGGCCTCGTCCCGGGCCCAGACCAGCATGTAGTCACAGAACGTGCCGTTGCCGATCCAGCGCTTGGCGCCGTTGAGCAGCCAGGCGTCGCCGCCGTCGGCCGCGCCGCCGGGGATCCGCCGGGCCCGGGTTTCCATGCCGCCGGCAACGTCCGAGCCGTGGTCCGGTTCGGTGAGGGCGAAGGCGCCGGTGGTGCGCAGGTTTGCCGCGTCCTCGAGCAGGCGCGCCTTCTGTTCCTCGGAGCCAAAGCCGTAGAGCGATTCGACGAAGAGGTCGTGGTGGACCAGGAAGAAGGTCGCCAGCGAGGTGTCCACGCGGGTCATCTCGGCGATCACGATCCCGGCGAACAGGTTGCTGTAGCCGCGCTGGGCGGGGGCGCTGAGCTCCAGGGCGGCCAGCTTGGGCAGGATATGGGCCGGGAATTCGGCCTTGTTCCACCAGTCGGTGGCGAAGGGGGCGACCTCCGCGGCCAGGAACTCCCGCAGCTGGGCCAGCTTGGCCCGCTCCACCGGGCTGAGCAGGGACTCGTAGTCGAAGAAGTCCGCCGTGGGCAGCTCGGCCACAGCCGGCGCGGCCGCAGCAGTCGTTTCTGCCCTGGTCATTTCGGCCCCATGCGGATGGCGCCGTCGAGGCGGATGGTCTCGCCGTTAAGCATGGCGTTCTCCACAATGTGCGCGGCGAGGTTCGCGTATTCGGCGGGGCGGCCCAGCCGCGAGGGGTGCGGCACCTGTTGGCCCAGGGAGTCCTGCGCCTCCTGCGGGAGCCCGGCCATCATGGGGGTCTCGAAGATGCCCGGGGCGATGGTGACCACCCGGATCAGCGAGCGCGCGAGTTCGCGGGCGATCGGCAGCGTCATGGCCGCCACGGCSCCCTTGGAGGCSGCGTAGGCGGGCTGGCCGATCTGSCCGTCGAASGCKGCRACGGAGGCSGTGTTGATGATGACGCCGCGTTCGGGACCGCCGAGATCCGTGGCTACCGGCTCGGTGGCGGCCATCGCGGCCGCGGCGAGGCGGATGACGTTAAAGGTGCCCACGAGGTTGATCTGGATGACGCGGCTGAAGCTCTCCAGCGGGAGCACACCCTCCCGGCCCAGGACCTTGCCGGGGGTGGCGATCCCGGCACAGTTGACCACGATGCGCAGCGGGCCCAAGGCAGCGGCGGCCTCGACGGCGGCGTGGACCTGCGCTTCGTCGGTGACATCGGCGGGGGCAAAGACGGCTGTGCGGCCGTCTCCAGCCGGCTCCCCGGCGGAGCGGGCGGCGACAGCATTCAGTTCGGCGGCAAGGGCGTCCCCGGCAGAACCCGGCAGGTCCACGAGCACCACCGACGCGCCGGCGTCGAACAGCCGCCTGGCCGTGGCCGCTCCGAGACCCGAGGCCCCGCCCGTGATCAGCGCGACAGTACCTTTGATGTCCATGCATCCTCCTTGATGTGGAACCGGACCCCGGCCGTGAAGCCTTGACGCAGGCTGCGCTTGCAGCAGCCGCCCGCGGGGAACGTTAGTTAGTGAATGTTAACTGGAATGCGGCGGTTCCGCACCTTTGGACCCAGCCCGGTAAGGCGCAGGAACCACCGCGGGTACCGGCGCAGCCACCGGGCGCGGTGACGCTCCCCGCCCCGGCGCGCTCCCGCGATTACGCTTGAGCCATGACCCGAGCAGACGCCGCCCCCAATTGGTCCTTCCGCGCGGACGAGGCCGCCCGCTCGGTGACCAGGCTCTTCGGGCAGCGGCTCTTCTTCCTGCCGCGGACCCACATCGCCGCCATCCTCCGGCCCTCCGGGAGGCTGAAGAACCTGTCCCGGCCCTGGCACTACTGGTGGCAGGCGCATTATCTGGACTGCCTCGTGGACGCCGGACGCCGCGAGCTGGGCTCGCCCGAGAACCCGGGGGGCAGGTTCGACGGCGAGAACCGGCCCAGCGCCGGCCAGCTCGCCTCCCGGCTCGTCACAGGCATCCGGCTGCGCAATTTCCTCACGGTGGTCAACAACTACTACGACGACATGGCCTGGCTGGCCCTGGCCACGCACAGGCTGGACAAGCTGGCCGAGGACACCCGCAAACACACCGGCCGGGGACGCAACGCCAAGGTCCTGCAGAGCCTGACCCTGCAGTTCGACTCCGCCTCCACGGACGACCTGGGCGGCGGAACCTTCTGGAGCACCAAGCGCGACTTCAAGAACACGCCCGCCACCGCACCCGTGGCCCTCTACTACGCACGGACGGGCAACCCGGCGAAGGCGCAGGCCCTGCTGGACTGGCTGGACGCCCGGCTCTACGAGCCCGAACAGGGCCTCTACCGGGACGGCCTGCGGATTTCCGGAACAGGGGACGTGGTGCTGGAGGACACCATCTACACCTACAACCAGGGGCCCGTCCTCGGTGCCCTGCTGGAACTCGGCGGCGAGGCCAACCTCGCCCGCGCGGCAGCGCTCGTGGACGCCGTGGCGAACAGCCTCACGCAGCCGGCTCCGCTGCTGGGGCGCAGCGCCGCGGTGTTGCGCTGCGAGGGAACGGGCGACGGCGGACTCTTCACCGGGATCCTCGTCCGCTATCTCGCCCTTGCCGCCGCCGACGTGCGACTGCCGGCCGAAACCCGGGCCACAGCGGCGGCGCTGGTGAACGATACAGCCGAAGCCCTCTGGGAGGGCCGCCGGATCCTCCCGCCGCACGACCGGCTCGCGCGCCCGGGCAGCCACCTGGTGTTCTCCGACAGCACCGACCTGCCCGCACGACGCAGCTATCCGGAGGGCGCCGCCGTCGAGCTGTCCACCCAACTCCAGGCCTGGATGGTCCTGGAGGCTGCCGCATCGATCGCCCCGGCGCCCACCCGGTGAGGGAAACCAATTACGTCACGCAACAGTTTCGTAATTCATGTGATCCTCATCACTTATAGGGGCTTCAGGTTGGTCGCTTAGGTTTGGCTAACCTACAGTCTTTCGTAGTGAGCATGCCCTAACTCCCCCGCTCACGGGGGTCAGGGCGCCAACGACGAATTCCTTGCAGAAAGTAGCCCCATGAAGATCCGCAACAACGCACTGGCGGGCATCGCCCTGGCAGCCACCGCCGCTCTGGGCCTGGCCGCCTGCGGCACCGGTTCGGCTGCCCCGGCTGGCAGCAGTGCAGCGGCCGGCGGCTCGGCCGCCGGCGAGATCACGGTCTATAACGCCCAGCACGAGTCCCTGACCAAGGAGTGGGTGGACGCCTTCACGGCCGAAACCGGTATCAAGGTCACCCTGCGCCAGGGCGACGACACCGAGATGTCGAACCAGATCGTCCAGGAAGGCCAGGCCTCCCCGGCGGATGTCTTCCTCACCGAGAACTCCCCCGCCATGGCCCAGGTGGAAAACGCCGGCCTGTTCGCGGACGTGGACAAGGCCACCGTGGACCAGGTCCCCGCCGAGTTCCGCCCCTCCACCAACAAGTGGACCGGCATCGCGGCCCGCTCCACCGTCCTGGTCTATGACAAGACCAAGATCAGCGAGGACAAGCTGCCCAAGTCCATGCTGGACCTGGCCAACCCCGAGTGGAAGGGCAAGTGGGCAGCCTCGCCGTCGGGCGCCGACTTCCAGGCGATCGTCTCGGCCCTGCTCGAGCTCAAGGGCGAAGCCGCCACGCAGGCCTGGCTCAAGGGCATGAAGGAAAACTCCAAGGCATACAAGGGCAACAGCACGGCCATGAAGGCCGTCAACGCCGGCGAAGTCGACTCCGCCCTGATCTACCACTACTACTACTACGGCGACCAGGCCAAGACCGGCGAGAACTCCAACAAGGTCACGCCGTTCTACTTCAAGAACCAGGACCCCGGTGCATTCGTCTCCATCTCCGGCGGCGGCGTGCTGAAGTCCTCGAAGAACGCCGCTGCGGCCCAGGCCTTCCTGAAGTTCATCACCGGCAAGAAGGGCCAGGAAGTACTCCAGAAGGGCACGTCCTTCGAGTACGCCGTAGCTTCGGACGTCCCGTCCAACGACAAGCTGGTTCCGCTCAAGGATCTGCAGGCCCCCACCGTGGATCCGGCCAAGCTTAACTCCTCCAAGGTCACCGAGCTGATGACCCAGGCAGGACTGCTGTAACTGAAGTGAGTAGCAAGCTGGCGGTCCCCGGAAATTCGGGGGACACGACGACGGCGGGCAGGGGCAAGCGCCCCCGCCCGCCTTTCGGCGTTTCTGTTGTATCCATCATTGCGGTCCTGATCGCCCTGTTCTCCCTGGTGCCGCTGGCTTACGTGATTGTCATGACGGCCTCCACCGGGTGGGACACGGCCGCGGCCCTGATCCTCCGCCCGCGCGTGGGCGAGCTCCTGCTGAACACAGTGCTGCTGACCGTGGTGACGGTGCCGCTGTGCCTGGTCCTGGGCGTCGGCGGCGCGTGGCTCGTCGAGCGCACCAACCTCGTGGGCCGCAAGTGGTGGGCCGTGCTGCTCGCCGCCCCGCTGGCCATCCCCGCCTTCGTCAACAGCTACGCCTGGGTGTCCGCGGTGCCTTCGCTCGGCGGGTTGTGGTCCGGTGTCCTGATCGCCACCCTGTCCTATTTCCCGCTCGTGTACATCCCGGCCGCCGCGACGCTCAGCCGCCTGGACCCGGCGATCGAGCAGTCCGCCGCGTCCCTCGGGCTCGGCGCCTGGCGCGCCTTCTTCCGTGTGGTGCTCCCGCAGCTGCGTATCGCCATGACCGGCGGCGGGCTGCTGGTCGCGCTGCACCTGCTGGCCGAATACGGGGCGTTCGCGATGATCCGTTTCGACACCTTCACCACCGCGATCATGGTCCAGTACCAGTCGACGTTCAACGGCACGGCAGGGAACATGCTGGCCAGCGTCCTGGTGTTCCTGTGCCTGATCCTGCTGCTCGTGGAGGTCCGCAGCCGCGGCAGTGCCCGGTACGCGCGGATCGGCTCCGGCGCCCAGGCGCGCGCCTTGCGCCTGCCGCTGCACGCCTACCAGCTCCCCGCCCAGCTGTCCCTGATCGTTCTCGTCGGGCTGGCGTTCGGCCTGCCGCTGACGTTCGTGCTGCGCTGGATCGTCACCGGCGGCCCGGACATCTGGGCTGCCGAGGAATTCATGCCGGCCCTGCTGCAGACCCTGGCCTATGGTCTCGCCGCTGCCGTGGTCACCACCGTGGTCGCGTTCCCCATGGCCTACCTCGCCGTGCGGCGCCCCAGCTGGTTCAGCAAATCCTTGGAGCTCTCCAACTACATCACCAGCTCCATGCCCGGGATTGTGGTGGGCCTGGCCTTCGTGACCGTGAGCATCCGGATGGTGCCCAGCATGTACCAAACCTCGGCGCTGCTCATCGCCGCCTACGTGTTGCTGTTCCTTCCCCGGGCCCTCGTGAACATCCGCTCGGGGCTGTCCCAGGCACCGAAGGAACTCGACGAGGCCGCCCAGGTGCTCGGCAAGCCGCCGCTGCTGGCCTTCCTCCGCGTGACCCTTCGCCTCACCGCTCCCGCCGCGGCCGGTGGCGCTGCCCTGGTGTTCCTGGGAATCGTCAACGAGCTCACGGCGACGCTTCTGCTCTCGCCCAACGGGACGCGTACCCTCGCCACCGAGTTCTGGAGCAAGAGCAGCGAAATCGACTACGCTGGCGCCGCCCCGTATGCGTTGCTGATGATTGTGATCTCGGCGCCCATGACCTATCTCCTCTTCCAGCAGTCCAAGAAAGTAGCCGGACAGTGACCGATGTTTACCCGTCGCGTGAGGCCCATTCGCGTCTCCCCGAGCCGCGGATCGCGGCATCCGTGGCCCCCAGCACCAACAGCCACCTGGAAATCGACGCGGTCACCAAGAACTTTGGGTCCCAGGCCGTCCTCCGGGGCGTCAACCTCTCCGTCGCAAAAGGCGGAACGACGGCGATCGTGGGACCGTCCGGCTCGGGAAAAACCACACTCCTGCGCCTGATTGCCGGCTTCGAACACCCTGACACCGGCAGCATTGCGCTGAACGGCAGCAAGGTGGCGGGAGAGAACGCCTGGGTCCCCGCCCACAAGCGCCACGTCGGCTACGTGGCCCAGGACGGTGCTTTGTTCCCGCACCTGACAGTCGGGCAGAACATCTCCTTCGGCCTGGACGCCTCGCAGCTGCCCGGCGGGCACCGCGGCGTCAAGGCGCGGGTTGCTGAATTGCTCGAGATGGTTTCCCTGGACCCTGCCATGGCCAAGCGCCGCCCGCACCAGCTCTCCGGCGGCCAGCAGCAGCGCGTGGCCCTGGCCCGGGCGCTGGCCCGCAAGCCCGCCCTCATGCTGCTGGACGAGCCGTTCTCCGCCCTGGACGCCGGGCTGCGCGTGGCCACGCGCCGCGCCGTGGCCCAGGTCCTGAAGGACGCCGGCGTGACCACCATCCTGGTCACGCACGACCAGGCCGAGGCGTTGTCCTTCGCCGACCAGGTGGCCGTGATGCGCGGCGGCAGGCTGGCCCAGATCGGCAACCCGTTCGTCGTCTACACCCGCCCGGCGGACCGTGCCACCGCCGAATTCCTGGGCGACGCCGTCATCCTGGATGCCTGGATGGAAGGCTCCCTGGCCACGTGCTCGCTTGGCGGGATCCCCGTCCGCCGCCCGCCGGCCCAGGGCCGGGTCCAGCTGATGCTCCGGCCCGAGCAGATCCGCATCTCCGAGGACGGCCCCATCCGCGGCACCGTGGTGGACACCGACTACTTCGGCCCCGAGACCACGGTTCGGCTCCAGCTCCCGGTCCCGCCCGTCCTGGCCGCCGGCACCGTTCCGGACCACCGCTACCCCGGCGGCGGGGAAATCATTACCATCCGGCACTGGAACGCCTCGATCGCCCGCCCCGGCACCGAGCTCCGGCTCCGCGTGGTGGGCGAGGCCGTGGCCTTCCCCATGGATGGGCCGCCGTCCCCCTAAATATGCCGTGGCGATAGGGTGGGGCGCATGACTGTTCAGCCCGGCCTGCACCGCCAATACTGCTCTGTTGCCGCCCCCACGCAGCTGTGGCTCGATCCGGACGGCCGCCTGGCCGGCGAGTTCAAGCCGCCCGGCGCCGGTGACCCGGCTGATCCGTCCGGGTTTACGGGGCTCCTCCACGGCGACACCCGTATGCTCTCCCGGGCACTGGTGCGTGTCAACGGCCTGGAACCGGAACCGGCAACGGTCGAGGCCGAGCCCGGCGGCATCCTGCGCGTCCGCGGCCTGGTCCGGGGCATCCCTGGCCCCACGGAGGATCCCGCCGTCGAACTCCTGCAGACCTGGACCGTGACTCCGGGCCTGGTGCGGCACGCCCTGCAGCTGCGGACCTCACTGGATTCCCTCGACGTCGACATCGACATCGAGCTCGCCGCCGATTTCACCGACATGGCCCAGATCCGCCTCAGCCGTTTCCGTGACGCATCCGCGCCAATCGCCGCCGACGACTCAGCGCTGCGCTGGAGGGAGGGTGGCAAGGCCCTGGCCGTGGCGGCCCCCGGCGCCGTCACCTCGGAAGGCCGCCTCGCCTGGCGCGGGACCGTGGGCCGGGGCCGGCCCTTCGAGGCCGAGTGGCAGGCCGTCGTCAGCGACGATGATGATGCCGTGGTGGCGGCCAGCCCGCCCGCGGCCAGGCTGCCGCGAACCGGGCCGGCCGGTGCCCTGGGCCTGCTCCTGGATAACTCCCTCGATGAAGTGGCGGGGCTCCGGCTTGCTACCCGGCAGCTGCCGGACGCGCCGTTCATTGCCGCCGGGGCACCCTGGTACTTCACGCTGTTCGGGCGGGATTCGCTGTGGGCGGCGCGGCTGCTGCTGCCGTTGAACACTGGGTTGGACACTGGGCCGGACACGGGGCTGGCGGCGGGAACACTGCGGGCACTGGCGGCTTTCCAGGGCATCAAGACGGATTTGGCGGCCGCCGAGGAGCCTGGGAAGATCCTGCACGAGCTTCGGTCCAAGGAGCTCGTGCTGGAGAGCCAGGGCCTGCGCCTGCCGCCGGTGTACTTCGGGGCCGTGGATTCCACCCCGCTGTGGCTGTGCCTGCTGGGTGAACTCTGGCGCTCCGGCCGGGACGAGGCCGCCGTCCGGTCCCTGCTGCCCAATGCCGCCCGTGCCGCCCAGTGGCTGCTCGCCGCCGGCGCCGCGGCACCGGGCGCGGCACCGGGCGCGGCACCGGGCGGGGCCGCGGGCAACGGCGGGTTCCTCAGCTACCGAGACGCGTCGGGGCACGGCCTGAGCAACCAGGGCTGGAAGGACTCCCGSGACGCCATGCAGTTCCGCGACGGCCGGCAGGCCGAGGGGCCGATCGCCCTGTCCGAGGTGCAGGGTTACGCATACCAGGCAGCGATGGAAACGGCCGAGCTGTTCGACGCCGTCGGCGAACCGGGCGGCCAGGCGCTGCGCGACTTCGCCGCGGCTCTCCGGCTCAGGTTCCGTGAGCGCTTCTGGGTTGCGGACGACGGCGGGCCGTTCCCGGCCATGGCCCTGGACGGCCACGGGGCTCCCCTGGACATCCCTGGCTCGAACATGGGCCATTTACTGGGCACGGGCATCCTGGATGCCGCTGAAGCCCGGATCGTGGCGGACCGGCTGGTGAGTCCCGAGCTGTTCTCCGGCTACGGCGTGCACACGATTTCGCGGCGGGCCGCAGGGTTTTGGCCCTTCAGCTACCACTGCGGCTCGGTCTGGAGCCACGACACGGCCATCGCGATCAGGGGCCTGCTGGCCGAGGGTTTCATCGCCGAGGCACGGACCCTGTCCGATGGCCTGCTCGCGGCGGCTGCCTCCTTCGGGCACCGGCTGCCGGAGGTCTTCGCCGGGGTGCGGGCCGAGGACTCTGGCGTTGCGGTGCCCTATCCGGCGTCGTGCCACCCGCAGGCGTGGTCCTCAGCCTCCGCGGTGGTGATCGCCCAGGCGATGGGCGTCGGGCTCTGACGGGTAGGGCTCTAACGGATACGGCTCTAACGGATACGGCTCTAACGGATACGGCTCGGGCGGATGGGACCCTGACAGGTCGGACCCTGATGGGATTGGCTCTGCCCACCGCGGGGCCATGGCGGCCCGGAGCCCGTCGGCCAGGATGACGACCCCGGTCACGGCGAGCGCCAGGCCCATCGAGGCGAGCACGTCCGTCAGCCAGTGATAGCCCAGGTAGAGGCGGGAGAAGGCGACCACAAGCGTCGCCGCGGCGGCCGCCGCGAAGCCGAGTACCGTCGTCGACTGTTTGCTCGTCCGCGTCCCGCGGGCCGCCATCAGCAGGTAGCACAGGACGCCCAGGAAGACGCCGGCGCCGAAGGTGTGGCCGGACGGGAAGGACAGGGCGTCGTCCGGCCCCAGCAGGAAGTCGCTGGCGGCGGGTCGGCCGCGGCCGACGTCGTCCTTGATCAGCGTGGACACCGCGAACGTTGCGGCCATGGCGCCGATGAGCAGGCCGGGACGCCAGACCTCGCGTTTCCAGGCCGCCCAGGCCAGAGCCAGCGCACAGCCGATCACGGTCATCCACAGCGGCGATGTCACCATGGTCACGGCCGTCAGGAGGGCGGTGGCGACTGGGTTCCGGGACGCCACAAGCCCGTCGTGCACCGGGACGTCCAGGGCCGCCACGCCGCTCTTGGACTGCACTGCGGCGAGCACGATCCAGAAGATCGTCTCCCCCGCGATCAGCAGGCCCGCGGCCACGAAGAAGAGCCGGCGCTGGGACGGCAGCGGCAGGCGGTCAGGGGGATGCGGAGCACGCTGGGCAAAGAGCATCGCCCAATCCTGCCAGTCCCAACTACCTGCAACCCGGACGGCCGCTGGGAATTCTCTGGAATTCTCTGGAATGCGCGCGGATGGGCGGCGGCGGGGACGACCGCTACGGTGCCGGCCGCCAGGGTGCTGTCCGCTAGGGTTCCGGGGGCCGCCTGGTCTGCGGATATGGCGTTTCGAACCGGGCGAGCATCTCCACGAACCCGGCGATCTTCTTCTCCCGGGTGGAGGCCTGTTTGACCGAGTTGGTGCGGTAGATCAGGGCAAACCGGTTCACGGACGTCAGGACCTCGAACATTGCCTGCGCCCGGGGCTCCGCCGCGATGGCCGCGGCGAGGTCATCCGGGACTTCCGCCGTCGCGGGGCCCGAATAGGCGGCCTCCCAGCGCCCGTCCGCCTTGGCCGCGGCGACGGCGGCCTGTCCGGCTGGCTCCATCCGCCCCGCCGATTCCAGGCGTTCAATCCGCTCCACGTTCCGCGCGGACCACACGCTCTTGGGTCCCCGCCGGGTCATCCGCTGGAAGGAGCTTTCCTCGTCCCGCCGCCTGCCCTGGCCGTCGATCCAGCCGAAACACAACGCCTCCTGCAGCGCGGCCTCGTAGTCCAGCTCGGTCACCGAGCCGCCCTTCTTGTGCAGCACGAGCCACACGCCGGGACTCTGCGCGTGGTGCTGCTCCAGCCAGGCCCGCCACTGGGCGGCATCCTTCAACAGCAATTCCTCGAGTTCAACAGCCATGGCACCATTGTGCTCCGCGGGGCTGACCGGATGAGTGCTTTGGTGGCACCATGTCTTGTGGAGCCACAACCGTCCTAGCAAGGAGATCCCATGCTGCGCGCCCGCCCGATCCACTACACCTCCCGCATGGACCAGTGGGGACGCCTGCTGTCCGCCCTCGGCATGGTGCGGACGGTCGACGACGGCGACTGGCAGGAGTTCGACGCCGGCTCGGGCCGGCTTGCGCTGCACCGCGTGGTTGCGGGAGCCGTAGCCGCGGGCACCGGAGGACCAGGAAACGCGCAGGACTCAACGACGCTGGACGGCAGGACGGACTTCGGCGTCGAGGTAGGAGACCTTGCGGAGTTCGCGGGCCGCACCAACCTCGCCGGAGAGGAGGACGGGGCCACCCCGGCCGAGCTGGTCACTGCCGAGCACGGCGATACCTGCCGGATCACCGGTGAGGACGGATTCGGTTTCTTCGCGGACAAGGCCGCCCACGGCGCGCAGTGCGCGGACGCCGATCCCGCCCTCGCCGTCGTCGAAGTCTGGTTCACGCCGGACGCTGCCGCCGCCGCCCAAACCCTGCGGAATATGGGCGCCCGGCTGCGCCCGGCCCCGGACGATGACGAAACGGCGGACTTCACGGCGAAGAACGGCGGCGTGCTGATGGTGCGTCCGGCCAGCGGCGCCGCCCGGTCCGGCCTGGGCTTTGAATACACCGGCGACCTCACCGCCCTTCGGGACCGCCTGGCGGACGCGGGCCACCAGGTCAGCCTGACGGAAGAGGCGTTCGGGCGGACCCTGCACGTGGCCAACCCGGACGCGGCCGATCTGCCGGAGAACCCCAACGGCGCGATGCTCTGGATCTCACATAAGCCGGCAGGCGCCTGAGGCTGTTGCTCCGGCGCGGCCCCGGCGGGGAATAGTCGACTCTCTATGGCTCCCCGCCAGATGACAGCCTCGATCTGACTTCTTCCGCTTGAGCAGCAATGGCCCGGCGCTGTTCGCGAGTGAACCTTCTGAGTTGCGTGTCCACGATTGCCCGGCAGGAAAATTCGACCTTGCAGGTAATTTAAGCGCGATGCCTAGCGAGCCCGAGGTCACTCAAATCGACACCAATAGGAGCTTCCGGGGACGATGCAACGCGGTTGCGGTGCCCGTTGACGAGGCTTTCTGCTCGGACCTAGCATGGCGTTGCTGGCCGGTGAAGCTCTTGGTCAAAAGTGGTGTGGAGCTGAAGATGGCGGCTCCGGTGCTCACCGATTTTCGGCGCTCCCCGGTTTGACGATTCCCCGAATTCGGCCAACGGAGGGCATGTTCCCCGGAAACGGGTGCGCGGTATCGGATGCGGTGGCTAGAGCTGGCCGGTGCGGTGTTGAAAGAACCCGCGTCCGCAAAGGGATGGAGCAGCCCGATGAACGCTGAGCACGCTTCGGGACAGGAACGTCCTGGTTTGGTGACGCGTGCGCTGGTCCGCGGCCTGGCTTGGGACGTCGGGATACCGCTGGCCGCCTACTACGTCCTGCACCTGGCCGGTGCCACCGACTGGGCCGCGCTGCTGGCAGCGACGGGAGCCGCTGCCTGCCGGCTGTTGTGGACGGCGTTCAGGGGAAAATCCCTGAACCCGTTTGCGATGCTGATGTTCATCGTCTTCGGGCTCGGTCTGGGCCTGTCTTTCCTCACCGGTGACCCGCGGTTTCTGCTGCTCAAGGACTCGGCTATCACCGGTGGCGTGGGTATTTCGTTCCTGGTTTTGGCCGCTCTGGGACATCCCTTGACTTTGGACGCGGCCAAGACCTGGAGTCCGGAGCGTGCCGGGGAAATGGACCGCGCATTCCATCGCAACCCGGCAGTGCACCGCTGGCACCTGAAGATTTCCGCCGTTTGGGGTGCGGCACTGATTGCTGAAGCCAGCACACGGGCCGTCCTGGTCTATCTGCTGCCTATTGACGTCATGGTGGGGGTTTCCGCGGCTCTGGCAGTTATCGTTTTCGCTGCCCTCATCGCATGGACTGTCCGGGACTGGAAACGACGACAGGCAGCCTGGTCTTCCTGACGGCTCGGTGCCAGCTCATCGGAAGCCCGTTGCCTAACGGAATTCCGCGGGAACTTATGCAATTGCCTGCCGTGGCAGTTGCGCTGTTGGTATTTCCAGATAGTGCCAAGAGTTGGCGATATGGTTGAGCATCGTCAGCCGCACTATCTTGGGGGAAAAATGATACTGGCGCTCACTAATTCGGAAGTAAGTCCGCTGGTGCCGTCCTGGGGCATCATGGGACTCCTGATGATCCTGAACGCAATCGTGTTCATTGCAGCGCTCGTGAGCATTGCGCGCAATAGGACTCACGCCACCGGCGGTACTGTCGTTTGGGCCCTCATCGTTCTTGCGGTACCGGCACTTGGCTCGGTTCTGTGGTTCTTGGTTGGGCGCAGAGAAACATCCGGCCCTCGACGTCGCGATCAAGCTAGATAGCGGGCAGGCGGGACGCAAGACATTCTCGCTCTAGAGACCCCGGAATTTTTCCGTTCATTCAGCTCGACCCGTCGGTGGACCAGCATTATCGATTTGAGCCGATCGACGGCCACAACGAAAGCGAGTTATTGTGGGCATCTTCAGGAAGAAGTCTCCCTTACCGGAAACGCCTGATTCTCACCTCACGTTCTTCACGGCGTCAAGCGCGAACAATTTCCGAACTATCGCGCGCGAAGTCTTTGCCGAGATGGGGCTCGAAGTCGTTATGCACCCCGGTCATGCTGTCGATGACTCCGAACGTGAATTCGGATTGTGGAACGTTGCCGCCGCCTGTCACGACCAGCCCCCGCATGCATGGCGCGGCGCGATACGAGAACACCTTCAACGCGTGCTGACGAGCTTCGATGCACCTGATCCCTTCGACAGCCTTACCCCCACTGATGTACCGAGGCAGACCTTCGCTCGTCTTTACGAAGAAGCGAGCATGCCAGGGATCGACGGTTACCCGCACCGGGAGTTCGCGCCGGGCATCGTCGAGATGCTCGCACTGGATCTCCCGGACACCGTTACAGTTTTCAGTCATAACAACGCGAACAAGTTCGGCGGGTTCGAAGCCCTCAGAACTCGAGGAATGGCGAACCTTCGTCGGTTGGAAGTCGAACAACTCGAAACCCTCCCCGCACAGGGGGGTGGCTCGTTTACTGCCCTGCTAGGCGACTCTGTCTATACGGCGAGCCGAGCTCTCCTTCTTCCCGACTTGGCCTCAGAACTCACCGGAAAACGCGTCCGAGAAGAGTTCGGATGGCTCATGAGCGTCCCAAATCGACACCAAGTCGTTTGGCACATCATCGAAGACGCCACCGTCGTTGGGGCGGTCAACGGAATGGCCCGCTTCGCAGCGATGGGATACAGCGATTCTCCTACCCCGCTGAGTCCGCACGTCTTTTGGTGGGACGGGACAAGCTACGAGCAACTCACCCAAGTGTCCGACGATGGTGGCCTGGCGATACGGGTAAGTCCAGCGTTCCAGGCCGTCCTTGAATCGATAACTGCGGATAGATAGAGAACACCCCGACAAATCTGAGACGCCCGCCGGGCCCGCTATCAGTCCTCCAGCGCCCCGTTGCAGAGCCGGTTCACTACTTCGGTGAGCATTGTCAGGCCTGCGACGATGTCCTCGTCCGTGGTGTATTCGTGCTCGTTGTGGGAGATTCCGTCCACGCTGGGCACGAACAGCATCACCGTCGGGACCAGGTCCTTCATGTTGGTCGAATCGTGCCCGGCCAGGGTCATGACCGGCTTGTTCGCCAGGCCCAGGTCCGCCGCCACCTTCGCCGCGAGCTCGACGCCCTCGGGCTGGTACGGGGTCACGGGCCAGGAGTGGGAGTGGTTGCGTTCCACCGTGACGTTCGCCAGCCGCTCGATCTTTGAAATCCGCTCGTGGAGCAGGGTGTCCGCCGCGGCCAGGACAGTTTCATCGGCGCTGCGCAGATCCAGCAGCAGGCTCACCCGGGACGGCACCACCACCGGCGAGTTCGGGTAGACGTTCAGCTGCCCCACGGAGGTGTGCAGCACGCCGGGGAAGGTGTCGGCGAGTTCCCGGGCGGCGACCACCATCATGGACGCGCCCAGCAGCGCGTCTTTCCGGTCCGCAATCACGGTGGACCCGGTGTGGGCCTGCTCGCCGTGGACCACGAACTCGTATTTGTTGGCCGCCCAGTTGGAGTTCACCAGGCCGATGGTGATGCCTTCGCGCTCCATGCTGCGGCCCTGTTCGATGTGGATTTCGGCGCAATACGCGGCCTCGGGGCCCTCGTAACTGCCGCGGCAGCCGATTGCGTCCAGGGCCTCGCGGACCGAGACGCCGGCCGCGTCCGTGGTGGCCAGCGCGGTCTCGAGATCTAGTTTGCCGGTGTATACGGAGGAGCCCATCATGGACGGCTTGAAGCGGGAGCCTTCCTCGTTGAACCAGTTGACCACCGCGATGTTGAACCGGGGCTGCCCGGCGGGTCCGGCCGCGGTCCACTGCTGCACGAGCCGGAACGCCGCGTGGGCGGCAGCGAGGACGCCGTATGCGCCGTCGTAGCGTCCCGCCGTCGGCTGCGAATCCATGTGGGAGCCAACCACCACGAACGGGGCACCCGGCACGGCCTCGTAGAGGCCCCACTGGTTGCCGGCCCGGTCGAACCGGACGGTGAAGCCCCTGGCCTCCAGCAGGCCCGTGAGCCACTGCCGCTGCTGGCCGTCCGGCACGCTGGCGGCCTGCCGTTCGACGCCGCCGTTCTCGGTCGCGCCGAATTCGCTCATGGTGTGGAAGTCCCGCACGAAGGCTGCGTCGCGGGTGCTGAAAGTGGTCTGTGTGGTCACGGTGTTCCCCTATGAACGGTTGGTAGCTGTGCTGAAGAGTGGACCGGTTGCGGCCGGATCGGCCGCAACCGGGGATGTGGGGCCGGGACTCCGGAACGTGAAGCTCCCCCCGACGGCGGTGGCCAGCACCTTAAGCCCGGCGATGCTGTCCGCGGTGAGCGGGGACCCGGACAGGACCGTGAAGTCGGCCAGCTTGCCTGCGGTCAGCGAGCCTTTGACGTCGGAGGTGCCGGTGGCTGCCGCGGCTCCGGTGGTGTACGCCGCCAGGGCCTGGAGCGGGTTCAGGCGCTCGTCCGGGTTCCCGAACACGGCCCCCGACGCGGTGCGCCGGTCCACGAAGGCCTGCATTCCGCGGAGCACGTTTCCGTCCGCCACGGGACGGTCGGAGCTGCCGGCGAGGGTCACTCCCCCGGCAAGGAACGACGCCGCACGGTAGGCCCACCCGAGCCGGTCCGGGCCGAGGGAGAGCGTCATGCCGTCCCCGCCGTCGGCGAAGAAGCTGGCCTGCGGGGTGACGGCGATGCCTGCGGCGGCCAGCCGTGGCAGCTGCTCCGGCCGGGTCATCGAGGCGTGTTCGATCCTGTTGGGCACCGCCCGCGGGCCGTACTTAGCGGCGCAGCCGGCGATGATGTCGATGGCGAGGTCAACGGCACGGTCGCCGATGGCGTGCGCCGCGATCGACCAGCCGGCGGCGTAGGCAGCCTCGATCTTGGTCCGGAGCGCCTCCGGGTCCGCCTGGAAGTAGCCGGTGTTGCCGGTGTTGTCCGTCCCGCCGTGGCTGCAGTAGTCCTGGCTGACCGCCGCCGTTTCGCCCAGCAGCGACCCGTCCAGGAACACCTTCGCCGGGCCCAGGGACAGGAAGTCGTTGCCAAATCCGCTGGCGATGCCCAGGTCCAGGCCGGCCGGCGCCTTAACCAGGGTGTGCGGTCCGCCGAGCGGGTGCAGCACATCAAGGACCGGCATCAGTTGTGCCCGGGCGTGGAGCCTGCCCGCGGACACCGCGCGCTGGTAGGCGGCCAGCTCCACCGGGCTGTGCCCGATCCAGCCCCCGCCGATCCCGGCCTCGGTGAAACTCGTGATGCCCTCCGCGGCGTAGTGGCGGGTGGCCCGGTCCAGGGCTTCTTCGATCGCCTCGGTGGAGTACGGCAGGATCAGCTGCTGGATCAGCTGCTGCGCGGTCTCCTGGACCAGCCCGGTGGGTCGGCCGCCGGCGTCGCGGACAATCACGCCGCCGTCGGGGTCCGGGAACGACGCCGGTTCGGCGCCGGCCAGCCGGAGCGCGGCGGTGTTGACCACGGCCATGTGGCCGGAATTGTGCCGCATGAACAGCGGCCGGTCTCCCGTGATCCGGTCCAGGACGGTGATGTCCGGAAACTCGCCGCCGTGCTGCGTCTGGCTGAACCCTGTGGCCAGCAGCCAGCCCGGCGCCTGGCCGTCCCCGTCCCCGGACCCGTCAGCGGCGTCGGCTGCCATGCCGGCCTCCAGCAGGGCGTAGAGCTGGTTCAGTCCACGGGCCCCGGAGACGTCCAGTTCGCCGAGGCCCAGCCCGAACCAGGTGGTGTGGCAGTGCGCGTCGATGAACCCGGGCGTCACGGTGGCGCCGGCCAGGTCCAGGACCTCGGCGGCCTCCAGCCCGTCCAGGTCATCGTCCAGGCCCACTATCCGGCCCTGCCAGACTCCCAGCGAGGTGGCATGCGGGCGGCGCTCGTCCATGGTGATGATGTCCGCGTTGCGCAGCAGCAGATCGAGTTTCATGGGATTACCTAGCGGATTTCTCAGCGGTGGGAGGTGGTGACTGACTTGAGGCGCGTGTAGTCCTCCAGGCCAAAGACGGAGAGGTCCTTGCCGGTGCCGGAGTGCTTGAACCCGCCGTGCGGGGCCTCGGCGGGGATCACCTGGTGGCAGTTGATCCAGACAGCGCCGAAGTCGAGTTCGTTGGACACCCGGGTGACCACGCCGTGGTTGTTCGACCAGACGCTGGAGGCCAGCGCGTACTTGGTCCCGTTGGCCAGTTCGACGGCTTCCGCCTCGTCCCGGAAGGGCTGGATGGTGACGACGGGTCCGAAGATTTCCTCGCACACCACCTCGTCGGCCTGGAACACCCCGTCGATCACGGTGGGTTCGAAATGGAAGCCGGTGCCTGTCCGCTTGCCTCCGGCGAGGACCCTGGCGTTCGCGGGGAGCCGGGACATGAAGCCCTCCACCCGGTCCAGCTGGGCGGCGCTGTTCAGCGGGCCCAGGTCGGCGGTGTCGCCGCCGACCTTGAGCGCTGCGGCGGCCGCGGCCAGCGCGGCGCCGAACTCGGCGTGGATCGGTTCCTCCACCAGCACGCGGGTCACGGCGGTGCAGTCCTGCCCGGCGTTGAAGAACGCACCGAGCGCGATCTCCCTGGCCGCCTGGTCGACGTCGGTGTCGGCGAAGACGATCGCCGGGGCCTTGCCGCCGAGTTCCAGGTGGACGTCCTTGAGGGTCTTCGACGCCGCGGACATCACCTGCGCCCCGGCCCGGGTGGAGCCGGTGATGGACACCATTTCCGGTATCTCGTGATCCACCATGGCGGCGCCGGTCCCGCGGCCGCCGCAGATGACGTTCACGACGCCGGCCGGGTAGGCCTCCTGCGCCAACTCGCCCAGGATCAGGGTGGACCAGGGGGTGGTGTCCGCGGGCTTCAGGACCAGGGTGTTGCCCGCGGCGAGCGCGGGACCAATCTTCCAGATGGCCATCATGAACGGGTAGTTCCACGGGGTGATCTGGGCGACCACGCCGAGGGGCTCGCGCCGGACGGTCGAGGAAAAGCCGCGGACGTATTCGGTCTGCGCCGTCCCGGAGACCACGCGGCAGGCGCCGGCGAAGAAGCGCAACTGGTCGGCGCCGCGGAGGATCTCGATCTCGCGGGTGACCTCGCGGGGCTTGCCCGTGCAGGCCACCTCGGCGTCCAGGAGCCTGTCCACGTTGGCCTCGATGAGGTCGGCGAGGGTGAGCATCATGGCCTGGCGTTCGGCCGGGGTGGTCCGCTTGTAGTCCTTGAAGGCGGCTTGGGCGGCCTGGAAAGCCCGGTCCACGGTGGCGGCGTCGCTGTCCGGGGCGGTGCCGAGCTGGACTCCGGTGGCGGGGTCGAAGAACGGCAGGGTGGCCTCGGCCGAGCCGTCCGCGACTGTTCCGTCCGCGGCGCGGCCTTGGACGATCTCGCCGTTGATGATGTTGTGCAGGGTGATCATGGCGGGCTCCGGTCAGTTGCTGGCGGTCTTGGGTGAGCGGGTGGCAGGGTCCTGCGGGAGGTGCAGGACCGCCGGCAGTCCGGAGTCGACGGCGCGGCGGAAGGCTGCGCCGAAGTCCTCGGCCTTCTCCACGCGCTCGCCGTAGCCGCCGTAGGACCGGGCCAGTGCGGCGAAGTCCGGGTTGGTCATGTGGGTGCCCGACGGGCGGCCCGGGTAATGGCCTTCCTGGTGTTCGCGGATGGTGGCGAAGATGCCGTTGTCCACAACCAGGGCTATGAACTTCCCGCCGTGGCCCATGGCGGTGGCGATTTCCTGGCCGTTCATCATGAAGCAGCCATCGCCTGCCACGGAGATCACCTGGCGGCCGGGGTAGGCCAGGGACGCGGCCACAGCGGCCGGGATCCCCATGCCCATGGCGCCGTTGCGGGGCGCGGCGAGCGAGTTCGCGGTGGTGTGCTTGAGGTAGCGGGCCGGCCACAGCGAGTGGTTCCCGGCCCCGTAGGTGATCACGGCGTCGTGGTCCATTTCCTGCTTGAGGATTTCCATTACGACGGCGAGGTCCACGCCGGTGCCCCCGTCCGGCTGTGCGGACGAGAACTTCTCGTAGTCTGCGCGGGCCGCGGCCAGCCAGCCGGCCGCCGGTTCCACCGCGGATTCCGTGCCGGCGAGTGCCGTGGCGAAGGATGCGACGTGGGCCGGAATGTGCTGGTCCAGCCGGCCGAAGTGGCCCAGCAGGTCGGCGCCGGGGTGGACGACGACGGTGACGGCATCCAGTCCGCGCTTGTAGCCGTCGGAGAGGACGTCGGCGCGGACGCAGCCGACGAACAGCAGCAGGTCGGCCTCGTCGAGGCGGCGGGCGTTGGCGTCGCTGCGGGCGTAGCCGAGGTAGCCGGCGTAGGAGTCGCTGGAGTGCGGGACGGCGTCGTAGGCGCGGAAGTCCGCAAGCACGGGGACGCCGTGCCGGGAGGCCCAGCCGGCCAGCGCGTCGGAGGATGCCTGGTCCCAGCCTTCGCCGCCCACCACGATCAGGGGCTTCCTGGCCGCGGCCAGCTTCGTTTCGAGGCCGGCGAGGTCCGCCGCCGCCGGTTCGGTCCGGGCGACGGTGCGGGGCTCGACGGTTCCGGACTCGATGGCGTGGACCAGCACGTCTTCGGGCAGGCCGATCACCACTGGACCCGGCCGGCCGCTGAGGGCCGTGAAGATCGCGTCATCCACCACGCGGGCGGCGGAGGCGGCGTCGTCGAGCGTCACCACCTTCTTGGCGGTGCTGCCGAACCAGGCGTTGATGTCGAATTCCTGGAACGACTCCCGGCCGCGGTCCGCCACCGGGATGAGGCCGACGAACAGGATCATCGGGGTGGCGTCCTGGTGCGCGGTGTGGACGGCGATGAACGCGTTGGCGGCGCCGGGACCGCGGGTCACCATGGCCACGCCCGGAAGTTCGGTCAGCCGGCCTTCGGCGAGGGCCATGAACCCGGCGCCGCCTTCGTGGCGGGTCACCACGGTTTCGATCGAGGAGCCGTGCAGGCCGTCCAGCACATCCAGGAAGCTCTCGCCGGGGACGCCGTAGACGCGCTGGATGCCGGCCCGTTCCAGCTGGGCAACAATCAGGTGCCCTGCGGTTGTTGTGGTGCTCAATGCTTCATTCCCTTTTCTTCAATGCTCAGCGCGGGGAGGAAAATGCCGGACAGTGCGGTCAGCACGGACACCACCAGCAAGATGATGGCGCCGGGCCAGAACGAGTTGCCGTTGGCGGCGACGAGGGCCGTGGCGATCAGCGGCACGAAGCCGGAGATGACGCCGGCGCTGTTGGAGGTGATGGCGACGCCGGTGTAGCGGACCTTGGTGGCGAAGAGTGCGGTCAGGGCCGTTCCGGACACCGCGTACGGGATGGACAGGGTGGACACGCCAACGATCATGGCCAGGACGACCAGGACGGGGTTGGCGGTGTCGATGGCGAGGAAGACGGGTATGGCGATGACGGCCGAGGCGATGCCGCCCCAGAGGATGACCTTGCTGGCGCCGAACTTCTCGCCCATGCGCCCGGCCCAGATCAGGGCGAAGATTTCCACGACGGCGGCCAGCAGCGAGCCGAGCAGCAGCGTTTCGGAGGGCATCTTGAGCACCTTGGTGCCGTAGAACACCACGAAGCTGGTGATGAGGTAGAAACCGCCGATGCCCAGCAACGCGGAGCACATGCCTACCAGGATCTGGCGCCAGCTCTTGGTCAGGACGCCGCGGATGGGGGCGTGCTCGGTCTCGCCGGACTCCATGAGGGCTTCGAATTCCGGGGACTCGCTGAGCTTGCTGCGGATCCACATCGAGACGGCCAGCAGCGGGATCGCCGCGATGAACGGGATGCGCCAGCCCCAGGCGTCGAAGTTGGCCTGGCCCACCAGGTAAAGCATTCCGAAGAACCCGCCCGAGGACAGGATGGTGCCGATCGGCGAGCCGAGCTGCGGGAGGGCGGCGTAGCGGGCGCGCTTGGCGACCGGGGCGTTTTCGACGGCGATGATTACCGCGCCGCTCCACTCGCCGCCGACGGCGAGGCCCTGCAGGATGCGCAGCGCGACCAGCAGGATGGGGGCTGCGACGCCGATCGCCATGTAGTTCGGCAGCAGGCCGATGAGCCCGGTCACGAGGCCGATGCCCACGATGGTGACCATGAGGATCTTCTTCCGGCCCACCTTGTCGCCCAGGGCTCCGAAGATGAAGCCGCCGATCGGGCGGGCCACGAAGCCCACGGCCAGAGTGGCGAAGGAGCTCATGGCCGCGACGAACGGGTCCTGCGACACGAAGTACTGCGCGTTGAACACCAGCGCCGCGGCGGTGGTGAACAGGAAGAAGTCGTACCACTCCAGCGCCGTCCCGACGAGGGCCGCGAGGGCGACTTTCTTGGCCACGCTCTCATCGACAACCCCGGGTAACTGCGGGCTGGCGATGGTGGTGGCGTTGCTTGCGCTGCTTGCCATGATTTACTCCAAATAAATGTGACTGGTCGGCGGCGGTCCCGTGCGGTCATCCCCTTGGCCAGCGACGATTCCGGCCGAGACGATGCGGGCGGGACGCCTCCGGCGGGTGTGATTGGGCTCACCCCTGGTGCGTCATTCCATTCTGCCAGTAGATTTTCCCAAAATGACTAGCAGTGCGCCACGCATTACAGCCTCTAGAATGTGAGAATGCACAATTTTGAATCGCCGGGGGATGCGTTCCGCTGGAGTGAACTCGTGGACCAGCTGGAAGGACGGCTGGACATCCTGGCCCAGGCTTTCACGGCCCGGGTCCGGCAAATCCCGGAGTACGGCGAAAGCCAGGTGACCGTCCTGGAAATCCGGGACACGGCACGGGAAACGTTCCGCCGGCTGATCCACGGCCTCCGGGGACCGGCGGAAACGGCGCGGGACGGGCTGCTCGACTTTGCCTCGGACCTCGGGTCCAAGCGGGCCCGGGCCGGGATCCCGCCGGAATCCCTGACCTCGGCGGTGCGGCTGGATTTCAGCATCCTCTGGGCCGACCTCCTGGAGATCGCCGCGCCCCAGGACGCAGGCCTGCTCGCCTCCCGGGTGGACCTGGTGTGGCGGGTCGTCGACGAATTCGCCACCCGGACCCACATGAGTTACCTGACCGAGCGCGTGCGCATGGCCCAGGAAGAGTCCAGCATCCAGCACGAATTCATCGCCCGGCTGTTCAACCAGAGCACGCCGTCCGCCGAAACGTCGTCGCAGGTGGGCGCCGCCCTGGGCATCGGGCCCGAGGTCCGCTGCGGCCTGGTGGCGGCCAGCGGCGAGGCCGGGGCCCGCCTTCATGCGGCCGCGACCCAGTTCGGCGCCGCCCAGCGCCGCCAAAAGATCTTCCTGCACGAATCCGGCGGAAACACCTACCTCTTTTGGCCGCTGCTGTCGGGGCCGCCGGCCGCGGGCAGGTCCCGGGATGCGCGAAGCGCGCCGCAACTGCCGCCGCTCGTGGCCGATATTCCCTGCGGCTACGTCCCCCAGGTGCACGGACTGCGCGGCCTCCCCGCCGCGGCCCGCACCGCGGAGAGCCTCGCTGCGCTGCTTCGCCCGGGCGACGCCGGACCCCTTTCCGCCGACGCCGCGTGGAGCCGGCTGGCCCAGCAAAACCTCCAGGACGCCGGGCTGGACCTCGCCGCCCAGCTGGAGGAATCGCTGGAGGAATGCCGCGGCGGGGAACGGGAACGGCTCAGGGAAACGGTGCAGCACTACCTCTCCACCGGGAACATCACCGCCACGGCGGAGCAGCTGTTCTGCCACCGGAACACCATCCTGAACCGGCTCAACCGCTTCCAGGAACTGACAGGAATCGACCTGACCATCCCGGCCCAGGCAGCACGGCTGGTGGTCGCCTGGGCGTAAGGGTTGTGTGAACACACACTTCGGGGCCTTTATTGGTGGGGTTTTCGCCATTGAGCTGTGATCACCAACACAGAATAGTTGGCTACTACCTTGCACTGGACATTCGTCCCCGCACCCCCATCAGGAGATATTGATGGCTCAATCGGTAGAAACCACCTCCCTCGCGGCTGCCCGCCTGGACCTGGCCAAAATGCGCAAAATCGCCCTCGCCAGCGTCATCGGCACCACCGTCGAGTGGTACGACCTCTTTGTATTCGGCACCGCCTCCGCCCTGGTGTTCAATAAGATCTTCTTCCCCAGCTTCGACCCCATCGTGGGCACCATGCTCGCCTTCGGAACCTTCGCCTCCGCCTACATCGCACGCATGGTCGGCGCCATCATCTTCGGTCACTTCGGGGACCGGCTGGGCCGCAAATCCATGCTCCTGATTTCCCTGCTGACCATGGGCGCCGCCACCTTCGCCATCGGCCTGCTGCCGGACTACAACAGCATTGGGATCATGGCTCCGCTGCTGCTGCTCTTCCTGCGCGTCATCCAGGGCCTGGCCCTCGGCGGCGAATGGGGCGGCGCCGTGCTGATGACGGTGGAGCATGCTCCGGCCTCCAAGCGCGGGTTCTACGGCTCACTGGTCCAGGTGGGTGTGCCCGCCGGAACCCTGATCGCCAACGTCGCGTTCCTCATTGTCGCCTCGAGCGTCAGCAGCGAAGCCCTCCTCAGCTGGGGCTGGCGCATCCCGTTCCTGGCCTCCGCCCTGCTTGTGGCCGTGGGCATCTACATCCGGCTGCACATCGAGGAAACCCCGTCCTTCCAGGCGGTCAAGGACGCAGGCGCCAAGGCCAAGCTGCCCTTCGCAGCCCTCATGGCCAAGTACTGGAAGCAGGTCATCCTCGGCGGCGTCGCCACCCTGTCCACCGGCAGCACCTTCACCCTGCTGGTCGCCTCCGGTGTCTCCTACGGCAAGAAGGAACTGGGCCACTCGGAGGCCCTCATGCTGTGGGTGGTCCTGGCCGCCTGCGCCCTGTGCTTTGTCCTGATCCCCTTCTTCGGCCGGCTCTCTGACAAGCATGGCCGCAAGCCGATCATCTACGCCGGCGTGGCCGCCGAGGCTGCCCTGGCGTTCCCGATGTTCTGGCTCATGGACACCAAGTCCGTGCCGCTGCTGTTCGTCGCCTACCTCGCCATGATGACGGCCTTCGCCGCCAACTACGGGCCCATCGCCACGTTCCTCGCCGAGCTCTTCGGTTCCAAGGTCCGCTACTCCGGGCTGTCCGTGGCCTACATGCTCTCCGGGCTCCTCGGCAGCGCCGCCACTCCGTTCATCACCACCTGGCTGCTCGGCATGACCCACCAGAGTTCCTCCATCGCCTGGTACATCATGGCCGCCGCCCTCGTCTCGCTGGGAGCCTTGTTTGTCCTGACCGAAACCCGGCACGGCAACATCGACGCCGTCGACTCCGCCCCCACGGACACAGCCACCGACGCAGCCACTCACTCCTCCGCCGACGCAGTGGCCGCCAAATGAGCGTTCCGCAGGAAGTTCTTCCCGCTGATCTGTCCGCTGATCTTCCGGTAGACGGGGCCGTCCGCCGGATCGCCCAGATCCCGGGCGGCGCGGCCGCCGTCGGGCCGTTCTCCCAGGCTGTGGCCGCCAACGGTTTCGTGTTCACCGCCGGCCAGATTCCCGCGATCAGCGGCCTGGATGACCAGCCGGACACGTTCGAGGACCAGGTGCGCCAGACCATCATCAACCTCCGGTCCGTGCTTGAGGAGGCCGGATCCGGCCTGGAACACGTGGTCAAGGTCAACGGCTACCTCACGGATCCCGACCAGCTCGAGCCCTACAACCGGGTCTACTCCGAGTTCTTCGGCACCGCCAAGCCGGCGCGGACCACCGTCTGCGTCAGCCTGTGGGGCGTCGCGCTGGAAATCGAATGCGTGGCCGTGATTGCCCGCACGACGACGCGGGAGGCTGAGTGAGCGCCGTCAGCACAGTGAGCGGGGCGCTAGCCGAGGGGCTCGCCGCCGTCAGCTACCCGACAATCGGGCACTTCCTGGAGGAAGGATTCGCGGATCCGGCCATCCGGTCGCTGCTCGAGGGCGTCAAGGTGGCAGGCCCCGCGGTCACGGTGCGGATCGCGGATAACGACGCCTACGCGATGAACCGCGCCCTCCTTGAGCTGTACCCGGGCGCCGTGCTGGTGGTGGACATGTCCGGTGACCACCGGCACGCACCGGTGGGCGCGGTCACCGCGGCAGCGGCCAGCGCGCAAGGCGCGGCCGGCGTCGTCGTCGACGGCGTGGCCACCGACATCCTGGAGCTCCGCGCCACCGGCCTGCCGGTCTTCGCCCGCGGAACCTCGTGCCTGACCACCAAAAGGGTCCGCAGCGGCGGCTCCGCCGTGAACGTCCCGGTGCAGTGCGGCGGCGTCGAAGTCAATCCGGGCGACTGGGTGCTCGGGGACGACAACGGCGTGATCGTCCTGTCCCCCGACGCCGCGGCCGCGGTCCTGGGCCAGGCACTGGCCTCCGATGCCGCCGAACCGGCGCTGCTGGCACGGATCGCGGCCGGCGAGCCGCTGGAATCGGTGCTGGCGATCTGAGTGACGGAACCGGGTTCGGGTCGGGGATGGGGTAGAACTTAACCATGAACGTGCGCACCCCTGACCCGAATCCCGGCTGGCTCTCCGACGACGACCTGTTCGAAGCCCGTGGCCGGCTGCCGATGGTCTATGTCGAGGCTGTTCCGGTCCGGCTGGACCCGCTCGGGTTCGTGAACGAGGTCGGCACCCTCCTGCAGGCCGACGAGGACGGCACCATGGTCCGTTCCCTGGTGTCCGGCCGCGTTCTCTACCGCGAGACCATCCGCGCCGCGCTCCTCCGCCACATGGAGAAGGACCTGGGCCCGCTGGCCTTCCCGCAGCTGCCGGTCAGCCCGGTGCCGTTTACGGTGGCCGAGTACTTCCCGTCGCCGTCCCATACCGGCTTCACGGACGACCGCCAGCACGCCGTCTCCCTGGCGTACGTCATTCCCGTCACGGGTGATTGCTCCCCGCGGCAGGACGCCCTCGAGCTGACGTGGATGACCCCACAGGAGGTCATGAGCTCGGACGTGCAGCTCGAATTCAGCGGCGGCCGCGGGGCCCTGATCCGGCAGGCGCTGGCCTTCGCGGGCGTCGGCAACTAGCCGGCTCCTTTGGGTCCGGCGACGGCCGGGACGCTCGGGGGCTCCGCTGCGTCCCCGACTTCACGCACCCGATTTTGTAGACTGTTGGGCGGACCGCAAGAGAACTTTAAGGACTCCCGATGACCCACCCCCCAGCCTCCCGGAACTACAGTGAACAGCAGGCTGGCTCTCTGCAGGCCGGCGACCACCTGATCCTGCCCGACGGAGACCGCTCCGCCGAGGTCCAGCGCGTGGACGTCGAAGCCGACGATTTCGGCACTCCCGCAATGGTCCTGGCGACCCTCAGCGGCGGCGGCATGCTGCGGATCGCGGCAGGGTCCACGATCCGGCTCGCGGCGGATGCCGAGCCGGGCATCGCAGTTATATCCGACGGCGCTTCCGACGGCGGTGCTTCTGACGGCGGCGACGATCGGGCGTCCGGGCAGTCCTCCGAGCCGGAAGGTGAGGCACTTGACGCGGCCGCCGTCGTCGTTCCTCCGCTGCCGGTTGCACCGCCCGCGGTGAGCCAGCCCAGCGAGGCGGACCTGGCGCTCATCCCGGCCCCGGAGGGCACGCCGGAGTCTGTGGTGGAGGCCGTGGCCGAGGCCCATCCCGGCTCCGTCGGTGTCCAGCTGCTCGGCGAACGGCTCGCCAAGGGCATCAACACCAAGTCCGGAAGCTGCCTGAAGGACCTCAGCGACCTCGCGCACGAGCTCTTCATCATCCTCAAGGACGCCGAGAACGCCCTGGCGGTAGCCGACCTCCTCAACGTCCTGCCGTTCGACGGCAACCCCGACCGCTGGGCCTCGGTGGAGTCAACCCTGGCGCTGTCCAGCTACATCTGCGGCCAGCTCGGGCAGGACCAGCGCGCCGGGATCTACGAGAAACTCCTCCGCGCGCCCGAGGACATGGAAATGGACCCGTTCAAGGCCAGGATCAACGCCAAGGTCCGGCAGCGCTCGCTCAACGAGCCCAACCTGTACGACAAGGAAATCTTCCGCTCGATCGACAACGCGAACCCGGACGCGGAACGCGAATGGCGGCTGCTGCGGCTTGAGGCACTCCTGTTCCTGCGCGCGCATGGCGGCTCCGAAACCATCGGCGCCACCGAGCTGGACCGCCGGATCGGCAACGAACTCGAGTCGGTCCGCGCCTGAAGCCGGTCCCCCGCCCGTTGGGGCCCTCCGTGGATGGCCCTACCCGTTCGGGGCCCGGGCGTTGTAGATTCACCCCATGACGAACAATCTGAGCGTTGTAATTAATTCTGACGCGCAGCAAGTTTGGACCATGCTGCGCGAACCCGCCCTGATCGCCCAATGGCACGGCTGGGTGGCCGATGACCAAGAGGCCGAAATCAAGGAAATCTACTTCGGCCCCAATGTGGTCGAAGGCGCAGACCACACCTCCCTGGTGGTCGACGGCGGAGACGTCTTTACCTTGAAACCCGTCCCCACGGGCACGGAAGTCAGCGTCACCCGGGCGGCGATCGACCACAATTCCGAGTGGGCGGCCTGGGATGAGGACATCACCCAGGGCTGGCTGACCTTCCTGCACCAGTTGCGCTTTGCCCTGGAACGGCACCCGCACAGCAAGCGCCGGACCTTTTTCTTCTCCGTGCCCGGCACCGGCGGTTCCGCAATAGAAAAACTCGGGCTCAGCGACGTCCCGGCGCCCGGGGACGCGTATTCGCTCACCCTGCCCACGGGCGAGGAGCTCTCCGGCAAGGTGTGGTTCCGCAGCAACCACCAGGTCGGCCTGACGGTGCACCACTACGCCGAGCACGGAGAGGGGCTGCTGATCGTGGCGGACCAGCCCGCCATCGCTGATGTCCGGCCCGACGGCGGATCCCTCGCGATCGTCTCCACCTACGACCTCGGGGCCCACCAGCTGGAGGCGGTCCGCAATTACTGGGACAAGTGGCGGGCTGAGAACTACCCCACATCGGATCCCGTCCACTAAGGCAAGGGCAGCGTTAGCTGGCACACTTGAACCGTGCCAGCCAATCCTGACTCTTCGTCTCTGCCCGAGTCCTTGCCCGCGTCTCTGCCCGGGTCTCTGCCCGGGTCTCTGCCCGGGTCTTCGCCCGCGCCTGCCCGGCAGTCCGAGTTTTCCTTCCGCGTGGGCAAGCGCCTGAGCGAGACGTGCCCGCCGTCGTCCGCGCAGGTAGCCGGAAACGGCGGTGAATTCCTGGGCCGGACCGGCACCATCGCCACCCCGCACGGGGAGATCCAGACCCCGGCGTTCATCGCGGTCGGCACCAAGGCGACGGTCAAATCCGTGCTGCCGGAATCCATCGCCGATCTCGGCGCGCAGGCCGTGCTGGCCAACGCCTACCACCTGTACCTGCAGCCGGGCGCGGACATCCTGGACGAGGCCGGCGGGCTGGGCGCGTTCATGAACTGGCGCGGGCCCACGTTCACGGATTCCGGCGGTTTCCAGGTGATGAGCCTGGGCTCGGGGTTCAAAAAAGTCATCGACATGAAATCGGTAGACAGCTCAGGACCCGACGACGCCGTAGCCCCCGGCAAGGAACGCCTGGCCCACGTGGACGAGGAAGGCGTGTGGTTCAAGAGCCACCTCAACGGCGACCGGCACCGCTTCAGCCCCGAGATCTCCATGAATGTCCAGCACCAGATCGGCGCGGACATCATGTTCGCGTTCGATGAGCTGACCACGCTGCAGAACTCCCGCGGCTACCAGGAGGAGTCCCTGGAACGGACCAGGCGCTGGGCCGAACGCTGCATCACCGAGCACTTCCGGCTCACGGACGAGCGCGCCGGAAAGCCCTACCAGGCCCTGTTCGGGGTGATCCAGGGTGCCCAGTACGAGGATCTGCGCCGCAAGGCGTGCCGCGATCTCGGCGCCATGAACTTCGACGGCTTCGGCATCGGCGGGGCACTGGAGAAAGAGAACCTCGGCACGATCGTGCGCTGGTGCAACGAGGAGCTGCCGGAGAACAAGCCGCGGCACCTTCTGGGCATCTCCGAACCGGACGACATTTTCACCGCCATCGAGAACGGCGCGGACACGTTCGACTGCGTCTCCCCCACCCGGGTGGCCCGCAACTCGGCGTTCTACCACCCCACCGGCCGSTACAACCTCTCCGGTGCCAAGTACAAGCGCGACTTCGGCCCGYTGCAGGAMGGCTGCGACTGCTACGCCTGCCTGAACTACTCSCGGGCCTACATCCACCACCTGTTCAAGGCCAAGGAGATGGTCTCGGCCACCCTGATCTCGATCCACAACGAGCGCTTCGTGGTGAAGATGGTCGACGACGCCCGGCTCGCCATCGAGGCCGGCGACTTCTTCGAGTTCAAGGCCGAAACCCTGGGCCGCTACTACTCGTAGGGTCGTCCCGCCGTCGGGCCGTCCCGCGTCCCGCCGTCGACCCGTCCCGCCTCGTCCCGCCGTCGAGGG
>NZ_JBFTKG010000038.1:0-38920 GCF_056395825.1 Arthrobacter sp. 05T47 | reverse complement strand
GGCACGGCTGCGGTGAGCTCTCAGCCGTCCGGCACCTGCTCGGGACTTCTTGCGGCAGGTCCCGTTCCACAGTTACTCCGTAGGGAACATCAGCGCTGAGGTTCACTGTGTACATATCAGGTCCGTGGCGGGTGACGAGAATGCCCTGCCATCCTTCTGTCATCGAGTGGTCGCGGGCCATCTCTACAGCCGTGTTGATACTGTCTGCGATTTCCGTCGGGGATAGGCCTGTGATGTGGAAGTAGCGACCGGCCTCGATCGTGATGATCATTGGACTCCTGATTTGCTCTTAGTATCGCCTTTGATTTGATGCTCATGATGTGGGCACGCACGTAGCGAATCGGATCTTTGGGACGAAGAAATGGTTTTCAGCGATGGCATACTCGCCCGATCGGATTCTCTTGACCGGAGGTTTGCCACCGAACTTGCACCGCATCCCGGGTGGCGGTTCCGCAGCCCGGGATGCAGTGGGTTGTCACTACGGAACGGTACGACTTTGGAGAGCGCCGATCGGGTGTGAAAGGGAACGGTGGCAATGGCGCTGATTAGGTCCCGTTTCTCGAGATGGCACCCGCCACACAGAGGGACGGGCCTGGGCACTGGTGCCTGGCCCGTCCTTGTATTGGTGATGGGGGTTAGATTTCGGTGGGCTGGGCCTGGCTGGCATTCCGCTTAGTTGACCGCGTGTCGTCAGCGTTTGGTTGCTGAACCTCCTTGGTGGGTTCGCCCGGCTGCCTCTCACGGTCGTGGAGGTCCATCTCTGGTGGTTCCTTGCGGAATCCTTTGGTGAGGAAGGTTAGATAAACAACTCCCAGACCGATCCAGCAGCAGCCGATGGTGATGGCGATGGGACTGAGCTGGGTTAGAAGGTAGATGTCGACCGCGGCGCCCAGTATTGGTAGGACGATGAAGCCAATGATCGAAAGCCTTTTGCCTTGCCGGCGGTTTCGGATGAAGTAGGCGATGACGCAGAAGTTGACGGCTGTGAATGCCAGGAAGGCTCCGAAGTTGATGAAGGAGGTTGCCGTTTCCAAAGAGATGTTCAGTGCCAGCATGGCCACGGCACCGACGAGGACCAGGTTGAAGATGGGCGTTTTGGTTCGGGGGTGGAGGCGTCCGAAGAGCCTGCGGGGTAGGACTCCGTCGCGGCCCATGACGTAGAGGAGTCGGCTGGTGCTGGCCTGGATGGCGAGGCCCGATGCGAACCCGCCGATGATGAAGAGCATGTTGGTGATGTTGGCGTAGAACTGCCCGCCGACGAGGACCTGCATGGAGTATGCTGCGGTCGCTGCGTGCTCGAAGTCTCCGCCTGGGTGAACGAGCTGCATGATGTAGGAGACCACGACGAAGATTATTCCGCCGACGAGGACGGTCAGGAGGATCGCGCGGGGAATGTTGCGCTGGGCGTTTTTGGTTTCTTCGCTGAGTGTGCTGACGGCGTCGAATCCCAGGAAGGCGTAGGCCGCGATAGCGGCTGCGGCAGCGACGCCGCCGACCGTCGTGGCATTGTTCCAGAAGGGGTCTGTGAACGACGCAGGCGGGTTGCCCCCGAGGTAGGCCAGGCAGTAGGCGATGAAGATCCCGATGAGGGTAACAACCAGAAGGGTCAGCGTTTTATTGACACGGTCAGTGAGCACGATTCCCGTGACGTTGATGATCGTTGTCAGTCCAGCGTTCAGAGCGAGCCAGGCCCAGACGGGGATGCCGGGAAACTGCGCTGCAAGGTAGAACGATTGGAACAGCCAGGCCACGGTGGGAAGGAAGAGGTAGTCGAGGAGGATTGCCCACCCGACGAGGAAACCGACACGGGAATCGAGGAGCCGTCGTGCATACACGTAGGCCGATCCCGAGTTCGGAAAGATCTTTGCCATTTTCGCGTAGCTGAGGGCAGTCAGCAGCATCGCGGCCGTGGCGAGGGCGAATGCTGTCGGGGCTGTTCCGTCGCTGGTGGAGGAGATGATACCGAAGATCGTCATTACGATTCCCGGGGCCATATAGGCCAAGCCGAACACGACCACCGATAGCAGGGATAGCTTGGGGGTAAGTTTAATGTTCTCAGCGGACATGGGGAGTTCCTTAGGCTGGGGCAGTGCTGAGGTTGGTCAGGGTTGACGGGGCGTTGGTCTGCCGCCAAAGGCGGGGATCAAGCTGGCCGGCGTATAGCGGCAATGGAATGCTGTCGTCGTTTTCAGCGAACTGGTCCCAGGGGCGGGTGACGCCCGCTGTGCCATATTGACGGACGTTCCCTACCTGGTCCAGGTCGATCACATCAACCAATGTCGCGTCTTCGGGCCCGGTTGCCGAAATTCGCACGCGGCCTTCAGGATCAACCAGGAAACTACGTCCAACCCCGTGCGGGCCCGCCGCGTTCACACTGGCAACGAAATTCTGGTTCACGATTGCATTGGCTTGACCGATAACAACTTCCTGCACACGATCGTTGGTCGGCGTCTGGACAACATTGAGAACGAGCTCTGCCCCCATCCAGGCCAGATGCCTGCTGTGTTCGGGGAACCAGGCGTCGTAGCAAATTGACAAACCGACGCGGCCGTAGCCGGTCATGTCGAAGACCACGAAGTCCTTACCGGAACAAACGGTCTCATAGGGCTTCCAGGGAAAGATCTTTCGGTACGCGGCTACTGCTTTTCCTTGTGGAGAGTAGACAACGGCGGTGTTGTAGATATGCCCGTCCGTACCACGTTCAAGCACGCTGCCAGGCAAAAGCCAGATCCCAAGGTCTCCGGCAAGCTCAGCAAGGGTACGGCCGCGCGGGCCATCAAGAGGTTCTGCCGAGGCTTCCATGTAGGCCTGCCGGTCCACAAACCCGGCAGAATCCACCGTGTTCAAGTGAAGCTCCGGGTAAACGAAAAGGTCGGCGACGGCATGCGCTTTGACCCTTCGCTCGAGACCAGCAGCAAAATCAGTCAAGGACTCAGCAGGTGATTGCACAAGAGCCAGAGGGAGAAGTCGAGTCATGACGGTAGCATTCCTATCGTGGGAGATTTCATTAACTAAATATTAATTAAAGAATAATTAACGAACTGGGGTGTGTCAAGGGTCACTTCGAGGCCAGTGTGAAAGCATGGTGAGCATGGCAAGACCACGGAATCAGACCGCACGCCGGGATCAACTCGTAGCAGCAGCAGGACGAGTCCTGCTGGACAAGGGGTCATCAGCGGCCCGCCTTTCCGACATTGCCAACGAAGCGGGCGTCACCCCGGCTGCGGTGCTGTACTACTACAGGGACGTCGACGAGCTCTTCAGCGAGGTCTTCCATCAAGGCGTGACGGAGTACTGTGACCGCCGGGAGGCCCGCATCCAAGCCGAAAGCGACCCTGAAGCGCAACTGAGGGCCTGCATCCACTCGGGCGTACCTTGGCCCGGGGAAAGCGAAACCGCTTCCCGGATCCTCGTGGAACTCATCCCAGTTTATCTGCGCAACAAAGCAGCCGCCCGGCAGCAGATGGCGTTCGTGGAGCGTCAAACGAACCTCTACAAAGGGATCCTGGAACGAGGCGCGCAGGAGGATGCCTTCACCCTCTCAGCGCCAGCAGGATTCTTGGCCCGGAGCTTCGTAGCCCTCGAGGACGGCCTCGTAATGGATGTACTCCTCGGCGACCTGACGCCGGAAGACGAGTACGAATTCCTGATCAGCTACGCGACGAACATGGTAAAAGCCAAGACCGGCAACAACTTGCAGCTCAGCTGACTCCCCGAGCAACAGCAGACACAAGCAAGTGTTGACGGGCGCCACTCATCGGGCGCGCACCCCGGTGCGTCGGCATGCTCCGGCGATGCAGTCCTCGGGGTCGTTGCCCCCAAAAGATGTCGCGGTATCCGGACCGAAGTGGGCCCAGATCCGCGAATCGCTGGGGATCACAAAACAGGCCGCCCACGACTTCTACCGCCGCAGGATCGAAGAACAGGAGAAGTACCTTACGAGCTTCACGACGCGGCAGCTGCGCGTGCGGTCCTGAAAGAAGTCAAGGAAGACTAGCCAGGCTCTCGCACCCATCCTCCTGCGTGGGCGAAGAGTGCCTGGTTCGATCACTCCCCCAGGTTCACGAAAGGTCCAGTATCGGCGTTTTATAGGCAGTGGAAGTAGCTTCGAGAGCTCCTGTCGATGGCCACTGCCCCCGGAGCCACGCCCCGCGAATCTCGTGAGCTTTTAGCACTCAGAGTTCGAGAGGCCGCTCAACCACCAGGGCCGAGAGTTGAGGATTGCATCCCCTCTATATTCGAGCGGCGGGGTACAGCTCCGAGGTGAAACGTGAAAGGTTCTGCAGGCACTCCCTTATCGCAGGCGCGGCGAAATGCAGCGGATTCCAGACACCGAAAAGAGTGAACACGAGGTCCTTTCCCCGATGAGTGATGGGCATGGCGTGCACCCCGAAATTCGGATCATCCGAGAGCACGCAGATGCCTTTGCCGGCGGCTGCCAAGGCTTGGCCGACCACGGCCGAGCGTACTTCAAATCCGGTCGTGTAGGTGAGGCGCTCAGTGCTAACAGCATCATCGAACATTGTGCGGACACCAAAATCAGCGGTCATGGTTATGAGAGGCCATTGGACGAGTTCCTGGAGGCTGATTTTCTCCCTCCCGGCAAGAGGATGTTTGGCGTTGCACTGGGCCCAAAGGAACGCCCTGCCAACTACAACCGATTTGAGCTCGGATGGTGGGGGCTTTGTTCCCAGAGCGAAGTCAGCCTTACCGTCCTGCAACGCCGAGTAGACAAACTCAGGGGTCGCCTCGACAACATTGGTCAGGACTCCATCGGGCCCCTGCGAGACAATGAAAGGGGCGATGATGTCGGCGACGGTGGCAGAGGCTGCCGCTACCGTAAGCCGTTGCACCGAACCTCCGGCCATCGCCCGCGCGGATGATTTGGCCTGGGCGGCGCGGGTGACCAGGTCCTTGGCGATGGGCAGAAACGCAGTGCCCGCCGCGGTCAGCGACAATTTTGCTCCTGACCTATCGAAGAGGGTGAGCCCGAGATCCTGCTCCAAGGAGCGAAGCTGCCGGGATAAAGAGGGTTGGGCCACCCGCAAACAGCGTGAAGCGGCATTGATTGATCCTTCATCAACGATGCTCAGGAAATACGTCAAGTGCCTCAAGTCCACTATGCCTCCAAGGTATGAGTTTTACTCATGATAGGCATTTCCCAGGCATAGGTACACCTAGTTAGACTCGTCACACTTCCCACCCTTCTTCAAGGAGTCTCTGTTGGCACTCTCATTTCCACACCCGGCTCGGACGGTGCTTGTCACGGCCACAGCCGCCGTCGTTGCCCTTAGCGCGGCGGGATGCAGTCCTGCCGCACCCAAAGCTTCTTCCGGCCCCGACGTTTTCTCTGTGGCCGCATCTGCAGCCATCACTACGTGGGATCCGGTTCGTTCGTTTTCCACCGAAGCCCTCTACATGGGCAACATATACGAACCCCTGCTTTGGAAGAACCCTGCAGGTTCCGCAGAAGCGTATTCCCCGGCAATAGCCGAGTCCTGGAGCGCCAGTGCCGACGGAAAATCCTGGACATTCAAGATCCGCTCCGGAGCCACCTTCCACGACGGCGAGCCGATCAATGCCGCGGCGGTCAAAGCCAGCATCGACGCTGCCAGGGACCATGCAGCCGCATCCTTCATCTGGGCACCGGTGGAGAGCGTTACCGCCCCGGACGACTCCACTGTCACGCTGCAGCTGAAGTACGCTGCGCCGATGGACCTCGTCGCCTCCTCGACCTACGGCGCCTGGATCGTTGCCCCGAAGGCCCTGGCCGCATCCGCCAAGAATGACAAGTACTTCGAGGCCGGAATCGACGCGGGCTCCGGCCCCTACACCATCGACTCCTACAAGCCCGGCTCTAAGGTCGTGCTGAAGAAGTACGACGGCTACTGGAACAAAAAGGCCGCATCGCACGTCGACTTTGTCGACATCTCTATCACCCCGGATGCAGTCACGGCCCAGCAGATGCTGACCGCAGGTGAGGTGGACTACGCGACCAACATTCCCTTGGAAAACGTCAAGACCCTGGCCAGCGATCCGAAGTTCACGGTGAAAGACTTCAACTCACCGTTCAACTTCCTGGCCATGTTTAACACGAGCCGCGCACCACTCAACGACCCGGAGGTCCGCCGCGCGCTCAGCTACGCGATTCCGTACAAAGAGATCATTGACATCGGAGGGCAGGGCTACGGCACGCAGTCCCACGGCCCTGCTCCCAGCGGCATCTTCCCCTACAGCCAGGACGTCCCGCAGTACTCCCAGGACTTGGAAAAGGCCAAGCAACTATTGGCCTCAGCTGGTCATGCCGACGGCATGAACCTCAAACTCACCTACGCCTCCGAGAATCCCGCGGAAGCGCGGTTCGTGCCTCTGATCAAGGACGCCTTCGCCAAAATCGGTGTGAAGCTGGACGTGAAAGCCGAACTTTTCAACCAGCAATGGGACAGCGCAAAGGCTGATCCTCAGAGCGCCCAGGACATCTTTGTACTTAACTACTGGCCGACTTACAGCGACGCCGGCAGCGACAATCTCACGACGCTGTTCCATTCCAGCGAAAAGCCATCCTTCAACCTGAGCTATTGGAAGTCCCCGGAGTACGACAAATTGGTTGACAAGGCGGCAACCTTGACGGGAACGGACAGGGACGCAGCCCAGGGCCTTTATAAGGAAGCCATGGACCTCCTCTATAGGGAAGCACCTGCCGCATTCCTCTACGATGCCCGCACAGTCTCAGTCGTTCCGGCCGGGTTGGAAGTTCCCGCCTACAACGAAAATTACCCGTTCACGGCCTTCTTCGCCCCCATCAAACGCGCCGCCTAAACGATACGACGCAGGCAGGGCCCAGGCTGCACCAACAAAGCCCGGGCCCTTGCCCTGCCCGCCCATCCCGCCACAACAATCAAGAAAAGGAGAACCATGTTGCGTTTCGTCGCCCGGCGGCTCATCACCTCGGTGCTGGTTCTCGCCGTGCTTACCGCGATCGTCTTCATCCTTGCCCGCATCGTTCCCAGCGACCCGGCCGTCATCTACGCCGGCCCGAAGGCGCCCCCAGCCGAGCTGGACAGGGTCCGGGAGCACCTCGGCTTTAACCGTCCGATCCTCGAACAGTACTTCGACTACGTCGCAAAGCTGATCACCGGGGACTGGGGCCAGTCTCTTGCCACAAAACGCCCCGTGTTGGATGAGCTGTTCACCCGCCTCCCAGCCACATTGGAACTCATCGGGTTTGCCATGGTTCTCGCTGTTTCGGCAGGGGTCATCTTGGGCGTGGTTGCCTCCCGCCGTCCCGGCGGATTCATCGACGGAGCAATCCGTTTCCTCTCCATCGGAGGGATTTCCGTGCCCGCCTTCTGGCTCGGACTGCTCCTTCAACTGTTGTTCGTTGGGGGGCTGGGCATACTTCCGGCCACTGGGCAATTCAGCAACTCCATCAAATACTCCAACCCCATCTCTCACGTGACCGGGCTTCCCCTGTTAGACAGCATGATCACCGGCAACGGCGTGGCCTTCACCGATGGTTTGCAGCACGTGATACTTCCGGCCCTCACCTTGGCCGCATATCCCCTCGGACTCGTTGCACGAATGACCAGGGCCGCCATGCTCGATGTCATGAACCAGGATTACATCTTCACCGCCAGGGCCTACGGTCTGAGGGAGACCGCCATCCGTTGGCGCCTGGCCCTGAAAAATGCTCTACCACCAGTCCTGTCCATCGCCGGAATGGCTGCCGCCTACGCCCTGACCGGAACATTCTTCGTCGAAGCTGTCTTCAACTGGCCAGGAATTGGGCAGTTCGCTACATCTTCCATGCTTGCAGTGGACTACCCAGCCATCATAGCAATTACGCTCATGGGCGCCACAGCATACCTGCTGGCCAACCTTCTGGTGGACATCCTGCAATCCCGAATCGACCCCAGAGTGAGCATGTCATGAGCCCCACGACCCAAATCTCCGCCCCGACCCGTTCCGGGCCGGCCGGAGAACAGGCCACCCTCACACCGATCAAACTACTTAAACAGACCCTGGGCCGTGACCGTTTGGCCGCTGTTGGCGCGATGATCATAGTCCTTGTCGTAATCCTTGCTGTTTTTGGGCAATGGCTGGCACCTTTCCCTGATCAGGGCATGGGGGCGACCAATGCCTCCGACCGAAACCTCGCTCCCAACGCCTTGAACTGGCTCGGCACAGATCAACTCGGTCGTGACGTCCTCAGCCGCATCATCATGGGCGCGAACCCGGCGCTGACCATCTCTGCCGTCGTTGTCGCGGCCGCGGCCCTCATCGGCATTCCCCTCGGCGCTGTCGCCGGATATCGCGGTGGCTGGCTCGACGAAGCCTTGATGCGTGTGACCGAGATCTTCCAGGCCTTCCCGCCTCTGCTCCTGGCCATGGTGACCGTTGCGATCCTTGGGCCCAGCCTCACCAACGCCGGCATCGCCTTGGCCATCAGCTGGTGGCCCTGGTATGCGCGCCTTGTACGAGCGGAAGCAAAATCCCTTCGGGAACGCTCCTATGTCGAAGCAGCCCGCGCCATGGGCATTCCGCAACTGCTCATCATCAGCCGCCATGTACTTCGCAACTGCATGACACCCATCCTCGTCCAAGCCACCGTCGACATCGGCACTGTGATCCTGGCCGCCGGGTCCCTGGCATTCATCGGCCTTGGAACGCAGCCACCCCTGCCCGACTGGGGCCTGATGGTCGCCGAAGGACGCGGGCTCATATTCAGTTCCTGGTGGATAGCCACCTTTCCGGGCCTGGCCATCTTTCTGGCCGTCCTGGGATTCAACCTCCTCGGAGATTCGCTGCGCGACCTCCTTGACCCCAGGCAGGTAAAGCGATGACACATGTACTTAGCATCCGCGACCTCAACGTCGAATTCACCGACCGGGGAAAGCTTACCAACCGCCCCGTCCGCGGGATCGACCTCGATGTTTCCGCCGGTGAAATCCTCGGCCTGGTGGGGGAAACGGGGTGCGGCAAGTCCCTGACAGGACTCGCAGCCTTGGGGATCCTTCCACGCGGTGCACGGCGCACGGGGCAAGTGACCATCGGCAACGATCCCTTACAGGCCTCGTCAGAACCAGGTGGCTCGGTGGCCATCGTATTCCAGAACCCTGGAACTGCCTTCAACCCCGTCTTCACGCTTGGCCGCCAACTCAGCGATGTCCTGGCCCGGCACCGGCAGATCTCGAGGGCCGAAGGCAAAGCTGAAATCATACGTCATCTAAGCCTGGTCGGCCTTCCGGACCCTGAACGGGTCTACCGCAGCTATCCGCACCAATTGTCCGGCGGGATGCTGCAGCGGGCCATGATTGCCATGGCTCTGCTACGCCAGCCCCGGCTTTTGATCCTGGATGAGCCCACAACGGCTCTTGACGTTACTGTTGCCCGGCAAATTTTGGTCCTCATTGACGAGCTCCGACACAAGTTTGGGTTCGGTGTGCTGCTCATCAGCCATAACCTTGGCATCATCCGCGATGTCTGTGACCGGGTGGCGGTCCTTTACGCAGGCAGGGTGATCGAAACCGGACCTGTGGAAGCGGTCATGAACAATCCACGCCACCCATATACCCGCGGCCTCTTGGGCGCCCTCCCAGCAGGGCGAACCCACGGCCAGCGACTGAACGCTATTTCTGGAACAGTGCCGGGAAACCTCCTATCCCTCACAGGGTGCGCCTTCAGAAACCGTTGCTCACATGCAGTCACCGACTGCTCGCTCACCGACCCGCTGCTCACCGAGACCGGGCCACACCAGGCAGTCGCCTGCCTCCAGGAAGGCGAACTATGACCAACGTTCTCGCCCTCGAAAACATCGTCAAAACGTTCCCGCACCACAGAAGAGTCTTCACCG
This sequence comes from Arthrobacter sp. 05T47, assembly GCF_056395825.1. Classification (NCBI taxonomy): domain Bacteria; kingdom Bacillati; phylum Actinomycetota; class Actinomycetes; order Micrococcales; family Micrococcaceae; genus Arthrobacter; species Arthrobacter sp. 05T47. The sequence goes on along the minus strand of NZ_JBFTKG010000038.1, from coordinate 29,067 downwards.
CAGTCGACGACGTCTCCCTTAGCATCAAGGAAGGTACGGTCTACGGCCTTGTCGGAGAATCCGGCTCCGGCAAAAGTACCCTCGCCCGCTGCGCCATGCAGCTGATGCGCCCAACATCCGGGCGAGCCATATTTGAAGGACATGACCTCGGCAAACTCGGACCCAAGGCACTGCGCACCATCCGTTCCCGGATGGGAATAGTACTTCAGAATCCAGTGGCATCATTGAATCCACGAATGACTATCGGCGCTTCAGTGGCAGAGCCCCTCCGGACCCACACTGCCCTGAAAGGGCAGGCCCTCCAAGCAAGAATAAACAATCTGCTGGACGAGGTCGGGCTGGGAGCCGGGCACGCCCATCGGCTCCCGCACCAGCTCTCCGGAGGACAGTGCCAACGCGTCGGCATCGCACGCGCCCTGGCCACCTCGCCCCGTCTCCTGATCCTGGACGAACCCACCAGCGCCCTTGATGTTTCCGTCCAGGCCCAGATTCTGAACCTGCTCCAGGACCTGCAGCAACAAAAAGGGCTCACATATCTGCTCATCTCCCACGACCTGGACGTCGTCCGCTATCTCAGCGATGAGGTGGCTGTCATGAAGACCGGAAAGATCGTAGAAAGCGGACCAGCCGAACGGATCTTCACCGATCCACAGCACGACTACACCCGCAGACTCCTCGAGGCAGCCCCAGGGCGCGGCCGGCCCGAATTGGCAGACTCCCACGCCCTCCCCACCCTCACCACGCAAGGCAGCGACTAAACATGCTAGAGACAACAGCAAATGGTTCCCTTCTGACCAGCCCCGGCAAGATCGACCGCTATGCCGGCCAGGACTTCAATGAGCACGTCACCCTGGACAACTGGCAGGAAAGCCCATTCAATCGCTGGGGCTTCGCTCACATCAGCGAACTCATCACTACCGCAACGATCCGTCGAGGCAGAGCATCCGAGCCCTCTACTGGAAGTGAGTCAGCCACACCGGAACACGCGGAGAGGTGGCACAGCGTTGAGGAGTTCCTGGAATCCACGCACACAGATGCCATCGTCGTACTTCAACACGGGAAACTGGTCCTGGAACGCTATTTTGGCTCTTTCCAGCCGCACGACCGGCACGTCCTGATGTCTGTTTCCAAATCCGTCTGCGCGCTTACCATGGGTATTTTGGTGGGCCGGGGACTCATAGACACGCAACAGCCTGTCCACCACTACGTCCCGCCGCTGAAGGGAAGCGCCTACGGGAACGCGACGGTCCGCCAAGTACTCGACATGACCGCCGCAGTCCGCTACAGCGAGAACTACCTGGACGCGGCCGCTGAAGTCCAGCAGCAGGATAGGATCGCCGGCTGGCGCCCCAAGCTCGAAACAGACCCAGAGGACACTTACGAATTCCTCACGCTCCTCAAAGCTGCCGGAGAACACGGCCGATCATTTCAGTACTGCTCGGCCGGTACAGACGTGCTGGCATGGATAATCGAGAACGTCACCGGCAAGCGATACGCCGAAGTCGTCTCCGACGAACTGTGGTCCCAGCTCGGGACCAGCGATGATGCACTCATCACCACTGATTCCGGTGGTTTCGCATTTGCGAACGGAGGAATCGCCTGTACCGCACGAGACTTGACCAAGATCGGACAGCTCATGCTGGAAGAGGGGAAAGCCAACGGGCAAACGGTCGTCCCATCATGGTGGATCAACGACACGATGCGCGGCGGAGACCCGCAAATGGCCAGAGGAACCGGCTACCAGAAAGTCCACCCCAACGGCTCCTACCGGAACCAATGGTGGGTCCCCGGAGATAGCCGAGGCACGGTCTACGCTGCAGGCATCCACGGCCAATTCATTTGGATTGACCCCGTCAGCGACACTGTCATAGCGAAGTTCTCCTCCTGCCCGCAACCGGTTGCACTCGAACTCAGCCGGACGCACGCCGCCGGCTTCAAGCAAATGGTCAGCATCCTGGAACACACCAGCTGATTAAGGCGACCCCTCGGAGCGCAGGTCCTCAGCAATCCCCACTCAATAAAGGTCAAAGGATAAAAATCACCTCCACGGGTAATCCGAATCTGACGCCGAAGCAGACCGCCGCCCGGCGGCTGTGCACCCAATTGCCGTCCTTCCGCTGCCCATCACAGAGCCAAACCGACTGCTGCAAATCCCGGTTTCCCACTCTGCTCGTTGCCTGCCCCTGTACTTCAGGGTTCAATTCCTTCTCCTGACAACGAACCACAAAGGCTCAGACGCAACCTGACACTCCTAGCGGTCCTCCCCCTTTCCCCGACATATGGGCCCTTATCGGCACCGTGTAACAAAGGAGTGCTCATTCTCACCGGACGTGGCCTCGGGTTCCAGCGAAACCTGGGCAGCAGGTAGACGAAACCAAAGTGGTACGCGTCTTTGTCCCCGAGGACGGGCGCAACGCGGACAACTTCGGCGCCCTGGTGGCGGCCATTCCTCCCGAACACCTGACACTGGCCGACCAGGCACTGGAAATTGCCCGCAGCGGTACAAACACGGCCTCTTCCTGACGGTGAGTAGGGACCAGCCTGCCCACTCCAAACACAGTCGACAGTGCGCGCGTACTCGTAGCAGTCAACTGCGGCCATCGCATCTAAGGAATCAAAACCTGTACCCCGGTAGAGCACCAAACGATAGGGAATGTTTGGAAAGCGGAGGCGAAGACATCTGGCACGCACGAAATGTGCCTACGAGAGGATTCAAAGTGATATCGCAATCAACTTCCAACGCCCGTCTAGCGGGCAAAGTCGCGTTGGTCACAGGCGCTACTGCCGGTATCGGGGAAACAATCGCCCGCAGACTGGTAGCCGAAGGTGCCCAGGTGCTGGCAACCGGGCGGTCAATCGAGCGAGGGCAACGACTTGAAGTGGCACTCGGTTCCCATCTGCACTTCTATTCCACGGACATCAAAGACGAAGAATCAGGCAATGCCCTCACCTCCGCAGCAGTTTCACGCTTTGGTCGACTCGACGTGCTGGTCAACAACGCCGCGGTCGATCACACGGGAGACCTTCTGTTAGTTCCCGACAAGGAGATCCGAGAAGTCTTCGAAGTCAACACTTTCGCTGCCATCCGCCTTCTGCAAGCGGCCGCCCGAACCATGCAGGACACTGGCGGATCGATCATCAACATCACTTCGCGTTTGGCCTCAATCGGAGTGCCCACCATGGGGATTTACAGCGCCAGCAAGGGAGCAATGCTGGCGCTGACGAAGGCTGCAGCCGTGGAACTGGCCCCCTACAACATCCGAGTAAACGCCGTTGCCCCAGGCATGACAACGACACCGCTGTACGACGAGTGGCTGGAAACGCATGCAGATCCAGCAGCGGCCGAAGCAAGGGTTGTTGACCAAATCCCCCTCAAACGGCTTGCGCTTCCAAGCGACGTGGCCGGAGCCGTGGCATATCTGGCCTCGGATGAAGCCTCTTACATCACCGGCACCTCGTTGCCCATAGACGGCGGATACACAGCGCAATAGCCGCCACAAGAAAAGAGGATGACATGTCAACGCCTTGAGTCTCCGCCATTAACATTCCCTGGGCCGACCGCACTAGCCACGTGGACCAGTCCAGAGGGCAGCTTCTTCCTATGGGTCACCTTCAACAACGCGATTGACACTTCAAAACCGTTCGAGGTTGCAGGTGCCAAGGCGTAGCCTTCATCCCGGGTCGCGCCTTCTCGGTTTCCGGAAGTTTCGGCAATGCACTTCGACTTTGCTGCGAATCGCAAACCCCAGAAAGGATTGAGGTAGGGCACGCGCGCCTGGCAACGGTTCTCAAAGAACTCTGACGTTCCAGAGCAAAGTGCTGGCGGACCGTATGAGGAACCATGCCGCCAGCAACGCCGTCTTGGGCACGGACGCCGGAGCTGCGAGGTGACGGGGCCAAACGGGTGAAAAATGAGGACGAGCCCGCCGGCATTGGAACTCCAAGGCATCCGAAGAGATTTCCCAAAGCCTGTTCGCTCCACTCGCCATGTCAACCCACGGTCAGGGACAGCTGAACAATCGTGATGTCAGAAAGGAACACAATGAGGGCCTTTGCCAGGAAGGGAGCATTGCGCAGTGGCGCAAGCTACGTCTCCACGACCCACTGGCCGGCGCAGCACTATCGTGCCCAGGAATACAGCGTGGCCCTCTTGGGCGTGATGTACCCGTGTGCGGTCCAACACTGCCACGACGGCCCAGAACATTTGGAGCCCACGCTGCCACCCGAGATCCTATTCCGTCGACGGAGCACCGACCTCATCTTTTACTACCCCATCCATACCGATGTAGGCCGGATTCCTCAGCCAACCGGCGAACAAACACAGGTACCAGCACGCCACGAAAAGCCCGCCGGCGCGAAGCATGCAAGCCGTAGGGCTTCCATCGAAGCCGTAGTTCGCGACCTGGCGGTGCTTCTCCTCCGGAAACGACCACAGTAAAACCGGCGCTGCATTTCCACGATCTAAGCGTAAGAAGGCTGCTCACCACGATGATTCCCTTCGTCCACCGAGGACCATGAGGCCTTTTAGGAGTTCGATATAACCGATTACTCATGCCGCACATATGCAGCACGCCCTGTCAGGGTTAGATACACACCAGCTTGGCGTCAGGCAGGTAGCCGAAGGGTTAGTCGAGGCGAAAATTTGGAAGAAATCTCCCTCAGGTCATGTCACCCCCACAACCCCCAGGCATGAATTGGTACAAGACCAACCACGGCCGCCAGAACAAGCCAGAGAGGAGCCCCGAATGACCCCAGATCCCAGCAGGCAGAGGGCTCACAGCCAGGGCACTTGACCCGCCACCCACACAACTTCATAGGCCACGCGGCAGCCAGGCTTCAGGCCGCGACAAGCGTCAGAGGGACCCGAGCAGGGTCAATGTACACACGTTAAAGCAAAAACCCCCTCTGACGAGGGGGAATGCTGTGCCCGAGGTGGGACTCGAACTGCATTCGCTCCCCCGCAAACGCTGCCATCAGGCTTCGACCGTGAAGGCAACTAAAGAGGGGGCAAGGCAGGGAAAAGTCCCGTAGAAACTCGGGCTTAGTTGCGAGTCTTGCTACTAAGCCCGAGCGTCCGTACCGCCAACTAAACCGGTCTTCGCCAAACGTCTAGTCCCATTTCGCCAACTAGTGTTCAAACCGCCAAGTAGCCTCCGACCCCACAGAATCAGTCGCTGGTTCAACTAGAACGGGACGATTGTTCATGTAAATCGGAACAGGTTCAAATAGCGTGGAATCTCACAGCGGTATACAGCACATCACAATGGAATGTTGTGGTTGGGCTCCTGACAGTCCAGCTGCGCGCCGAAATATCTAAAGTGCTCGATCGAACCCAAGCCTGGTTACGAGCACGGAGACGGCTTCGCCCCTAATTTGCTTGGAGCGAGGCCGTCGTTCCGCACAAGGTCCCTATTGATGGTCCTTATGAAACCTCTGCTGGGATCTGGTCATAGCGAACGGACTTGACGCTTTCCATCACGGACCGGAGGCATTCGGGATCACGCCCTGTTATCAGCTTCACGTGGCCGGAGAGGACCGTCTGGTAACCCTCAGCTATTGCGACTTCGGCAGTGACCAACTCATCGCTTGCCCACATGTGCCCATCGGCGCTTGGCGGCATGCTTGGGTCGTACGTCCTTGGAATACCAATGGAGTCAAAAAAGGCGAGGCGCTCATCAGCTGATATTGGTACGTACTTGATGGGAGTGTCATGCACCTCCGAGCCGATGTACGCGATTTCTTCAAAGGTCAACAGTTCAGGTCCGGTGATTTCATAGACGGCACCAACATGCTTCGCGGACTCAAGCAGGACCGTGGCAGCGCTGCGGGCGACGTCGGCTTTAGCCGCCGGTGCCAAGCGCCCTTTGGCTGTTGCCTGTGAGATGTCACCGCTGGATGTGGCAGGAGCAAGTAGGACGTTGCTGATGATCTCGGAGTAGAGCGCGTTACGGAGGAATGTGTAGTCCAAGCCGGAAGCCCTGAGATCCAGTTCACTCTGGTAGTGATCCCTGGCTGAAAGAGCGGGGTTGTTGGGGTGTATGCCCCCGACCGAGGTGTACACGATGTGGCGGATCCCAGCATGTTTGGCTGCGGCGATTGCGTTTCGCGTTTCGGATACTCGGTGGCCAAGATTAAGGCCGCTGATGAGGAAGAGGACTTCCCCGCCAGTGTAAGCAGCGTTGAGGGAGTCGGGTTCCTGGTAGTCGCCGCGCATCACGCGGATGCCATGTGTTTTGTGCTTGTAGAGCTTTTCTGGTGTGCGCGATACAAGTGTTAATTCGATGTCCGGGTCAGCCGCAAGAAGTATTTTTGTGACTCTGCGGCCAAGATCCCCTGATGCCCCACTGATGATGATACGGCCCAATTCGGGGCCTCCTTTCTGGTGTTTGTTCCCGGCCTCTTTGGCGGGAACCGTCTTGCAAGTGAACTCGGTGTCAGCCGAGCGGGTCCCAGAAGGTTTCTCCCGCATACGTGTCGGACAGAGTGGCCAGCGTTTCGGGCTAGACCTCGGGGTCGACAGCGCGTCGCTGGGCTGGTGCCCTTGTGGTTCGGTCAGGGTCACATCCGTTGATACGTGGTGGATGAAAGCGGTGAAATCGTCCACCATCGATTTGGTGATGCCGTTTCTGGGCGATGCTTTCTCCGGCTTCGCGGCTTGTCAGATCCAACTAGCATGTTCATTTGGATACCCCGTGCTAGAGCCGATTGGCTTGCTGGCCGCGCCTTTGCCCGGCCCGTTGTTTCATATTCGTGCGGAGGTATCCTCCCGGCGCCGTCCATGCCGCTAGACCGTGAGGTTGAGGAAGTTGCCTTGGAGGAAGATCAGGGGTGGGTTGGTGGCGCGTAGTTCAAGGGATTCGACGCGTCCGACGACTTGGTAGTGGTCGCCGATGAGATCGATTTTGTAGCGGGTGCATTCAAGGGTGACGATGGCGTCGTTCAGTAATGGGACTCCGCGGTCCGAGGGGGTCCAGTCGACTTCATCGAAGCGGTCTTCGGAGCGGCGGGAGAATGCTTTGCAGAGCGCCGTTTGGTCCTGGCCGAGGATGTTGACGCCAAAGTGGCTGGCTTCATAGAGGCGGGGCCATGTTTTGGAGGCCTTGTCAACGAAGAAGGCCACCAGGGGCGGTTCCAGCGAGACCGAAGTGAAGGAGCCTACGGTCATTCCGACAGGCCCGGACCTGGTGCCGGCGGTGACGACCGCGACGCTGGTTGGGACATGTCCGAGGACGCGCCGGTAAGTTCGTGCCGGGTCCTCAGCCGGTGTTGGGGGGATCGTGGGGGTGGACATTTTGGCCCTGCCTTAGAGGTTGATGGTTGGCTCTAGGCCCATCAGGACCCGGCCGTAGGCTTCTTTGCCGATTTCTGGGGTGACGAAGGCGTGCCGGGCGGCGATTTCGGAGTCGCGCCAGATCTGGTTCAGCACGTTGGCCTCGGCGAACGAGCCGGCACCGTTGGCGGTCATCAGCGCATCGATGGCATGCCCGATCAGTTCAGCGATGATGCCGGTGTCGTTGCGGATCCGGGCCCGGGTGGGCAGGTCAAGCTGCTGGCCGGCGTCGGCTGCCGTGTCGATGTCCAGGCACATCCGGTTCAACAGCAGTTCTGAGATGTGCAGGTTCGTGGCTGCCTTAGCCACGGCGAGCTGGTGGGTGGGTGAATTCTTGGCGTTGTCGTACATGGTGTAAGCGACCGGTTTGCCGGGCAGCTTCGCCAAGGTGATTTCCAGCGCATGCCGGGCCAGGCCGATCTGCGGGGCAATGAGGATTGCGGCTGCGACGGCATTGAAGGCAACGTTGGCCATGCGGTCGTCTTTGAACGGGGTGAGGAAATTTGAGCTCAGCATGTTGCTGAGGCGTTGTACGCGATGCTCGGGCACAAAATGATTTTCGACCACGATCGTGTCGCTGCCGGTGCCCTTCATCCCGGCGACGAACCAAGTCGGCTCGATGCTCCACGCCTCAGCCGGGACGAGGGCCAGCGCCATCGGGTCATCACCGTCAAGCAGGACACCAAGCGTTGCCCAATCAGCAGCAAAGGAACCGGAGGAATACGGCCACCTGCCACTGATCAGATAGCCCCCTTCAACCCGCTCACTCTTGCTGCCCGGGCTGAACGTGCCGGCCACCTTCGCCAACGGATTGCTCCCGAACACATCCTCCTGGGCCTGCCGGGAAAAGGTCGAGGCGAAACCGGTCCCGACCATCATCAGCGTCGTAACCCACCCGGTGGAACCATCCCCGCGGGAAATTTCCTTCGTTACCTCCACAGCAGTACGCAACGAAGCACCCATACCGCCGTATCGCTTAGGAACCAGCATCCGGAACAGCCCTGCACCTTCCAAGGCCGACACCACCTCCGGAGCCACGCGCCGGGCTTCAGAACCCTGCCCGGCGAACTCCCGGATCAACGGCACCAAATCAGTGGCACGAGCCACCAACCCAGCATTCGGAACATTGATATCTGACAATTCGGCGAGCGACGTCGCTGTCATGGTGCCTCTTTCGTAGTGGGATGTGTTGATGGATGGACCCCAAAAATCTTGGCGGCGAAACACAATTTCGACCTGTCCTCCTTTAGGTGAAGGGCAGATATGCCAAAGAAGCCTGGGCTGGTGTTAAGAATTGCTGTCCTCAGCGGGGAAGATCGCAGATGATCCGCTGGCTTGTGCATCAAGGCAGTCTGGCCAGAGATCCTTCGCGGTCCAGTGATCCGAAACAGCAAAGGAATCGCTGCAACCTTGGCCCGAATCAGAAATGCGGGCTGCGGGGCAATTGTCCGCACGGGTCCCGCCGGCGCCACGCCGGCACGTGGTTGTCGCTGCTACTCTGCGCCTCATCGCGCCTGGCCTTCCGCTTGCTTCAAAGTATCGTTCTGACTGCACCCAGTCTGGTCCCCTGGACCGGATCTAAAACGGGTCAGATGACCCAACCCGCTACGTGTATTGTTTTCTGCATCACAGGAGGGTTATGGGCACCGAAGCAGTAGTTTTTCGATCCACAGGGGGCCATAACCTGACGAGCTTTATTGGACGACGGCGAGAACTTGCCGATGCGCGCGAGCTGATGTCACGCTCCCGCCTCCTAACCCTTGCCGGTCCCGGCGGCGTCGGCAAGACCCGCCTCGCTGCGGAGCTGTCCTCACGGACACGGAAGGCCTTTCGCGACGGAGTGTGGACCGTTGAACTCGCGGCTCTGGATGACAGCGCCTTGGTCGGTTCCCAGATCGCCGCCGCCCTCCGACTCCCCGACCAGTCAAGCCGCTCTCCAACGGAGAGGATTTCGGACTACGTCCAGGAGCGACAGCTGCTTCTGGTCCTCGACAACTGCGAACATCTTCTGGATGCAGTATCAGCCCTGGCAGTCATGCTTTTGGACTTCGCACCAGAATTGCGTGTCATTGCAACGAGCAGGGAACCCTTGAGGATCTTTGGCGAGCAGGTTTACCAAGTACCGCCCCTCAGTGCCCCCGTTGTGTCAAACGGGCATGCGGGTGCGATTGAGGCCTTTGAATCTGTTCGGTTGCTGGTGGATCGGGCCCAAAGTGTGGACGCCGGGTTTGAAATCACTGACGGCAACCGGCTCGCCGTAGCCCGGCTATGCCAAATGCTCGACGGAATCCCGCTCGCAATCGAACTTGCTGCCGCGCGGCTGCGCTCCTTATCGGTTGTTCAGCTTGTGGAACGGTTGGACCGGCGTTTCGATATCCTCACGGGCGGAAGCCGGGCAGCGATTCCTCGGCAGCAAACGCTGAGGGCGCTCATCGATTGGAGCTATGAACTCTGCACGCGGGACGAGCAGCTGTTGTGGGCCAGGCTTGCAGTCTTTCCGGCCGGCTTCGATGTCGAGGCCGTGGAGGAGGTTTGCGGTTTCGGCCAGCTCAACAAACGGGATGTTCTTGACCTGTTGGATCATCTCGTCGCGAAGTCCCTGGTCGTTGCAGAAATCGTCATTGACGGACCCGTTGCTGGCGATCAGCGCAGACGGTACCGCCAGCTGATGACCTTCCGGGAGTACGGTGCAAACCTGCTTGAAAGCATCGGAGAATCTTCTGACTTGCGTCGTCGCCAGCGCGACCACTACCTCGGCAAGGCGTCTGAAACGGTAGCGCTCTGGTGCGGGCCGGACCAGGCAACCCGCCTCGCCGCGGCCAGGCGCGATCATACGAATATCCTCTCAGCGCTGGAATGGTCAGCGACCACGCCGGGAGAGGAACTAGCAGGGATGAATCTTGCGGCTCTGCTCAGGTACCACTGGATCGCCGGCGGCAACCTCAGCGATGGCCGCCGATGGCTCGACCGAGTACTGAGCCTGGACACGCACTGCACACCGGAACGTGGGGCTGCGCTGTGGGTAGCCGCCTGGGTATCCCTGCTTCAGGGGGACGGTGAAGCGGCGCAACAATATCTTGGGGAGTGCCGCGTTATCGCTCGTGACCTGGACCATCAGGTGCTGGCTGCTCATGTTGATCATTGGGAAGCTCTCAGAGAAGTCTTCGGGGGACGACTTGAGCACGCCATTGATCTCTTTCGTAACGCTGCTGCCGTCCATCACCGGGAAGGGGATAGTGCATCAGAACTTACCGCGCTTTTCCTTTTGGCCTGGGCGCAAATGTACGCCGGCCGGATAGAGGACGCCCTCGCAACGTGCCGGGAGGTCCTGGCTGAAAGCGGCAAACGAGGCGAGCGGTGGAGCCGGGCTTACGGGCACGCAGTCATGGGCCTCTGCCAGTGGCACCTGGGCCAACTCGATGAGGCCCGCTACTCCCAGATCGCCGCGCTGGAAATTCAAGGCGACTTCCATGACGGGCTCTGCATTGCACTGACCATCGAGCAGATGTCATGGACCGCTGCCTCGAACGGGCGCTATGAATCAGCGGCAATTCTTTTTCACGCGGCACAGTCGGTATGGAAAGGAATTGGCACCACAATTTCTGCATTTGGTCCTCTTGAAACCGACTTCGAGCAGACTGCGGCCCAAGTACGGAACGAACTCGGGGAAGCCCGGTACCTGTCCATCCTCGACGGCCGGCCCGCGCTATCAATGGATCAGGCCGTGGAGGTCGCGTTGAACTCGGCGCGCGCCGCGTATGTAGCACCGCAGGCAGAAGGCTCCGCGGGTCACAAAAATTCTGCAGCCCACTGTACAGTCAAATCTGTGCTTGTGGATCCTTACAGCCAGCACGGGGGCCCGCAACTTACCGAACGGGAAGAGCAGGTTGCGGCCCTCGTTGCCCAAGGGCGGAGCAATAGGGAAATCGCCGCCGAGCTAGTGCTCTCGCACAGGACAATCGGTCGACACATCGAGCGGATGTTGGCCAAGCTGGGCTTCACCTCACGCACCCAAATCGCGTCCTGGGTCGTCGGCCGGATTAGGGCGGGGTAAACAATCCTGCCCTGCTGGGCATCGCCCGACTGTTGCAGTCCTCAGGCCAGGCTAACCACTTTCCTCGATGTGCAATCCCACCCATGGGTACGCCATCAGGTGCAGAGACGCCCCATACGGGTGAAAGTGTGGCGAGGGCGGATATGGGCTGTTCGGCGGAACTCGCCGCAGGTGCAGGATTCTTTCGAGATAGATGCCGATCTTGCCCATTTGGTACTCCTCATTGAGCGGGGCGGATTGTTTTGTCTCGCAGCGTAGCCGGGACCCGTCCTCGGTAAGGAACAGGTAACACAGGACTAAAACTGCGTCCGGAGCTTCTCCAAACGAGACTAGGTTTAGCTTGAGCCCTTTCGAACTATCACACAAATACGAATTATCGCTCGTTACCATACGTTCTCGATATGCCGGGCGCTGCCCCATGCCCTCATCGGATCGGGATGGCATTAGTGCGGTGCAATATTGAGCATTCAAAAAATGGATGTGTGGGACGAGCCCGATCATCTAGGCTGGTTCATGGCCCACCAAGGGATTCGACTCCCGTGACTATACTTCCTGACCGTTGTAATGGATGACGTTCGGTCGAGTTGCGCAGTGCGCCATCAGCACTCTGCCCAGTTCGTTGGCTTGGAGGGTGCCAGGAAAAGTGTCTGTATGGTCTTCAATTCTTTCCCAACCCACCCGAAGCAGATACGCGGCTGGAGTGTCGACACTTACCAACAGCTCAACGGAAAGGCATCCTTCTGCCTCGAGCAACAAACGCCTGACAGCCGCAAAGTCCACGAGGAACCCGGTTTCGGTTTCTGGATTTATCCGGAGGTCAGCATGTTCGTAGATCATCAGATCCTCTCATCAACTCAGGCATCTGCCAGCAGGCGTGTGCAGATCCGGCCCGCATTTAGGGCCCATTTCCCCGAACCTCGACGCAACGGCTGCCCGCGCCGCCACACTCCCCTGACCGTGTCTCGGCAGTGGAGTCTTAGGCGTCTAAATTGTTGGCAGAGCGTCCCCGGCGTAGTTTCAGCGGGGGACGCTCTGCCCTGTCACGACTCCACGGATACCGCGGCCTTGGCCCCTTCTTGCGTCTTGTCCTTGTAGCCACGAGCAGGCGCGAACAGTGCGAGGAGGCTGACCAGTCCGATGGCCATGACCAAGGCGGAGACGTATACCGGGTCGTTTCCGCCGCGGGCTGCCAGCAGGGCGGTGGCCGCGAGAGGGACGAGACCGCCGCCCAGAGTCGAGGACAATTGGTAGGCCAAGGAGGCACCGGTGTAGCGGGATTCGGCGCCGAACATTTCAGAGATGTATGCGGCGGTGGGCCCGTAAACCATAGCTTGGAGCACGGGGTTGCCAATCAGGAATGCCAGGAAGAGCAGCAGGAGGTTATCTGAGGCGACCATTAGCCAGATGGGGTGAATCATGAGGGTCATGCCGATCACGCCGGCCACCATGACCTTGCGACGGCCGATCCTGTCAGAGAGGGCTGCGAACATCGGGATCGTGAATACATGGATCACCTGGGTCGCGAGGCTGATCCATAGGACTTCGGAGCGGCTGTGGCCTGAAGCGACGGCGTACGGCACGGCAAAGGTGGCCAGCAGGGACTGGACGGCGAAGGCCATGATTGTTGCCAGGCAAGCGATGATGACGGCGCGCGGATACTTGGTGACCACCTCGAGGATCGGGTTTCGCCGACGCGCGTGAGACGAGGCTGCCTGTCGCTGAACTTCAAGGAAGACCGGTGATTCGGCGACCTTGAGGCGAACGAACAGCCCAATGGCGACAAGGGCTGCGCTGAGGAGGAACGGCACCCGCCAGCCCCAGCTCATGAACGCTTCGTCGGGCATCATGCTGCACAGGCTGAACACGGCAGTTGCCAAGGCGGCACCCGCGGGGCCACCCATGTTGGCGAAACTGGCGGAAAAGCCTCGGCGTTCCCGCGTTGAATGCTCCATAGCCATCAGTGCTGCTCCGCCCCACTCGCCACCGACGGCTATACCCTGGATCACGCGCAGGACGATCAGCAGCAGGGGTGCCAGCTGACCTATGGCCGCCTGGGTCGGGATCAGCCCGATGCAGAAGCTCGCACCACCCATCATGAGCATCGTCAGGACGAGCATCTTCTTTCGTCCGAGGCGGTCTCCGAACGGGCCGAAGATCAGTCCGCCCAGCGGCCTGGCCAGATATCCAACGGCCAACGTCGCGAAGGATGCGATCATCCCCATTGCCGGAGACAGGTTTGCGAAGTAGAGAGGGGCAAACACCACGCTGGCGGCCAGGCCGTAGAGCAGGAAATCGTAGAATTCGATTGCGCTTCCCATAAAACTCGAAAAGAGTACCGATTTCATTCGGGCGCTGGTGGGCGTGTTGACTGACATTAAGACTCCTGAATTTGATGTCGCTGTATCGCTGGGATGATGCGACGTCTTATTGGTTTCGAACTTTCATTGAAAAAACTCATGGATCGCTTCGATATCGGATTAGCGCTCTTCAGCCACTTACCGACGCGCCTTTGGTCCCACTGGATGAGGCAGTTATGTCTGCAGGTTCCAGAAGGAGATTCGTTTGAAGGCCAGGACGAGGTCGCTGTGACAGACATCGCTCGACGCCCATTCTGGCTTTGGGCCCCACTATGGCTCGGAACGTGATGGACCGCGCTTTTTGTTAGATGCCGGATCCCACACTCCGCGGACTCGTGAAACAACCTTCCGGGTCGCTACCGCTCCGCCTTCCTCAGAAGCCGATGTACGGGCGGACCGGCATCGCGGCGCGAGCGTTCCTCGAGTCCGTCTCCCGGCGGTCAGTAGGCCATGAGTAAGATTTGGTCCCGGTCGTAGTCCAATCCTGGATGTACTTCGCTCAGGTGTGTACGTACCGAGCTGACGAGCTCGTCATCATCGGCGCCTTCCAGGAGGGAGCCGCAAGGGCAGGAAACATAGCGGCGTCTTTGGACAGTCACGGCACTGGCACCTCTCGGGCCGTGGACTCGAATCCCGAAGCAATACCGAGGGCGACGTCCCATGCGAGGGGCTGGCGGAGCTTCGCGCGCAATTGCACAAACTCCTGGCGCCGTTCGAAGGCCAGGACACCGGTGACGAGATCACCCTTGAGGAAGAGAAATAGCTCGCCGCCCTCGTTCCGGTTGAATACCACTTGCTCCCCTCCCAGCTGATGACCGGCCCACTGGACTCTTTGACCGTGCTGATCCGACCAGAAGAAGGGCACGTTCACGAAGGGAACGAGCGGCTCATCCTTGAGGTACTTCACGGCATTCAGTCCGGCTCCACGCCCCTGCTCCGCGGCGGTGGTCCAGTGCTCGATACGCATGGTGGCGTTGAATCGGGCGTTGGGCCAGCAGACGGCGTCGCCCGCAGCGAACACGCCCTCAACGGTATGGAGATACTCATCGGCGACGATGCCGTTATCCAGCGGGATTCCCGAGGAACCCAGCCAGGAAACGGCTGGCCGCACCCCGACTCCCACGACAATCACATCGGCTGCGACCTCGCGGCCGTCGCTGAGCTGCAAGAATCGGCTGCCATCTCGCTCGATCGTCCCAGTCGCTCCCACGCCGAAAAACGTTGCGACTCCCTTGTAACGGTGGAGCTCTTCGTAAACGCCGGAGACCTCTTCACCGAAACGGATCAAGGGGTGCACAGACAGGTCGATTAGCGAGACCTTGCGACCGTCGCTGATCAACGTCGAAGCGAATTCGCCACCGATGAAGCCGGCGCCGACGATGGCCACGGAGCGCTGACGATCTTCGACGGCTTGGCGCAGCGCCACCGAGTCGTCGAACCGGCGCAATACGTACACGTCCTGCTGGCCTCGGAACATCGGAGGCACGATCGGTTCGCAACCGGTCGTGATGATAGCGGCCCGGTACCTGACCTGGCCGGTATCAGTGGTGACGACCCGGCGCGCCGGATCGATGGCCGTGGCACGCTCCCCGAGACGGTAATGGACGCCCTTCTCTCGCAGTTCACGAGCGACCGGGTAGACGAGAGACTCGATATCGACGTGATCCTTCAAGGGAATCTTTGACAACGGCGGCAGCTCATAGGGCAGGTGAGCCTCCTCACTGATGATGGTGACGTCCAGTTCCGGGGCCTGCCGAGTAACGGTTTCGGCAGCACGCAGTGCTGCCGTGGATCCACCTATGATGACAACGTCGGTAGCGGTCTGGGGCATAGCCGTACTTCCTAACTGGATTCTGAGAGTTGAGAGTGGGTGTTCGTCATGATCGCGAGATCGCTCCCATCGGGCAGCAGAGGATGACTTCTTCGAGGTCGTCCTCGCGCTCATCCTCGACCTCGGAACGCAGCTGTTCGAGCGTGCCGTCCTGGTCGATCCGGAACACGTCGGGCATCAAAGCAGCGCAGGTGCCGTTGGCATCGCAACGTTGCAGGTCCACGTTGAGTTTGATCATGGGAAAGTCGCCCTTCGTCTGGATTATCAGGCCGAGCAGCCCCTACTTCTGAGAAGGAATGCGACGACCATGTCGGTGTTTCCTCTCCACCTTGCGACCATATGAGACATTTCACAAATACCAATATTGCGCCCTTCCCATCTATTTTATGTATGGCTGTTCGCGGTTCCTTGTACTCTCGCGGACCTGTCCGGTGAGCATGAGGGGGTGACAGTGCTTGAGAGTTCGCGGGGGCCGACTCGCGTGGAACAACGGCCATGCTGAGTCCCGTCGCCCGGAGGCGGCAGGCGACGTCCTCGTGAGACGAACTGCGGGTCGGGCTCCTGAGCACCTGTCGGACCACCCCGGTATCGGAGCCCGATGTCACGTGTGCCCCATCCCGGCGGCTCTGCTGCCGAGGGCCGAGGACCCCCAGCTGGCCCTTTCCCGTTCGGGCGGCTCTCGGATCGGTTGTTAGACGGTTTCGCCGTTGAGCGCGGCGGTGAGGAGGGCGCGGATGCCGTCGCCGGTGACCGCGCGCGGGTTAGCGTAGGGGTTGCGGGTGGCCTGTTCGACGACCGTCTCAACGTCGATGTCGGTGAGCCCGAGTTCGCGCAGGGACGCTGGCGCTCCGAGGTCCAGGCTCAGCTGGCGAAGGTAGCTGGCGGGTTCCTGCGCTCCTGTGGCGCGTTGCAGCGCGGCGATGGCCTCCGGCGCGTGTGCGGAGTTGTACGCCAGTGCGTAGGGCAGAACGACGGTATGCGTTTCGGCGTGCGGCAGGTTGAAGGTTCCGCCGAGGGTGTGGCAGAGCTTGTGGTGGAGGGACATGGTTGTGGCTCCCAGGGTGGCTCCGCAGAGCCAGGCCCCGTAGAGGGCGTCCGAGCGGGCCTCAATGTCGGCCGGGTTCTCTGCGATCTTCGGCAGCGCCTTGACCAGGGCGCGGGTGCCTTCCTCTGCCATGAGGGAGATGATGGGGGATCCGTCGGGCGCATACAGCGCCTCGACGGCGTGGGCGATGGCGTTGAATCCGCTGGTGACGGACATGCCCACGGGCAGGGTCAGGGTCAGTTCGGGGTCGTAGATGACGCTTGTGGGCAGCACCTTGGGATCGCGGCCGGTCTTTTTCTCTCCCTCGGCGGTGAGGCCCCAGATGGGAGTCATTTCGGAACCGGCGTAGGTGGTGGGTACCGCGATGATGGGGGCCCCGAACTCCAGTGCGATGGCCTTGCCCAGTCCGGTCGTGGAGCCGCCGCCCACAGCGACGTACCCGTCGGCCCCGGCGGCCTTGGCGACATCGCGTGCGCGGTGGGCAGATTCGACCGGAACGTGCATCTGGGCTTCGGGGTGCACGCCGGCGCTGAGCTCCCCGAGCTGATCTGAGACTTCCCGGGCCAGGTCCTCCTGGAAGGAGGTGGAGAGGACCAGTACACGCCGCAGGCCGAGGCGGCGGACTTCGTCGGGCAGTGACTTGAGCGAGCCGGTTCCGAAGGTGACGCGCATCGGCAGGGACTGGTACTGGAAGTCCTTCATCGGACGATCTCCTTGACGGTCTCATTGCTATCTTCGTGGGGACGGGCTTCGGGGTGCAGGACGATGTCGATGACGCCTTCGACGAAGGGCGCCGCCACTCCGAGGGCCGCGGCCGCTTCGGGATCCGCGTTGGTGGTGAAGGGCTTGATGAGGCTTTCCTTTACCGCAAACACTGCGTCCGAGTCGATGTATTCGCTGCCGCCGACGAAGATGTGCGTGGTCAATTTCATGTAGTCGGGTGCGGCGACGATGAAGTGGATGTGGGCAGGGCGGTAGGGGCGCCTCTCGGTGGCGCGCAAAAGGTCGCCCACGGGTCCGTCGGTTGGGATCGGGTAGTAGCTGGGGATGACGCTGCGGAAGTAGAACTCGCCGTGTTCGTCGGCTGTGAACAGACCCCGCCCGTTGCCGATGGTTTGGATGCCGGGCTGTTGGACGTCGTAGAAGCCTTTGGTGTTGGCCTGCCAGACATCGATCCTGGCGCCGGGCACTGGTTCCCCGGTGACCGAAGTGATGCTTCCTCGGACGACGCACACGTCGCCCTCGCTCTCGGCAGAGATGTTTTCGCCCAGGACCCGTTCCGGTGACTGAACCATGTGAAAGGGGCCGAGGACTGTTGAATCTGTTGCGTCCGGGGTTTCTTCGTCGTTGATCGTCTCGACCAGCATCGAGACTCCGAGCACATCGGAGAGCAGGATGAATTCCTGCCGTACGTCGTCGCACTTCTGCCCGGTGGCGGTGAGGAAGTCGATAGCTGCTTCCCACTCCTGTATGCTCGGGGCCACTTCGCGGACGAACTCGTGAAGGTGGTGGGTGAGGCTTTCCAGCACGGCTTTCAGCCGTTGGTCGGGCGTGTTTTTGAAGCTGCCGACGACAGCGGCGGTGAGCGATTCAGGCCCCAGGTCTGTGGTCATGGTGGACGTTTCCTTAGGTCGGCTTTTGTAGGTGCGTCAGGATCCGGGGTGGAAGGCCGGAGCTGGGAAAAGGCGGGCCGCCCCAGCGTCCCCCGCAAACGCTTGGATGACGGGTAACCCGGGGTCGATCAGCGGCGACCGGCCCTTCTGGATCGGGATCCGCCAGGCGGTGCCGCAGCCGTCCCGGATGTTCTCCGGTGTTGTGCTGGCCGCCCAGTACCAGGCCTGACCAGTGACGAAAACTCATGTGATCGCAATCTTTTGATCATTCTGAGCTGCATCTTCTGTTAGAGCGCGAATGAAATCAGCCAGCGCAGCCGCGGCCTCGGCCGGCTGTTCCAGCGGGGTGAAGTGCCCACTGCCCTTGATAAGGACAAGCCGCGCATTAGGGAGCCGGTGTGCCAGGTCTTCGCTCAGCTTCGGCGGGGTGATGGTGTCCTCGTTGCTGCCCACTACGAGGGTGGGGCATGTGATGGTGTTCAGTTCCGCACGTCGGTCCGAACGGCCAAGGACGGCGCGCTGCTGGTCGACGAACACCCGCGGGCCGAGTTCTTTGGTCATCGCTGCCGCGAGGCGCTGGATCTCGGGAATGCCCCGTGATACGACCGGAGTCGTGCGATCGATTGCCCTCTGGAAGGCGCCGGATTCGACGAGGGAGATTAGGTCGATCGAGTTTTGTCGGCGGTCCTCAGGCGCGGCGACGGCCGAGGTGTTGAACAACGCCAGCGCCTTCACTCTACCGGTGTTCCGCAGTGCGATTTCAAGGGAGAGGTACCCGCCCATCGAGATCCCGACGAGGATGAATTCCTTGGGTGCTTTGGACAGAACATGGTCTGCCATTGCCTCAATTGTCTTCCCTTCACCGCGAATGACCGTGCAGTCGAACTCGGCGCCGAGTTCGTCAATGACCGGCTGCCACAGGCGGGAATCGGCACCCAGGGCCGGAAGCATAACTAGCTGGGGGTGTGTCACGGGGATTCTCGTTTCGATTGGTGGGTGGTGGTCAGGATGCGGCGCCGTCGACGTGCAGCACCGTGCCGGAGGTGAATGCGGCCGCCTCGGAGACGAGGTAGGCAACGGCTGCGGCAATCTCGTGTCCGGTTCCGGGTCTGCCCACGGGGATGGCGGCGGCGGTGGCGGCTCTGTCTTCCTCACCCATGGATTCGAACGAGTCGCGAACCCGGCCCGTGGTCGGGAGGACGAGGCCCGGGGCGATGGCGTTGACGGTGATTCCGGTACTGCCGAGGTCCTTGCCGAGCTGCTTGGTGAGGCTGACGATGCCTCCCTTGGAGGCAGCGTAAGCCAGACGGGCCCCCACGGTTCCGGAAGGGCCATCGAGGCCGTCGGCGACGAGGGAAGAGAAGTTTACGATGCGCCCATAGCCGCGCTTCAACATGATCGGAACGGCGTGCTGGGCGCACAGGAACGTGCTGGTCAGGTTGCTTTCCACCACGGAGCGCCAGATTTCCCCGCTGAGTTCGGATAGATCGCGCACTATTGCGGTGCCGCTGCCTCCAGCTGCGCTGACGAGCGCATCGATTCGCCCGAACTCGTCTTCGATACGATTGAATGCTTTGTTGACGATGGATTCGTCGGACAGGTTCCCGGCTATGGTAAGGACCTTGAGACCGGGGAACCTGGCACCAAGCCGGTCCACTGCGGTTTCCAGTGCCGCCTTGGAGACATCAAGCAGTGCAAGGTCGAATCCGTCATCCGCGAGATGATCCGCGATGTCGTTGCCAAGACCACCCCCACCGCCGGTGATCACGGCGACCGGTCGCTCGTTCACGTGCCTACTCATCTGTCCTCCTTGGCCGTGAACTTCACGGCGTTTTTTCTCGATCTACCGTCGAGGTTTTTGATTGCATGCATGCCGTTAACGGCAGGTCACGGTGCGCCGGCAGAGCTGCTTGTCGGGATCGTGCTTACGCATTCAGGCCGGCGCGCGAGAATGGCTTGTGCACGAAGCAGCACGGGGGCATCGACCATTTGCCCGTCGACTTTGACCACAGCTTCTCCCTCCTTGGTGGACTCCACGACGCGCCGTGCCCACGTGATCTCGTCATCGCTGGGACGGAAAGCGCTGTGTGTCACGGCGACCTGACGCGGATGTATGAGCAGCTTCCCGGACATCCCCAACTCGAGAGCGGCGTGCAGGTCATCGTTTAGCAAAGAGTCGTCGTCGAGTTTTGAGGTCACGCCGTCCAGCGGACCGGGGAGGCCCTGCGAGCGGGAGGCAAGGACCAACAGCGATCGAGCCATCAGCATTGCGCGCTGGTTCGGCTGGGCCGCGATGTCCGCAGCCAGGTCGAGCTCTCCAAACGCCAACCGGGCCACTCCGGGGACACTTGCCAAAGAATTGGCCGCCAGGACGCCGGAAGCCGATTCGATCAGCGCGATCACGGGCCGCTCCACCGCCTCGGAAATCCTTAACAGAGCATCTGGGTTCTCGGCCTTCGGGACCATCACTCCGAGAAGACCGGGAAGCCCCGTCAAAGCCTCGAGGTCCTCGTCCCGTCCGATCCGTACCAGAGCATGACCCGTTCCTGACAGCCAGGCAGTGACCGCTTGCAGTGCCGCGTCTTTGTTCTCTGCGCTGACAGCGTCTTCCAGGTCGAGGACGACCACATCGGTCCCGGAGGCCACGGCCTTCGAGAACCTCTCGGGCCGGTCTCCCGGAACGAAGAGAAACGAACGAGCGCTTTGGAGTGTGACCACAGGATCCTGAATGCTTAGCGGTCTCATGTGGTTTCCAGCACCCCGAACTCGGTCAAAACCCGCTCAGTGTCCTCTCCCACGTCGGGGACACGGTTCATTACCGGTTCCTGCCCCATGAAGGTCGCCGGCGGAATCAGTGCCCGCAAGGGTCCGGCTGGTGAATCATATTCCCGCCATCTGTTGCGTGCCGCCAGCTGGGGGTGGTCCGCAAACCCCTGCATGTCGCGTAGCAAGGCGTTCGCGATGCCGGCGTCCTCGAGCAAGTCCACGACCTCATCTGCAGTGTGCCGGGCAAGGGCCTGCTCGATCACCGAGGTAAGGTCCATGGAGTGCTCAACACGCAGGGAATTGCGGACGAAGCGTTCGTCCTCGGCCACTTCTCGACGGCCGAGGACCCGATCGCAGAAAGTAGCCCACTCACGTTCGTTTTGGATGCCTAAGAAGACCTGCTTCGAGTCGCCGCAAGTGAAGGGACCGTAGGGGGCGATGGCAGCGTGCGAGGCGCCTGTGCGTTTCGGCGCGGCCCCACCGTACACGGCATAGTTCATCGGGAAGCCCATCCACTCCCCCAGCGCCTCGAGCATGGATAACTCGATGGTGGCTCCCTCCCCGGTCTGCTGGCGTTGGATCAGGGCAGTGAGGATGCCTGAGTATGCGTACATGCCAGAGGCAATATCCGCAATCGAAATACCGACCTTGGAGGGGGTTGCGTCGGTGCCGGTGATGGAGACTAGGCCGGCTTCGCACTGCACAAGCAGGTCGTAGGCCTTCTTCGATGAATACGGGCCGTCGGCGCCATAACCGGAGATCGAGACGTGAATCAGCTCAGGACGCTCGCCACGCAGAGCTTCAGCGCCGAGCCCAAGACGCTCTGCCGCACCGGGAGCCAGGTTCTGCACGAACACATCCGCGCTGCGCACCAACTCGTGAACGGCATGATTGCCCTCCGGGCTCTTCAAATCCAGTGCCACCGATTCTTTAGACCGGTTCAACCAGACAAAGTGGCTTGCCATGCCCTTGACGGTTTCGTCGTATCCGCGGGCAAAGTCGCCCGGACCGGGCCGCTCGATCTTGATGACCCGAGCGCCCAGATCGGCAAGTTGGCGCGTTGCGAACGGCGCGGCGACTGCTTGTTCGAGCGAGACGACGGTGATGCCGCTCAGAGGAAGCATGTAAAGACTCCTGACGTGATGATGCCGGATGGCTGGCTGTTTCGGTGATGCTGGAAGAAAGTCTTAGACCCGCATCAGCGAGGGCGTCTCGAGCGTTTTAGTGAAGTAGAGGACCTCCGCGGCGAGCTCAGGATCGGCGCTCATGCGCCGGAACACCTCCAGGTCCTTGTCCCTGCGGACCGGATCCGACGAGTGAAAGATCAACTGTTTGTTGGCCGTGGCGCGGGGACTGGCTTTTGTTATGAAGGCGGTGCGGCGCAAATCCGCGTACGCATCGAGGACGGAATCGTCCGCCTGCCCGGAGATCACGGCGCCCAGGGCCTCGTTGAGAACATAGGAGTCGAACAGACCCATGGTCAGTCCGAAGCCGCCCGTGGGATTCGTGGCGTGAGCGGCGTCGCCGGCCAGCAGGACTCGGCCGACGCGGTACGTGGGAGCGCTGCGCTGATGCATGCGGTAGGGGGCAATGGCGTCCAGCGTCGTGCCCGCGGCCACCTCGGGGCCGAAGATCTGCTCCAGGAAGCGCGGGAGCCGTTCGACGACCCCTTCTTCGGGCAGGACGGCGTCTTCCATGTATGTGTAGCGCCACAGGCCGTGCGGACCCGAGTTGTCGATTTTTACGATGATCGCCCCGAAGACGTCGTCGACATAGAACGTGGTCTGGGCCCAGCCCCTACGGTCGTCAGGGAACCGGATGTTGGCGGCAACGAACCGCTCGGGCCACGTGAATCCCTCGAACGGAAGATCCAGGGCGTTCCTGACAGCGGAGCTTGCACCATCGGCTGCGATAAGCCACGGAGCGCGCAACTTCACGGGATTTCCCTCGTGTTCCGCGGTGACGGTGACCACTTCGCGGTCCTGCGTGACCCCGGTGACCTTGTGTCCCCAGAGCACTCGCACATTCGGGAACTGCTCGAGGTGGCGCAAGATGATCTTGGCCAACGCATCCTGGCCCAGGTGGAGGTTATAGGGGTGAGTGACGCGGCCCTCCAGCGCCTGCAGGCCGTAGTTGATGGTTTCTCCCGTGTCCCGGACGTAATGGGCATAGTCCTGCTTGAGGAAACCGGCTTGGGTAGCGTCTTCGAAAAGGCCGAGCCGTTCAAGCCCGTCCAGAGTGGACCAGTGGTAGAGGATGGCCCGGGGGGCGTCCTGTGGCTCCGATGCGCGTTCGACGACGGTGACGTCGAGTCCCTGCTGTGCCAGGCCCAGCGCATTGAGCAGACCCGTAGGACCGGCTCCGGCCACGATCACCTGCTGCTGGTATGTCATGTTGCCTCCGTTGTGGACGTGCTTTAGAAAGTTGAGCGTGGCCGCCCTCACATCAACCGTCACCCAGATCGAGTCATACATCAAATACCAATTTGTAGCGGTTCCCATATGCTAAATGCATGGATCTTCGGAATGTTCGCTATTTCATCGCCGTTGCTGAGAACGGCTCTATCACCGAGGCGTCCCACGCCCTGCGCATCTCGCAGCCGCCGTTGAGCATGGCGATGGCCAAACTCGAGAAGGAGGTCGGAGTGACATTGTTCGAGCGCAAGCCCCGCGGCATCGAACTAACGTCCGCCGGCGAGTACCTTCACCACGCCGGTCAGCGCCTGCTCGCCGAGGAGCGCAGAATCGCGGAGACGCTGCGATCCATGGGCCAAGGGCTCGCTGGCGAACTCAAGTTGGGGTGTGAACCGATGTGCCTATGGCGGATCGGCAGCACCAAGATCTCTGAATTCCTCTCGATTTACCGCAACGTGACGCTGGATCTGACCGACGCCAATCCCAAGGTGCAGTTGGACCGGCTCGCCGACGGCACCCTGGACTTGGCGATCATGCCGGTCGTGGCCGAGGAGCCGCTCCAACCTATCAACGGGGTGCATTTCGACGTGAAGATTGTTGACGAGCTTCCACTGACTCTTATCGCACCCAAGTCCTGGGGGCTCGATGAGACCACGCCACTCGATGTGGCGACGCTGGCCGACGCTACCTGGATCCTGCCCGCCCGAATCCCGGGGGTACGCATCCTGTGGCGGATCTGGTCCGACAAGTTCGCGTCGACGGGGGCGAATCCGACAGGGGTTATTCCGGTGCCCACGGTCATGACTGCGGCGCAGTTGGTCGGTGCTGGGGTGGGCGTATCTCTTTCCAGTTTAGAGATGGCCCGGCTCCACCCCGACGTCGCCCAAATCCCGGTAACCGGGGGGTGGCCGAACGTGCCAATTGCAATCGTGAGGCGAAGGGAAGGAGTCGTGACTCCAGTCGCCGAGCGGTTCGCGGCACTGTTTTTCGACGATCAGATCCCGGTCGACCCACACGTACCTGCCTCGCCATAACAGTGGCTGTGACCTATGGCATATCTGAAATAGATGGGTAGGGCCCGATATTGGTATTTGTGAAATGTCTCATGCGCCCGCAAGGTAGACCATGAACGACACGGCCGATCGGGTCCCTTCTCAGAAGTAAGGGCTGCTCGGCCTGATAATCCTGACGAAGGGCGACTTTCCCATGATCAAACTCAACGTGGACCTGCAACGTTGCGATGCCAACGGCACCTGCGCTGCATTGATGCCCGACGTGTTCCGGATCGACCAGGACGGCACGCTCGAACAGCTGCGTTCCGAGGTCGAGGATGAGCGCGAGGACGACCTCGAAGAAGTCATCCTCTGCTGCCCGATGGGAGCGATCTCGCGATCATGACGAATACCGTGCCCACATTCGAACTCTTCGCCCCAAACGCGACCGATCATCCCGGTGGCGCGCTTCCAGACGGAGGTATCGCCTCCGGTCCCGAAGGTTACGCGGTCCTGTCCTACCAACTGGCCACCGATGTACTGCGCAATCCACGGTTCGCGAACTCTGCACTGCGACTGATGGAAGAGTTCGGCATCAACGATGGTGCCGTACATGGTTTTCGAGCTCGCAGCATCATCATGCAGGACGGAGCGCAACAGCTGCGCCTGCGCACCCCGCTTGCCCGATTCATGGGCCCCGCGACAGTGCAGAACACCCGTGAAATGCTCACTGATATTGTGACCCGCATCGTAGGGGAACTCGACGACACGAAGCCAGTGGACTTCCACGCAGGCGTAGATCGCCGCATCCCGTCGCTGGTCTACTGCCATCTCGCCGGTGCTCCGCGAACCGACGCCCCCAAAGTGCAGGAACTTTCCGAGCGAACCCTGGCCCTGCTGGCCAGGGATCGCAGCCTGAAGCCCGACATCCTCGCCGCCTACGACGAACTGTTCGAATATCTGGGGGATCTGATGGAACGCAAGCGCGCCCACGGTCTCGGCGACGATATGCTCTCCCACCTGATGACGCTCGCCGACAACGGCAAGCTCACCGAGCAGGAACTCTTCGACGAAGCAACCTCGATGCTCGAAGCGAGTTCGGTAAATACGGGTCACCAGATCGGCCTGGTGGTGTGGAATTTGCTGCGCAACAGAGAAGTCTGGGAGCAGATCGTCGCCGACCCCACCTGGATCCCGACCGCAGTCATCGAAGCGCTTCGCCTTTATCCGCGAACCGGTGTTGTGAGCAAGATTGCCATGGAAGACATCGAGGTCGGAGGCATCACCATCCCCGCCGGAACTGACATGCATGTAGCCGTATGGTCCGCCAACCGCGACCCGGAGAGGTTCGAGAACCCCGGTGAATTCGTCCTGGGCCGCGAGCGGAACCAGCCACTCACGTTTAGCACGGGCCCACACAACTGCCTTGGACAAGGACTCGCCAAGGTGGAGATCGAAGAAGTAGTCGGGCACCTCGTCCGCCACTACCCTCAGGCCCGCGTCGTCGACTCCGAATCCGCCATAAGCCAGACCGCCGGGCGGTGGACGATCAATCAGCTCACCGTCGACCTGGGTCCCCGAGGCTAAGGTACTCCATGTCACTCACATCTGAACGGCAGCAGTCCCTCACCGAACGGCTCGCCGAATACTGGTCCAAGACCAGCTACGAGGACCTCCCACCCGATGTGGTCTCCGGGATCAAAGACCACATCCTCGACACACTCGCCGTCGCCATGGCCGGCATCCCCTCAGAGGAGTCACGCCGCGTCCGTAAAGCCCTCACCGGCATCTCGAACGGCGGCCCAAGCCTCGTCTGGGGAACCTCCGAACGCCTGAACCCCGCACACGCAGCACTCGCCAACGGAACCTCGGCCCACGCCCGGGACTTCGACGACGGTGGCGGCCCGGGACATGCAGGCTCGGCCACCCTGCCGGCTGCGATCGCTGCCGCAGAACTCAGTGGCTCCAGCGGCAAGGAACTGATCGTTGCCGCCTGCGCCGGATACGACATCAGCTATCGGCTCTTGCAGGGCATCGGCGGTTTCGCTGCCCACACCGACCGCGGTTGGCATTCCACCGGTACCTTCGGCACCTTCGCCGCGGCGGCCGCCTGCGCCAAGATCTTCCAGCTTGACACGACCACCTTTGCCGATGCCCTTGGCATCGCCGGATCGTTCACAGGAGGGGTCTGGGCCTTCATCGAGGACGGCGCCTGGACCAAGCGTGTGCACCCGGGCAAAGCGGGAGAATCAGGTATTGACGCTGCCCTTCTCGCCAGGGCGGGTGTCACCGGACCCCATCGGATCTTCGAGGCACCATGGGGTGGAATCTATGCCACCTACGGGGACGGCCACGGTTTCCCCGAACGAGTCCTTGGCCGTCTTGGCGAGACCTTCAATGTCTCCACGTCCTATTTGAAGCCCTACGCATGTTGCCGAGGCAGCCACTCAGCGGTTGATGCAGTGATGAAACTGATCGCTGAACGTGATCTGCGGCCCGCCAACATCCGCTCCATCACAGTGACCGCCGGGGAGACAGCGATCAACATGCTCAACGTCGATCCCATCGAGACAGTGTTCGATGCCCAGTTCAGCCTGCCCTACGCCATCAGCGTGGCGCTGGAGAACCGTTCTGTCGGGCTGGAGCAATTCGACCCGCCCCGCATCGCAGAGCCCCGGATCCAGGAGATCTTCGCCAAGATCTCGATGGTGCTCGACGAATCGATCCAGCTCGAGGACGGCCCTCGCCTTGATTTCGAGCTGATCGACGGCGAAAAGATCACTCTCCCGGCCGGGAATCCGACGGACGCCAAGGGCTCCGAAAAGAACCCCATGACGCACGCCGAGGTTGTCGCCAAGGCACGTGCTCTCCTTCGCCCCTACGGCGAAGAGACGACCGCGAAGCTCATCGACGCAGTGGAAAATCTTGATTCTTCACCCACCATCGACAACCTCATCGCGGCACTCAGCGCTACCACCTACGCGACCAAGATAGAGACCTAAAATGACACCAAATACCTTGACCGACGACCGCATCGAACGCTCGGAGTACGTCGCTGCGGAACCGGTGGAATCCCTCGCTGCAGCCATAAACATCGACATACCCTTCGATGTCGGCGCTACCGTCCCTCCGCTCTGGCATTGGCTCTACCTTTTGGAGCGCAGCCGTGAGAGTGAGCTCGGGCCGGACGGGCACCCCACAGTCGGTATTCCGGCACCTCCAGGACCTGACCGGCGCAGAATGTTCGCCGGTGGTCGGGTTTCGACCTTCGGGCAGCTCAAGATTGGTGCGCCGGCGAGAAAAGTCATTTCCGTGGCTAAGTCAGTCGAGAAGGTCGGCCGGACCGGACCGCTGACGTTCACTACCGTTCGCCATGACATCTTCCAAGCCCACGAGCTCCTGATCCGTGAAGAACAGGACATCGTCTACCGCGCTTCAGGAACCGGCTCCCTGCCCCAACCCCCGACCCCGCCGGCCCCGCCCGCGGGCCGAGTGTTGAGGCAAGCAGTCGATGAACGACTTTTGTTCCGGTTCTCCGCGTTGACGTACAACGCACACAGGATCCACTACGACCGCGACTGGTGCCTGAACGAGGGCTACGATGGCCTCGTCATCCACGGGCCCCTCCTGGCTCTGATGATGGGTGAACACATGCGCCGCGAAGGGATCGACCTGGTCGGGAAGACCTTCGGTTACCGGCTTGCCTCCCCGATGACCAAGCCTCAGACATTCTCCATCGTCCCGGGGCCGAATGGTCTGGAAAACGGTGCCGAGGCGCGCAGCGCCGAAGGTGCAGTCTGCGCGGTGAGCACCCTGTCTGATGTATAGCGCGCCTTTCATTCCTTCGACCAGGCACAGTCGGCTAGGCACTAACTTATGCGCGGCTCGTCACCGGGAAGGCAAAGACAGTGGATGAAACAACGAGTGAATCCAGAAAAGAAGAACCTCTGGAGGACTCCCCCGACTATGAGCTGATCGCGTCACCCTGGATCGGACTCCACTATAAGTGTGAAACAGTCAGTGGCTGGGTGAGTGGGGCCACCCCAATCTGACGTCCTCGGCCGGTCCTTGAATTCCTTGCAGCACGAGACTCAGGACTCGACCTCATATGCAGTCGGGTGGAAGCTTCCGCTTTTCCAGACGAGAGGACTGCAATCAGGGGGTGCTCCGGCAGGAAACCACATCAACGGCAATTACGACCGTACTCGCCGGTCGACCTAGCAAAGGAGGACATGTGTCCTACAAGTTGCATGAGCGGGAAGCCAGCGCTGCCTTCTCGCTAACGGGCAGCGGCCTGTTCCGAAGCCCGGCGCTTCCTGTTTCCCTTGAAGTCATCACTTTGGAGGAGCCCCAAAGCAGAGACGAGAAGCTTAACGGTGCCATCAGCAGGCTCATTCCCACCGCTCTTGAACGCAGGTGAGTATGTCAACTATCTTTGGCCCCGGTGGGACGGTTATTTCTGGCCCCGCTTCATCGGCTTAGCTCGCTGATTGTGGGTTAAGCGTGCGCAGAGGCGGGCGCGGCCCTCACGACTTGAGCGTCTGGGGGTTAAATACTGGGACATCCCCTATGTCGACATTTAGGATGCAGGCATGTTCACCTGCAATTTGACCGTCGTCCGTCAGAGTGGCATGGATCTCACGGTCCAGACTTTGGAGACCACGG
>NZ_JBFTKG010000037.1:0-39430 GCF_056395825.1 Arthrobacter sp. 05T47 | reverse complement strand
GTCGGCGCTGGCGCCCAGGCGGCACCCGCTGTGGGGTCGGCGTCGACCGCGAAGCCCGCTCCGGCCGCGGCGCCGGTTGCTGCCCAAGCCGCTCCGGTTGCTGCCCAGGCCGCCGTCGCCGCGGCAGGCGATGGCTCGCAGGCCGCCACGGCGCGCGGCTGGGGTGCGGTTGTTGCGGGCGACGAGTTCACCAAGGCCGGCGCCCCCGATTCCACGAAGTGGAGCGTCTTCAAGGGGTCCGGTCATTCCGGCAAGGGCGTGCGTAGCCCGCAGGCGTGGTCGGTTGCCAATGGCGTGGCCACGGTCAGCGGCGACTCGGCCGGCACCACTGGCGGCATGTCGGCCAAGTTTGCTCAGCAGAAATACGGCAAGTGGGAGACGCGCATGCGGACCAGCGCCCGGGAYCCGAAGTACCACCCCGTGCTGATCCTGTGGCCSAACAACAACACGTCCCCCAACTGCGCAGAGATTGATTACGCCGAGGGCAGCACCAACACCGCGCAGATGAAGTTCTTCCTGCACTACGCCTGCGGCGGCTCGAACTTCCAGACCACCGCGGCCAAGACGATCGACACCACGCAGTGGCACAACTACGCCGTGGAGTGGACCCCGTCCGGCATCACCGGCTACATCGACGGCGTGAAGACCTTYTCCGACACGAACCCCGCGCACCTGCCCTCCGTGGGCATGCACCAGACGTTGCAGCTGGATTGGTTCCCTGACGGATCGGCCACCAAGCCTTCACAGATGCAGGTCGACTGGGTCCGCGTCTACAAGTAGGACCGGCTCGAGCKACCCGACAGCCCCGCACCCCAAAAGGGCGCGGGGCTGTCTTGTTCCTGGCCGACGGCGCGCCGCTGCCGAACTCAAACAGCCTGAAGCTCCCGGGCAACCACCGCCGCGACCAGCATGGAACCGGCTGCCGTCACGGCGTCGATGACCGGAACCCCCAGCCGGCGGCGGAGCACGTCCGCCATGCCGATGCTGCTCAGGCCAGTACTGGCCTGCACTATGACGTCGGCGCCGGCGTCAACCAGCATGTGGGCAGCGGCGAGTGCGTCGAAGATCCCGGCCGGCATGAGGAACTCGTCGGGTGTTTCAACGCGCCCGGCCCCGTCTATGAGCAGCATGCGGTCACCCAGCGTGTCCGAGATGGGGCCCGGCACATGGGCGCCGAGTCCCAGGACRCCGATCCGTCCGCCAAAGGTCAGTGCGGCGGCCGCGGCAGCGGAGCCCGCCCCGATGACCGGGATATCCACGGCCGCCCTGGTGGCGGCCAGCCCGGGGTCGGACGCACAGCTGACAATCAGGGCGTCGGCGGCCCCCGCCATTTCCCGGGCCAGCTGGACTACTTTCGGTGCCGCAGATTCCAGCGACGCCTGGTCGTAGACTCCGGACGGCTGGTCCGGAATGCAGCGGGAGGTGACGGTAAATCCGAATGCCTCCTGCAGGAGTTTCCCGTGGGCGTGGAGCAGGCGTCGGTCCGACGTCGTCATCACCCGGATCAGTCCAACACGCATGACGCACTACCTTTCGAAAGGCTTCCTTGGTGCGAGGCTACCCGGCAAGTATTTCCGGGTCTTTTCGGGGAGATGACCAATCCACGTGCTGCCTCGGTGGGTCCAAACCCCGACTTGTGCATCACCTTGGCGAAAACTTCGCTCATGTTAAGGTTGCCCGCCCGGCGTCGTTGTATCGTTTGTCTCGGTGGTCCGTCTTTGGATCCGGGTCCCTGACCCGGGATGGGGRGAAGGCGGCAGACCGGTTCCGGGCTCAGCCGGAACGATGAACAAAGGAATAGCCATGTCGGTGGAGCCCTCGTCCACGCCAGGACGCCCCGAAGAACAGGGTCCAGACGGACTGAGATCCGGTGCGGAGCATGCCGCTTCTGCCGCCGGAATCCAACATCAGGCCGCCAGGATCATCGATGCCGTCCTCGCCGACACCGCCCCGGAACACGGCCGGGCCCGGGAGCTGCTTCGCCAGCATATGGCTGCGCATCCCGGCCGCCCGGAACTGGCCCTGATGGAACACCTCACGGCGTTGAAAGCCCTGAGTGGGCTGTTTGAGGGAACGCCGGACGACGCCGAACCGGTCCAGCGCGACTGGGCCTCGGGCGAGTAAGCGCACGGCTCACTGATAGACGCGGATCCAGTCAACCTGCATCTGGCTGGGTTTGGTAGGGGTCCCGTTGGGGAACCAGTCAAGTTGCACCGTTTGGTGCATCCCGACCGTAGGCTGATGCGCCGGGGTCATGTCCGCAAACCACAATGACCCGTCGACGTATCCCGTGATCCCGGCGGGGGTCCACTCCACGGCATAGTTGTGCCACTGAGTGGTGTCGATCGTCTTGGCCGCGGTGGTCTGGAAGTTTGGGCCACCGCAGGCGTAGTGCAGGAAGAACTTGATTTGGGCGGTGTTGGCGCTGCCCTCGGCGTAGTCAATCTCGGCGCACGTGGACGAGATGTTGTTGTTCGGCCACAGGATCAGGACAGGGTGATATTGCAGATCCCGCTGGCCAATTTTCATCCTGGCCTCCCAGCGGCCGAACCGCTGTTGGGCAAACCTGGCGGACATTCCGCCGGTGGTGCCCGCGGCGTCGCCGCTGACAGTCAAGACTCCGCCGCCCACAACCAGCGCATCCGGACTCCGGATCCCCTTGCCCGCGTGCCCCGGCCCCTTGAAGACCTTCCATTTCGCGGGGTCAGGCGGCCCGGCGTAACTGAATTCGTCCCCCGCCACCACTGGGCCCCATCCGCGGACGACGGCGGCCTGGGCCCCGTCTGAACCGGCGGCCTGCGTCGCGGCGGTCACGGCGGCCAGCGTTCCGGTGGAGACGGCGGCCGCACGGTCTATCGCCGGTGCCCGTTCCCTGGACACTGGTGCGGCACCACACCCGGCAAGGGCCAAGGCGCCTGCGGCGCTCAACGCCGCGGTCCTGCGGACTGCGAACATCGCGTCTCCATCCGGTCGGGACATGTCCGGGCCATGCTTCACGCAGACGTGCTTTCACACATGCTTGCCGAACCAGGCGAGCGTGTCGTTCCATGCCGCCGTCGCCTGCTCCTGGTTGTAACGTGGCCCAGTGTCATTGTGGAAGGCGTGGTCCACGCCGGGATAGACCTTGAGTTCGTGGCGAACATTCGTCTTGTCCAAAGCATCCCGGAAGGCCGGCATGGCGCCGGTGATCCGCTGATCCAGTTCGGCGTAGACACCGAAGACGGCCGCCTTGATGGCCGAGATCTTGTCCAGATCAGGTGCTGGCCCATAAAACGCTGACGTCGCCTTCAGGCCAGGGATCGCCGTCGCCGACTGCCAGGTGATCCCACCGCCGAAGCAGAARCCGTTCATGGCGATCCGCCCGYGGTCAACGAAGTCCTGAGAGTTCAGATAGTCGAAACCGGCGGCRAAGTCGGAGACGTGCCGCTGGGCACCGGCCTGCGTGAGCGCCCCCGGCACAGCGTCGGGGTCCATGCCCGCGGTACCGCCTTCGCGGCTCAGCARGTCCARGGCMAGTGCCGCGTAGCCTGCTTTGGCGAAGCGGCGCGCCACATCCYGGATATGGGGTGTCAGCCCGCGATTCTCATGGCAGACCAGCACGGCCGGCCCGGCCTGACCCGCCTCCGGCCGGGCGAGATAACCACTGATATTTGTGCCACCCGAAGCAAACTGCACGGTCGCCGTCGAGAGTCCTGCCGCGCCCTCCGGGACAGACAACGGGCTCTTGGCTCCAGGTACTGCCCCTGCGGACGCACSACCGGAACCCGACGAYGTTGGCGTCGGCGTCGGCATGGGATCAGTGCTGCGGGGAACTTCCTCGGCCGTGCAGCCAACCAGGAGCATGGCTGYCGATGCCGCCGTCATGCTGCCCATGATGAACGCCACCCGCCGCGTGAATGCCCGGTGACTCATATCGCCGGAGCGGTAGTCGTCGAAGAACTCCTCAATCAGATACTTCTCAAACTTGCCAAGCTCGGTCATGAAGGGCCTCCTCCGGTGCCGATCATCCTCCTCCGAAGTCAGATTTCCGGCAAGAGTCCACAGGGTACCTGCGCTGAGGCCAGGTCCAGTACGGCAGCACCCGACCCCAGAGCGCCAACTAAATCCGGTCCAAGTCTTTCGGCAAGCCAGCAAGAAGCCGCACGCGCGTACCCCGCATGCGGCTCCTTTGGGGTTTCGGCTATCCGGAAATTCTCTTGGTCGTCGCGTTCCAAGTCAGCCGCCCGTGCTGGAAATCCGTTGCCCGGCCCACGGAAACCGCGTACGAGTCGCTCGTAGGATAGCCCAACCGGCTCGTCTCCCAGCCGAGTGACGCCCACTTAGACCGGATCGCACCTGTTACCGGATGCGCCCCGGTAGCTGGCGAATAGTAAATCGACGACCCGTTAGAACCAGAGAAGTGGTTGTACCGCCCCACCTTGTCCGGTGTTCCCTTCTCGTCCGTGATCGGATATCGCAGCGCGCCAGTCTCCGCGCCCAGCGCCATCCATTTGGCACGGATTGCACCTTGGACAACGTGCGCCCCGGTCTTCGGCGACCAGACAATAGAGCTTCGACCCGAACCGGCGAAATGGTTRTACTGCCCCACCCTGTCCGCCGATGCATTCGTGTCAGAGGTCGGATAGCCAAGCCCGGTCTCCCAGCCCAGTGACGCCCACTTGGCTCGTACCGCACCTGTCACCGAGTGCGCCCCGGTTTTGGTTGACCAGTAAATCGACGCACCTCCTGCGCCGGAGAAGTGGTTATACCGCCCCACGCCGTCCGGGGACTGCTTTTCGTCGTTGATCGGATAGCCTARCGGSCCTGTTTCCGCGCCGAGTGCCATCCATTTCGACCGGATCGCACCCAGAACATAGTGCGCTCCGGTTGTCGGGGAGTAGTAGATCGAAGACCCTCCCGAACCGGCGAAGTGGTTGTACAGCCCCACTTTGTCCGGCGATGGTTTCTCATCGGAAGTAGGGAAGCCCAGGATGCCGGCCGGACCGCCGGCGGCCTTGTAGCGTTTGTTGATCTCACCGAGCACCGCATGCGCGCCTGTCTTGGCTGACCAACAGATCACCCCTCTGAAGTAGTCTTGGCACTTTCCTCCCGCTACGGCGTACTCCGCGGTCAGCGACCGGCCAAGGCTCGACCCGGGGCGGCCGGCGTTGATCGTCCACCCGTAGGCAGCGATGGGGTCGTCCGTTCCGTTCCCGGTGAGCATGACCTTCTGAGCGGTCTGGCCGTCGTCCGCTGTAATGAGGTAAAAGGTCTCCTTCGTGCCGGCTTGCCCTGCGGCCGTGGGCGCRAAGGTCACGGTCTGGTACGCGGTTTCACCGCCGGGAATTTTCAGGCCTTCGGAGATGGGTGTCGTAGTGGAGAAGACACCCTGCGGCGCTTTCGCCTTCGTGATGGTCATCGGGACGTTTCCGGTGTTCTTGATCGRGAAAACCTTGGTGGCCGATGTCCCGGTGGGGACGTCACCGAAGTCCAGCGAGCCCGGCAACTCCAGGTGCGCTGTACCGGAGATGGCGGTCGCGGTAATCTTTACCGTCACCCTGCCGCGGTCGCTGACGACGACCAGCGAATCGGCCACCGGCGTCGCCGTGGTGGGGCTGAAGGTCAGAGACACCGGCACTGACGCGAGGGGTTGAATCGTCTGCCCCACAACTGGCGCCGTGCCTGCATCCACTTTCAGCGCCGCGTTGGCCGGCAAGGTGACGCCAGTGAYCTTGACGGCCGCTGTGCCGGTGTTGACGATGTTGACGGTCAACCGGCTAGTGGTTTTCGTCGGCACGTCGGTGAACTGGGCCAACGCCGGGGTAGCGCCCAGGCCGTCCTTCGTCCCCACACCATGGACGCCGAGGAGGACGGTCTCGCCGTCCGCTGTCTTGACGATCAGTGTGCCATCGATCTGTCCCGCGGACGTGGGCGAAAACATCACCGGAACTGCGAGATTTCCCCCCTTAGCCACCTTCCGAGGCAACGTCAGAGAGGTTCCAACTTTGAACGGTGCAGTTGTTGTGATGGAACTAATCGTCACGGTCCGGGACGCGGTGACCGTAACAGTTCCGGCTGYAGGGGTACCCACCTTGGCGTTGCCCAGGTCAGTGTCCGTCGCCCCTACCGCTGCTGTTGTCGGGGCGCCGAATCCAACCACGTGCCCGTCTCGGGTGCCGACGTACACACGGCCTTTCTCAGTTGCCACCGAGGAGAACTTGGCGCCGATCCCCAGCGGGGCGCTGAAGACCTCTTTGAGCTGGCCAGTGCCGTCCGGAAKCGCCTTGTATGCCCGCAATTCCGCACCGGCCCCGGTTCCTCCGCTGACATAGACCACCCAGACAAGGGCGGAGGACCCGTCGCTGCCGGAGGAAGTCACCACCGGCGAACCGGAGCTGAACCCGAACGTGCCGGCGGAGGTCCCGACGGCGGCGAGGCTGACGCCGCCCGCCGCGCTCGTCACCAACTTGAATGCGCGAAGGTATCCATTGCTCTCTACGACATAGATGTAACCACCGTTGCTGCTCCCGAAGAACGCGGGCTTGCCCCACACTCCGTTGTACGGACCGGCTTTGTCGAGGACGGCATCAGTTCCACCGGCCCCCTGCGCCATGCCGCCCAGGTTGTCCCGATCCAACAGGTAGACGCGGCCGTCCTTCCCCACTTGCGCCAACAGATGGGGGTGCTTCACTGTGCCATAGCCATCCGGGATGGCGAGGGGGGCGCCGGCTCCCAGGTCAGCGTCGTTTCGGTTCAGCCGGGCGTTGTCTGCCGGGCTGAAAAAGTCGGTTGGCTTCAGGTTGCCGTCGCTGCCCACGCGGAGCCTGACCACGGCTTCGGCCAGGGTAGTGGGAGGCTTCGAGCCCGGGCCAGGATTCGGGGAGATGCCGTTCCCTGTCGCCAGCAAGATCTGACCGGCACCGTCGGACACCAGGCCTCCGCCGGACTGCCAGACGCCGCCTTCCGCGTTGGCATTGCCTGATTCAGTGGCCCACATCGTCGTCTGCCGGCCGGCGGTCGATACGCCGACGACATAGCCGACGAAGGGGGTGTAGTCGCAATGGCTGGCGAATCCTGCRTAGACCACGCCGTCAAGGAGCAGCAGCCCTGGGCGCTGCATCGCCGTCATTGGGTTGAACGGGCGGGTGGGATCATTTGTCGGGGCGCCTTGGATTGTGACAGGGAACCCGGGCTTCTCCGCGCCGGTCGCAACGTCCAAGGAGTGCATGTACCAGTGCGGAAAATACKTGCTGGCCCCGTCATTCGTCTTAGCCAGCAGGAAGATGCTCTTAGTGGCCGGGTCGTAGACGGGAGTGGAAGTAATTCCGATATTGGGCGTGAGATCACCGCAATTAACGGTCGACACCGGCCAGGCCGGCCCGAGCTGGCGCGTCCACTTCGCCGCGCCCGTCTCGCTRTCCAGCCCGTACACAGCATTGTTTTCCGTCGCGGCAATCACAGTACCGCCTACTACGAGCGGCTGGGCGTAGACCTGTCCGTCCACGGTTGCAGAGAACAGTTTGCCGAAGTTCGAAGAGGCGACAGCCGACGGCGAGAGCCCCGGTTCGTTCTTGTCCCAGCCCGTCCGCAGTGAATCGTAGGCGACGGTCGCCACATCCGCGACCGCGGGCCCGCTAAGGGCCAGCCCAGCAAGTGCGAGCGACGCCGATAGCAGAGACGCCCACGCGCCCCGGGACGACCCGCGTGGCAGGGACCATGCTGCGAAGTTCGTGGCCGCCCGATGTTTCCGCGGATGTGGCGCCCCACCCTGACGTCCACCGCGCAGACGGCCCTTAAAATGGCCAGAAAACACCCGAGAATCTGTTTGATCACGCATGGCTGAGACCTGTTCCTGATCATTACATTGACTTTATTAACCCAGTAATCAGGAGCCTAGAAGCGGGGATTTGAGAGCGCGCGAGTGGTCGCTACTCGAGTTTTTGGGCGCGATTCCCGTCTTTTTGCTGGCACTACTTGATCGCCTCGTGGGCTGTCGCGGCTTCCTACCTGCCCCCGGGAAAACTCAGGGCGGAGACCCGCGGTCTGGGGCCATGCGCATGGTTGTCAGGCATCGCCGGCAGAGGCCGCTCCGGGCGCAGGCGTGAGCAATTGCCGGGGTGTTTCGAGCGTTCCCAACGGGGACGAAGAGGGTAGGCGGAAGCGTSTCAGCGTTCCGGTCCGTTCGGTTGTTTCGAGAAGGCRGCGCGCGCCCGCCGTTAGAGGGTCTCGCCTACCGGTTCATCAAGGCGTGCAGGACAGCTGCACCCAGCGGACCCGTAGCGGCCAGCACCGAAAAGCCAACGGCTGGAACACCCAGCGCCCAGGACAGCCGCCGCCGTCGTGCCTGATCCACCAGGCACCGGAGGGCTGCGAAGTTCCTCATGAGTTCGTCCACATCGTGTGGCGGCGTCGGCTTCGTGTGCCAGGTCCGGGCTTTCACGGCGGCGGCAACGATGCGGTCGACCTGGTCGGCATTCAATACGGCGCGGCGCCGCCGGAGGAAGCCCAGGAGCTGCCGATCGCTCAGGACGATTACCTGGCTCGGCTTCTCCCTGATCGTGAGCCGCCGGGGGTCAACGATCACCACGACGCCGGTGACGTCCACCGCCGCACCCGCTGCCGCACTCAGCAGCGTCGAGGCCCGGGCCGCTTCGCGCGCCGAGTTGTAGAGGTGGCGGTGTTTGTTTCCCGACACCATCAGAGTTTGCCCGGCCACCCAGATCGATTGGCCGGTATGGTTCTTCGTGTTGATGGTGAAGACGCCAGCAGGACCGACCAGCACGTGATCGATATCCGACCAGCCTGAGCCGACCGGGACGGCATGCAACACGAGCCACTCGGGCCCGAGCCCTGCCAGAATCCGGCCCACAGCAATCTCGCCCAGCGCGCCCCGGTACCACGGCCAGCTGGCCTCGCTCAWAGGACTGGCACCGAACATCCGCCTGAGCAGCGAGCGCGGCGGAACAAGCGCCTGGMCCGCCAACAGTTCCTCGATCACGGACTGGGCCGCAAATCGCTCGGTCAGCGGCGCCGGCGCCGCGAATCCGCTCATTGCCGCGACTGTGGTCGCGGCTGTGGTGTGGGACGCATGCGACGCATCCTAGCTGGCAAGGGCATGGCAACGGGGGCAGGGGTCCCGGCGCGCCGGAATCCTTGCCCAATGCTGGCGGAGGTCTGCGGCTGAGCCCCMGCACCCGCCCCCCGGAGGACGCCCCGGGCCGGGAGCGCCCCCGCGGGCCCTCGCCTCAGGCGCCGCGCTAGGCTCGTCCCATGTCGCCCGATCGCTACCTGGCCGAACTGGCCGGATCCCTGGACCMACTCAGCTCGCTCGCCCGGCAGCCGGCCGGCCTGCTTTCCCGCGCCGTCCCGGCATGCCCCGGCTGGACGCTCGAGCAACTATTCGGCCACCTCGGCTCCATCGAGCGGTGGGCGGCCGCGGTGGTTAGTCGGGGCACCTTCGTCGAGGAAACCTCACCACCCGCCATCGACGCCGCGGCCTGGTTTCTCGAGGGGACGGCACCCTTCCTCGGGACGATGACGGTGCTGGATCCGGAGCAGGACTGTTGGAACTTTGGTCCGCCACCGCGCAAGGCCGGGTTCTGGCTTCGGCGCCAGGCCCACGAGCACGCCATCCACCTGGTCGACGCCTGCCAGGCGCTCGGTCTGGAGATCCCGTCTCTTGATGAGGACTTCATGCTCGACGGCGTGGACGAGGTCCTGGCCATGTTCACTCCGCGCCAACTTCGACTGGGGCGGATGCCGCACCCAGACCAGGGCGTGATTTTCCAGGTGCCGGGGGCCGCCGGCTGGACCGTCGGCCCGGGTCCTGCGGTGGCATCTATTACCGCCCCGCTGCGCGGCATGTATCTGGGTCTTTGGGGCCGGTCCAGCCTCAAGGAGATTGCTGTCATTGAAGGCGACGACGCCGCCGCCCGTCGCTTGCTTCGCGGCCCGCTCACGCCGTGAGTCCAGGATGTGCGGAACAGGTCGAGGTGCAGGCGATTCCGATCAGCCCGGACCGATGAGCCCGGCCACGCGGTCTATCTCCTCGTCCAGATTGTAGAAATGGACGGCCAGTCGGATCCTGCCCTCGCGGACAGACGACACGACCTTCGCCTTGCGGAACCGGGCCATGACTGCCTCGGTGTCTCTCACGGGCACGGAGATGATGGTCGAGCGGTGATCCTCGGCGAACGGACGGAAGCCTGAGCCCTCCGCCGCCAGGGCGTCCTGGAGGCGACGGACGAGCCGGGCGTTGCGGTCAAACAAGGCAGTAATGCCGAAACGGCGGAAAATGCCGAGGGCCGCCTGCTCTGCCAGGGCAGGAAACCATGCCAGCGAGGCATCGAGCTTCGAGGCCGTGGGCGAGAGGTCCATGGCCGGTCCGTAGAAACTCTCGGCCGGAGTGCGTGCAGCTTTCCAGCCCGGGCCGACGGGCTGGAGGCGGTCAAGCAGCCCSCTGCGGACATACAGATACCCCATGCCCCTCGAACCGAGCAGGAACTTGTGGCTCGCGGCCGCCAGGAAGTCCACGCCGTCACGCACTACATCCAGCGGCACCGCGCCKGCCGCCTGGCAGGCATCGACGAAGAACCACGCACCGGAGCGGGCRGCGACCCCGCTGAGCGCGGCAAGGTCGGCCCGGTAGCCGTTGGCCGAATGTACCGCGCTGACGGCGATCAGGCGGGTGCMGCCGTCGGCCGCCCGGCCGAAAGCCTCGGCGTCAACAGTGCCGTCGCCGTCGGGAGCCAGCGTGCGGACCTCGTAGCCGCGGCCCCGGAGCAGCAGCCACGGATAGTAGTTAGAGGCGAATTCGTTCCCGGCGACCACGACGTTTTCGCCGTGCTTCGCGGGTGGCAGGTTGGCGGCGACGATCCCGGCGGCCGTGCTCACTGCCGGAAYGATTGCGATCTCTGCGGCGGTGGCGCCGACGATCTCCGCGAATATGGCGCGGGCCTCCTCCCCCGCCCGCTCGGCTTCCATCCAATCGAACCGGCCGGCGGACCAGCGCTCGACCGCCAGTTCGTAAGCCTCCCGTGCCGGGGCCGAGCCAACGTTCATGGTCGCGGTGTTCAGATAGATGAT
Source organism: Arthrobacter sp. 05T47 (assembly GCF_056395825.1). Classification (NCBI taxonomy): domain Bacteria; kingdom Bacillati; phylum Actinomycetota; class Actinomycetes; order Micrococcales; family Micrococcaceae; genus Arthrobacter; species Arthrobacter sp. 05T47. The sequence continues at coordinate 28,366 of NZ_JBFTKG010000037.1, read as the reverse complement.
GTCCTTGAGCCCCGGGAAGAGCTGGCGGATGTCGGAGGCTTGCATGGCCTTTGCTTCCTAGACTTTTGAGTGCGCGGGGTCCAGGCCCTTCGCGTAGGCCGCCTGCCCCACGTGCTGGAGGCAATCGGCAAATATGCTGACCAGCCGCACCCCGAGCGTGACGGGCGGGTCCCAGCGGGTGTCGACGATGCGGTCGAGATCAGCGTCGCCGAGGGTCTTCAGAAATTCCACAGTCTGCCGGTGAACGGCGTCGTAGTATTCGAGCAACAGCCCCGGCGGCGCCTGCACCGCATCGACCTGGCGGCTCGTATGGCCGTAGCCGGTGTCGCGTTGGGGCAGCTGCAGATCGAACCGGCCGGCGAACCCCTGCGAGGTCCAGACCTGGTCAAGGCCTGCAGCGGAGGCCACCTGCGCGTCCTCGACCCGGCCCAGGTGCCAGAGGAGCCAGGCCATCGAGTTCCCGTTGCCTGCCGGCCGGCGCAGCAGCGTAGCGTTATCTACCCCCGCCAGGGCAGCGGCAACGCACTCATGGATCCTGCCGAAGGAGTCGAGCAGCAGTTCATTGGATTTCATCAAGTCCCTCCCTGTGCATATTCGGTGGGCCGTACATTTTCGGTGAGCTCTTCATGTTCGGTGAGGCCCATGCTTGCACGGAGGCCGTGCCGGCGGATAGGGCCGAGCGTCCAGCCGGCGGGGCTTAGCAGCGAGGTCTTGGCCGCGGCGGCTGATGAACCTGGTATCGGGCATTGGCATCGTCCGGGTGTTCCGCGGGAAGCGGACCGGCGAATGGGACGAGGCAGAGCTTGAGCGGCAACTCAACGACCGGAGCTTCCTGGCCCTGCTGCTTGGCGGATCGATCCGGCATCCCGGCAGCCGCTGAGGCTGGTGTCTGCGGGAGTGGTCAACAGTTGGGCGAGTCGAACTCGTAGGCCCCCGAATCGGCGGCGGCCGTGCCGTTGCAGTCGCCGTCCTGGGGCACCGCCAGTCCGGCGAGGTCGACGAAGGAAGGGCTGGTTCCGGCGCGGTCGATGGCCGGGCTGGTGCCGGTCAGGTGGAGGTCGGCCGGGGCGTTCACGAAGCGTGCGGACGCAGTGGTGGACGTAGTGTTCGGCACGAAATTGACTGGACCGTTGAGGACGTTCTGCTTTTCGGTCCATCCGGAACCGTTGATCCACAAGGAGTTCTTGACACCTGCCAGGATGTTGCCGCGGATCACGGTTGATGACGGGCAGCTCGCATGGCAGACGATGGCCTGGGACTGCGGCCCGTTCAGGTAGATGGTGTTGAACTCGAAAACGGTGCCGTTCGTGGGTCCGAACGAGGTCCCCGGTCCGCGGGCGATCAAGCCCTTGGCCTGGGCGCAGTTGGCGCCACAGGTGGACCGGACCAGGTTGTAGCGGTAGGTGTTGCCGTCGGCAGTTCCGGAGGACTTGCCGATCTCGGAGAAATTGTTGTTGTCCAGGGCCACGTTGTGATGAATGTAGTTGCGGTTACCGTTGTAGATTTCGAAAGAACCGCCGTCGCGGTTGTAATCGTAGGAAAAAGCGGTGGAGCCGCTGACGGTGTTGCCGGAGAATTCGTTGTCGTTGCCGTTGACCAGCACGCCGGATGCCCCGGAGTCGTCATTGCARTTCACTGCTTGGGGTGTTCCGCAGTTTGTGCCCTGCGTCAGGACGTTCATGATGTTGTTGTTTGTGAGWATGTTGCCGGYGTATTTCCCGAAGTCGGACCCGGTTCCCGCCTTGATGCCCACGGCRTTGTTGGAGGCGCTGGAGTTCCGGACCGTGTTGCGGTCTCCCGTGACGCTGATGCCCGCATAGCCGCAGGAGACGCCGCGCAGTCCGTCAACCGTGGTGAAGTTGCCGTTGATCCGGATGCAGTTCCCTGACTTCCCGCCCGTTATGGTCGGGGCACTGCCGCTCCCGTAGCCGTTCAGGGTAATGGGCGCGGCATCAGTCCCACTCTGGGTGGTCACAACACCTCCGGTCCAGGTGTCTCCCCGGCGGAAACTCACGGTGTCTCCGGGCTGGAGGACTGTCGAGTTGACCTTTGACAGTGACTTCCATGGTGCGGCGCTCGAGGTTCCCGAATTGGTGTCGCTCCCAGAGGCACTGACAAAGTATGTGGCACCCGCGGCGTGGGCCGGCGCCGCGAGTCCCGCCACCAACCAGCCCACGGTGAGCAGTTGTGCTAGGAGGCCGGTGATGGTGGAAGCGATTTTCCTGATGCCTCGCGGGTTCATCCCGCCAACYCTAGTGGGCGACGGTTGCAAAAAGCTGGGGCAAAGATTGCCAGAGATTTATCTCAAACAGCACTGTATACTTTCAATTGATTATCCAAAGTGCCTGCCYAGCCCGGTCCCAGCGCGGAGACGTCGCACCGCATAAGTCGACCCCTTCTGACTGGAGTCCYGCCATGCTGCTGCGCCACCCCCGCCACGCCACCTCAGCGGCGGCCAGGCCGCACCGCAAGAACCCGTGGAAACGGGCCCTCCGCGCGGCAGTGGTGGTGGCTATGATCGTGGCCTGCCTACTTGTCGCCTCGACGTCGGCCAATCTCCTGTTGGAATGGCACGAAAAGTCCAACTCGGTCGCCTACGGCGAGAGGGTCTCCATCCGCGAGGGCACCGTCAACGTAAGTCGAACCGGCAGCGCCGGTCCTACGATCGTGCTGCTCAGCGGGCTCGGCACCCCGGCCCCGGCGCTCGATTTCGCACCGCTGGTCCGGGAGTTGCGCGGCTTCCGAACCGTGGTTGTTGAGGGATTCGGCTACGGCTACAGCGACATGGCAGCCCGGCCGCGGACCGTGGAAAACATCGCCGAAGAACTTCATGAAGTGCTGTCAAAGCTCGGCATCAGCGCGCCTTACGTCCTCGCGGGCCACTCGATTGGCGGCTTTTCCACGCTGTACTACGCGAACAAATATCCCGCCGAGGTCTCCGCGGTTATCGGCATCGACCCCACCGTCCCGACCCGCCAGAGGTCCACGGGCGCAACTCCCGGCCCTAATGAGATGCCGGCAGCGGACTACTGGTGGGCGCACACACCTTCCACGGCAGGCCTGGTCCGCTGGGCCACCGCGCTGGGTTTTGGGGAGCCTGGGGGCGACGGCTTCACGACTGCTGAACGCCAGCAAATGCGTCAAATGACCAGCTGGAACTTCGGCAATCAAGCCGTCACTGACGAAACACTGCGGATGGGCGAGAACGCCGCCAAACTCCAAGACGTCCGTTACTCGGACACCCTTCCGGTACTCGAATTCCTGTCCCAAGACWCAATGAACCAGCAGCCGGACTGGTACGTATTGCACGAACGGCAATTGGCCAATGTAAGACACKGCGAGCTGGTTGTCCTTCCGGGCGAGCATTACCTGCATTGGACGCAGTCCAAGGCCATGGCTGCGAAGATCAGCGAATTCCTGCGCCAGATCAGCCCGAAACTCCCCTAGTGCGGGGCCGGATCCGCAGGCGGGCCTGGCTGGGCTAAGAGGGCACGGATGGTAGACGGAAGGACCTTTGCTGCCGCGACCTCGTCCAGTCGCCCTCCCCGAATTTCAGCCGCCGCGCCGTGGAGGATGGCGTAGAAGCAGGCCGCCTGCCACGCGAGGGAATGATCGGTGCGGAAGATCCCCTCGATCCTGCCCTTTTCAAGCACGGAAACTACCCGCGCCAGTGGCTTGTCGTGGTACCCCCTGATTTGCTCCGCCGTCAAGTATCGATCGGCCGCCGCCAAAAGCGAGTTGAATTGTTGGAGGACCCGCCAGGACGACTGGATGAGTTCCAGCAGGCAGCCCCAAGCGTCCTGCCCGATGTCCACCGCGGCGAGTTCGGCCTCGGCGCGGTCCATAGTCACAGCAAAAACAGCAACAACCAGCTCACGCCTGTCCGCGAAGTGTCCGTAGAGGGTCACCCTGCCCACCCCCGCARCCCGGGCAATCTCAGCCATGCTGGCCCCTGGATTCTCACCCAGGCAGGTCAGTGCGGCGTCAATGATGACGTCCTTGTTCCGGACAGCGTCCGCACGCTTGACGCGCCCCTTCTGGACTTCCGGCACRGGCCCGACCCGCCTTTCCGACTATTCAAACACCGATGTTCAGGTTACCAGCGGGGCCGCCAGCGCAGACTTCCCTGCAGGACGACACAGGCTGGCGCCTGTGAGGAATCTCTCACCCCGCTGCGGCCGCCGGCAGGGAACCTGATTCACCGGGCACTCCCGGTTACCACAGGCCCGCCCGAGYCTTTCGCTTCGGAATGGATGAATTATCGTGGAACAAGAGCGTGATTTTATGGTGAATATTCGGATTTTGCGCCACTATCCCCATGTTGGAAGAATTTAAGGCGGAATGCGGGCGATATCCGCACCCAATTTTGCGGAAGCGCTTCCGTGACGATTCCAGCCACCACAGGGAGCCCTATCCATGATTTCCGTCAGCCGGGTCTCGAAGAGCTACGGCTCGGGGACGACGGCGGTCCATGCCCTTGACGACGTCTCCCTGTCCGTCGCCCGAGGCGAGATATTCGGCGTCGTTGGCCAGAGCGGCGCCGGCAAGAGCACACTGATCCGCACCATCAATTCCCTGGAGCTCCCCGAYTCGGGAAGCGTCAGCGTCGACGGCCGCGAGATGACTACCCTGTCCGGCGCAGAGCTGCGCAMTGCACGCCACAACATCGGCATGATCTTCCAGCACTTCAACCTGCTCAGCAGCAGGACCGTGCAGGCGAATGTGGAACTTTCTTTGGAGATCACCGGCGCAGGGCGTGCGGCCCGGCGCACCCGGGCCCTGGAGATCCTCGAACTTGTGGGCCTTAACGGCAAGGCCTCCGCGTATCCCGCACAGTTGTCCGGCGGGCAGAAACAGCGTGTCGGCATCGCCCGCGCGCTTGCGTCCAACCCCTCGGTACTGCTGAGCGACGAGGCGACCTCAGCGCTGGATCCCGAGACGACGGCTCAGATTCTCGATCTCATTCGGAACCTGAGCAGGGACCTGGGACTGACCGTACTGCTCATCACCCACGAGATGGACGTGGTCAAGCGGATCTGCGACTCGGCTGCCGTCATGAGCGGAGGCAGGATCCTCGAGCAGGGTCCCGTGGAACAGCTGCTGGCCACGGAGAAATCCCTGTTGGGCCAGGCGCTGTTCCCCATGGGCGAGGTCCCGGAGACCTCCAGCGCAGTCGTTGACATCACGTTCAGCGGCGTCACCGCCGACCGCCCCGTGATCGCCCGGCTGGCACGCAAACACGGCATCGACGTCGGCATCCTGGGGGCGGCGGTTGAAACCGTCCGCGGACTCCAGACAGGACGCACCCGGCTGGAACTGCCCGGTGACGCGCGCACCGTGGCAGCCGCCGTCGCCGATCTCCGTTCCCAGGGACTCTTCGTGGAGGTAGTCAAGTGATCGACCGCAATGACCCGTATTTCTGGTCGGACCTGCTGGACACSATCCTCAAGGGCGCCGGTGAGACGTTCTACACGGTGGGCCTGAGCTTGCTGTTCACGGTCGTTTTYGGCCTCGCGGCCGGCGTCCTGCTTGTGACCACCGAGWCCGGCGGCCTGCTGGCGAAGCTCTTCGGCAGCCGGGCGCTCGGATTCTTCGTCAACCGGCTGCTGGACGTGGTGGTGAACATCGGCAGGTCCGTCCCSTTCATCATCCTCATGATCCTGCTCATTCCGTTCACCCGCCTGCTGGTCGGGTCCTTTATCGGGCCCACCGCRGCCATWGTCCCGCTGACCATCGCCGGCATTCCCTTCTTCGCCCGCCTGGTGGAGATCGGGGTCCGCGARGTACCGGTGGGRCTCGTCGAAGCCGCCCAGTCGCTCGGAGCCRCCCGGTGGACCATCCTGACCAAGGTCATGGTCGCCGAGGCAGTCCCGGCCCTGGCGCTCGGACTGTCCACCACCGTGGTCGGCCTCATCGGCTACTCGGCCATGGTGGGCGCAGTGGGCGGCGGCGGCCTCGGGGATGTCGCGTTCCGCTACGGCTACCAGCGGTACAGCCCCGAGTACATGTTCKGCGTCGTYATCCTCCTGGTCCTGCTGGTGCAGCTGTTCCAGTCSCTGGGCAATTTCGCCGCGCGCCGGCTGTCCCACCGATAGCTGCCGACGCCGGCTTCACCGTTTWCTTTTCCCATCACCCTCCGTTCTGCGAAAGAGTTCCCATGTTCCGTGCACAAATCCTGAAGGCCGCCGCAACCGGTGCGGCCGCYATCCTCGCCCTGTCCGCCTGCGGCGCGGGCGCTTCCAGCACMCCGGCCGAGACCATCAAGGTCGGCGCCCTGGCCGTGCCGGCCGGGGACATGCTCAAGCAGGTCCAGCGCGAACTCGCCCCCAAACAGGGCCTGACCGTGGAGTACAAGGAGTTCAGCGACTACAACACGCCCAACCCGGCCGTGAGCGACGGCGACATCGACGCCAACCTGTTCCAGAACACCACGTTCATGGAGACCTACAACAAGGCCGCCGGCAAGAACCTCGTCAGCGTAGGTAAGGTATACCTGCCGCCGATGGCCTTGTACTCCAACGATGTGGCCAATCTTKCGGCGCTTCCCGACGGCGCCTCGGTCGCCATCCCCAACGACCCCACCAATGAGTCCCGCGCCCTRAAACTGCTGGCGTCCAARGGRCTGATCGARGTCACCGAGAACCCGATCACGCTCAAGGACGTCAAGGCGAACCCGAAGAACCTCAAGTTCACGGAAATCGAAAACGCCAGCCTCCCGCAGGCCCTCAATGACAAGGACGCGGCAATCGTCACTCTGGCCTTTGCCCTTCCCGCYGGCCTGAGCGCGGACAAGCAGCTGCTGGTCGAGGGCAAGGACAGCGCCTACTACAACGTSCTGGCYGTGAAGGCCGAGATGAAGGATGACCCGCGCGTGCAGAAGCTGTACAAGATCCTGACCTCSCAGGACATGAAGGACTTCATCCAGACCAAGTTCAAGGGTCTGGTCATCCCGGCCAGCTGACCGGTTGTCGYCTCCCTGGCGCCTCCCCCGGACCACCCGGTTCGGGTGAGGCGCCGCCCGGCGATCGGGTTCTATGGTCAGGGCATGGGACTTTTACGGCACAGGCATGACGAACCCGCGGCCCAGCGGTTTCAGATGCGCGAGAAGCTGCTCTCGATTGGGGACGATTTYTGGATCGAGGACGACCAGGGCAGACGYGCCTACAAGGTCAACGGCAAGGCCGTCCGKGTCCGKGACACGTTTGTCCTGGAGGACGCCTCGGGAAACGAGGTGGCGCGCATCCAGGAGCGCAAACTCTCGATCCGGGACAAGGTCTCCGTCGAGCGCGGCGGGGACACCGCGGCGACGGTCCACAAGGCACTGGTCGGGCTCCGGGACCGCTTCGCCATCGATGTGAAGGACGGCGCYGATTTGAAGGCGCACGGCAACATCGTTGACCACGAATACAAGATCGAACGTGACGGCGACACAATTGCGACCATCTCCAAGAAATGGTTCCGCGTGCGTGAGTCCTACGGCGTGGAAGTCATGGAGGGCGAGGACGTTCCGCTCCTYCTGGCGATCACCGTCGCTATCGACTCGTTGACCTGACCCGTTGAGCGAACATGGCGCCGAGGAACCGAACCCGCTCCCAACTGGCCRKGACCCTCTGGGGRCTCTTCGGCTTCTTCACCGCGAGCGCGGTCTGCGGCGTACTGGCGGCCAGCCTCCTGGTGCCCACCGTGGCYGCGACCGGCGTCGCCGTCAGCGATTCGATCAAACTGTTCAATAGCCTTCCGTCGGAACTGACCGTAGATCCGCCGTCGGAGTCCACCCGGGTGCTCACCGCGGATGGAAAGCCGATCGCSACCTTCTACGCGGAAAACCGTGTCAAGGTCCGGCTTGAGCAGATGTCCCCGTACATCAAGAACGCGATCGTCGCGATCGAGGACCGCCGCTTCTACGAGCACGCCGGCGTGGACCCCCAGGGGATTCTCCGGGCTGTGGTGTCCAACCTGACCACTGGCGGCAGRCAGGGCGCCTCCACACTGACCCAGCAGTACGTCACCAACGTGCTCAATGAATCCCTCGTCTCGGCGGACAGGGGCGATCAAATTGTCCTCAACGGACAGAAGAGCATGGCCGACAAGATTCGCGAGATGAAGCTCGCCGTCGAATTGGAGAAAAAGTACACCAAGGACCAGATCCTCGAGGGTTACCTCAACATCGTGTTCTTCGCCCGCGATGCCTACGGCATTGAGGCCGCCTCCCGCTACTTCTTCAACACCACAGCCAAGGACCTCACCCTGCCGCAGGCTGCGCTGCTCGCCGGCCTCGTGAACAGCCCCAGCTTCTACAACCCCGCCGTCCACCCGGACAACGCCGTCCAGCGGCGCAAYCAGGTCCTCGCCAGGATGCTCAGCTCCCGGGCTATCTCGCAGGCGGAGCATGATGCCGCCGTCGCCGCCCCGGTGGATCTAAAGATCACTCCCGGGATGCARGGATGCGCCGGCGCGGAATTGGCACCGTACTTCTGCGATTACGTCTCCCACCTCATCCTCAACAACCCCGCATACGGYGCGGAAGTCGCCGAGCGCGAGCGGAAGCTGTTCCGCGGCGGCCTGACCATCACGACCACCCTGGACAGCCGGCTCCAACTGGCGGCCCAGGCGCAGGTGGATGCCACGGCCGGGGCCAACCCGGACAAATGGGGCGCATCRATGGTCTCGATCGTTCCCGGAACGGGCAAGATCCTGGCGATGGCCCAAAACACCGTCTTYCTSCCGGCKCCCGGAAAATTCGATACCCAGCTGAACTTCAATGTCGATTCCAAGGACGCCAACGGCAACGATCTGAACGGCGCCGGCGGSTTCCAGCCGGGCTCCACCATGAAGCCGTTCACATTCGCGGAATGGCTCAACGAGGGTAAATCCCTCGGCGCAGTGGTGGACGCCTCCCGCCGCTCCTATCCGCTCGGGTTTCGCTGGAGATCCAGCTGCGGCAGGGTGCTCGGTGCCTACAGCTCGCGGGAGAAGAGCCTCGGCGCGGCGGACGACCTCCAGAACAACGACGCCGGATACTACCGCCGCATGCGCGTTGACTACGGGCTGTATAACTCCATCAATACGGCCACCTTCGCAGAGGCCTCCCAACTCGACTTCTGCGGCATCCAGAAAATGGTCGATGCCGCGGGGCTCCACAGCGGCGTGGACAACGCCCRRATAAACATGCACCAGCTGGGCAATCTGCTGGGTGCCATTGGCGTGGCRCCGCTCAATCTGGCCAACGCCTTTGCCACRTTYGCMAATGACGGCAGGTACTGCGCACCGATCGCCATTGTGGCCGTMACCGACGCGGCSGGCCGAAACCTTCCGGCYGAGAGCAGCTCCTGCCGGGATGCGTTCAAGCCCGAGGTCGCCCGCGGCGTGAACTCCGTGCTGCAGGACGTGCTGAAGCGCGGGTCCGGCGTTTACATCAAGCCCAAGCTCTACGACCGGTTTCCTGTCGCGGCCAAGACCGGCACGTCCAATACCAACGGYTCGACCTGGGTGGTGGGCTACACCACCGGCATGGCCACCGCGTCCTTCTTCGGCGACGCCCTGGAAGGTCAAAAGCGCCCCGGCCAGAACGTCACCGTCAACGGCAAGTTCTACAAGGCCATTGACGGGTACATGCTCGCCGGTCCGCAATGGGCCAACTACATGCTGCAGGTTGCCGGGTACTACCCCGCCGCTGCCTTCCCCAAGCCGCCCGAGTCCATGACCCGGACTCCTTTCAACACGCGGATCCCCTGTTCCCCCCGGGCTGACCGGGCGCTGTGCGGGTAGCAGGCCAGAAATTGTCGGGATCCACGGGCGCACCCTATGCCATCGGGCCCGGAACGCTTATTCTCTTGCCATGAAGGATGGGGGCAATTTCCGGCGAGGGGAATCGCGCCGCCGCGCGCGAGTGGCCTGTGAATACCGCTGACCAGCCCCATGACAATTACGACGCCTTCCTGTCGAGGCTGGACGCCGCCACAACCAGCCTGAGCACTCGGGCCGGGTCGTTGGACAAGGCCCTGGAGGCCGTCTCGCTGCTGTTGGAACCATATGAGTCAGCTGTCCGGAAATGGGAGCGCCGTCGGCATTACGTCAGCCAGCAGCTCGCCGCGCATTCCGGGTCGCCGCAGTCCTACACCGCGCTGTGCGAGCTTCACATCGTGGCGGGAAAGATGGAATCGATGCTCCGCGGCCGGGTCGAGCGGGTCACGGAAAAACTCGCGGTCATTCAAGGGCGCCGCGAGGCCATCGACAAGTCGCTGCTGGAGCTTGAGCTGAGCAGAATCAAGCTGACGTCGTCCCGGATGCTGTCACAGGACCGCCAAGAGTTGACCACCATCTTTTCTGAACTCGCCGGCTCCCCCGTTGCCACGGGAGCCATTCCCGACATGGGGTTGCTGAGCGATCTCAAGGAAGCACGCGAGGCAATCATCCTGGCCGAAGCGCTGATCGAAGTGAAGGGCTACTAATCATGGAAATTTCAAGGCGCGATCAGCCCCGCAAGAACACCGTCGTTCTTGTTCGCTGGAAAAAGCAACCGGGCGAAAACACCGTGGCCAAGTTCATCATGTCCAGTATTTTGGGCTTGATCCTGTGCCTCTTCCTGATGATCTTCCTGTCCGGCCTCAGAAGTTTCGGTGCCCTGGTCCTGTTTACCGTCTGTTTCGCCGCGCTTCTGACGCTGCGTTCAGTCATGACCCAGAGAAAATTCATGCGGGGGCTGACCAAGAGGATCAATGAAACCATCGCCGAGGTAACGAGCAGCCCGGGCGACCAACTGTCGGTCAGGCAATTTCGGCACATGGCCAAGAGCGGCGAGAAACTTCCGCTCGTTGTCAGCGGCGTGCCCGGGCTAAACCTGCATGTTGCCAAGGCCTCAACGCTGGAGAAACATGTCCCCGAGAAGTGGGTTGCGGTCTTTACCGTAGTCCCTCCCGAGAACGGGACTGCCAGCTTCGACCGGCTGTTGGCCGCGGCAATGAATGCCGGACCAGGCAACACCGGCACCAACGTCGCCTAGCGCGCGAAGGGAGATTTTCTGCGGCCCCTTTTGCCGCACCCAGCCCGCCGGCCGTGACCTTTATTGGGCTGGCGGCACCCGCGCCTTCAGGGCCTCGTTGACGGGGGCGAAGGCAACCCGGTCCAGGACAAGCTCGATCTCGCGGATCTTGCCAGCGTTGATGGTGAGCAGCTCGATGCACCTCACGGCACCAGCAGCGGTATCGGTGATGAAGTCATACACGACGCAGGCACGGTCCTGCCCGGTAAAGACTTCCCGGATCTCGTTGCGGACCAGCGCCGGGAGAAGGCGCTTGAGCGCGGTGGTCCACCCGGCCTCGTCGAAGGTGGCGCCAGCAAACGTCGCCACGAGATCCTCACCGAGCAGGTTTTCCAGGGCGTTCACATCGTGGGAGCCAACGGCCTGGATGTACGAGCGTGCGATCCCTTCGACACTGGAGTCCGGCATGAGAAACCTTTCCTGAGCAGCGGAGGGGCCCGCCAAGGAGCCACGGGCAAGCCAAGAATCCRCGCGTGGCCACATCGTTTCCCAGAAGCCTAGCGGCCGGGGATTGAGACGGGAAGGTCCACGCAGGGTCCGGCCCCCGGTCACTCTGACCGCTTTTCACTCATGAGGGCCCCGGCCGGTGCGGAACTGCGAGATCAGGCTGATCAGGGCGAGGGCGACTGTAGCGCCGCCATATCCGGCAACAGTCGGCATGAGGCCCAGCGGGGCAGCGAGCTGGCCAGCGATGATGACGGGCAGGCCGAACGCGATGTAGGCGACAACGTAGATTGCGGCGACGATTCCTGCTCTCTGTTGGGGGCCGGCCAGCGGCACGATCAGGCGCATTGATCCGGAAAACGCTGCCCCGAAGCCGATGCCCGTGATGACCAGCCCGGTGATCATGACCGCAAGGCTTCCGGCGAGCACGCCGGTCACGACGCCGATGGTTCCGGCGATGGAGGCGTAGATCCCGATGGTCATTCCACGCCGGGGGCTGAGCCGCCCGGAGGCTACAGCCACGACTGCAGCCGTTGCGGGCGCAATGAATCCGCTGAGGGTGGCCGTGAATGCGCTGGTGGCGGCGCCGGTGGCGAGGCCCTGCAGGACTCGGGCGGCGATCACCCAGCCGATGCCGGGCGCCACGAGGAACGTCACGGTCGCCAGGAGCTGGACGAGGAGTGCTCCGATCAGCAYGGGCCGCCGGCCGACATGGTCCGAAAGTGAACCGACGGTCAGCATGGCCACAAGAAAGCCGATTGCGTAGACGGCAAACGCCAGGGTCARGAYGGCCGCGGGAAAACTCCACCGCTCCTGGTAGAAGGGAAGCAGGGGTGTCGGCGCGCCCGCCGCCAAGTACAGGCTGATGAAGGTAACCGCGTTCCCCGTGAAAGCTACCCCGGAAGGAAGCTTGGAGCGCTCGGACCGAGCACCAGCAACTGGTGTACGGGTTTCAAGGGAGGAATTCTAGACTCCGGACCTGCACGGTAGCCCCGTGGACAAGCAGATGCCCCCCAACTGTCGGCGCCCATGCCACGTCAATCGGACAGACTCCACGACGGCTAGCTCAGCCATGTCGCCGGGAGAGAGCCGCGGCACCGAGATTCTCTGCTCATGTGGTGCCTGACTGAACGGAAGCCCCTCCCCCTCCCAGGATGACCCCAACGCGACTGTATTTTGGATTTACACCCCACAGCGGGAAAAGAGCAATGATGCGCGGAATAGGCAGGCGTCAGTCAGGCGGCCGCGGAATAGGCCTGATCGGGGCCGCGTATTTTGCCATCGGCGTAGTGGTCGCCGCCACCCACGGCTAGCTTGTGGCATTGAATGTTCCCGGCAATATTGGACGTGGTATCCGCAGGTCAGCTGTTCGCGGGCCGTCAGAGCGAATTTTTCCATCGAGGCGTCATAACGGACTTTGCGGGTGCCCTGCGGTGAGGCCGGCAGCGTAGACGTGGCCAGGGCAGCGATCCTCGCGCCCGCCATCCCGGCCAGCGAGTCGGCATGGGCCCGTCCCGCCCGGATCTCGGCCGCGAGTCTGCCCGAAAGTGACAGCGAAGGACCACGGGACAGAGTCCGCGCGCAGGGGCGGCGGCGGTCACCTGTCGGGCGGGAAACACGAATCCGGCCKCGCAATCGATATGCAGCCCTGTCAGAGTCCCGGGCGCCAATTGCCCTTCACCTTGCCCGTCCGGGCGACTCGGCAAGCCGCATTATGTTCCGGCCTGACGCCCCTGAATGAATCGTCTCGGCGCCGCACGGGCCCCCATGGCATTCTTGTCGTTCACTGGATGTAGCCTTTTGGCGCTGGCGGATGGAATCCAGGTATACCGTCCTCGGCGCGGCACAAGAAAATCGCAACGACGCAAGCGCAGAGTATGAGCATGAAATCACTACTGAGCGATGAAGTCGTCGCCGTACGTGGCGTCCTCACCGATACGCAGCCGGTCGACTTCCATGCCCTCGGGGTCACCGGCGCAATCGACCGATTGACCATTCCCCTCCGCGAACGCGGAACCGCGGTGCACCTGGAGGCTCCGCACCACAGGACGGAAGTGGACCGGCAATCCGCAACTCTTCTGTACCGGGCGGCACAGGAACTCCTCAGCAATTGCTACAAATTCGCCCASGCTTCAATGGTGACGATCCGGCTCGGCTGCGTAGCCCAAGGTCTGAGCCACAGCGTCCAACTCAAAGTGACCGACGACGGCAGTGGTTTCGACGTGCCGGCAGCCATGATTGGTCGGCACACTGGTATGGGACTGCGCCTCATGCGAGCGGCCGTAGGCCTTGCGGGCGGAGAAATGATCATCGATTCGTCSGCCGCCGCAGGAACCTGCGTGACGATAACACTGCCTCTGGACTAGCGCCGGGCCGCATCGCACTYGTCGCCAACACAGCAAGGGCGGCGCGCGTCTGCTATGGCGGCTCCTGCCCCGCGTTCACCCCACGATTAATCGCTTCTAAGTAGGAGACGGCCTTCCCTRCTCYCCCAGGTCTGCCGATTCCTACCGTTACGGAACTAACTGACCGGCTTCCTAACGGGTATCCGTTTCCGCGTCGACAGACGATGCCGCTTGGCTGTCGAACCCGGCCGGCCCGGCTTATCACTTAGGAGTGGGCGTTATMGCTTTTGGCCTTCAACTTGGTTCCGGCGCCTCCGGCGTTTCACAAGGAACTCCGAGGTTTCTCCGTGGCATTCCCCTATCTGTTGTGGAACAGTTCGAGTACCTGACGGTGTCCGCGCCGTGCCGACGTATGACCCGGGCTTGCCGGTTGATGATGCGGACGATCCTGTTGCAGTAGCCGTTCACCGATTTCAGCCGGGTCGGACCGTAGAGAAGCCGGAAATGATGAGCCGGAATGTCGCAGGAAAGTGTAGGCGGAAGCTCATGAGGCGGTATCCGTGGCTGATTGTCGCGGCGGCCCTTGCCTTGGCAGCGGCGGGCTGCCAGTCCCCGCCGCCCGGCCCCGCCCCCTCCACCGGGACCGGAACTGCAACGGCCTCCCCGGCCCCGAACTCCTCTTCGACGGCCGCCCGCACGGTCTCCGGGACCCCGGGACACGTGTTCGTGATCATCCTTGAGAACAAGGGCTACGACAAGGTCTGGGGTACGGGCTCGACGGCGAAGTACCTGTCCAAAACTCTGCGCGCCCGGGGCGTCCTGCTCTCCCGCTACTACGGCATCGCACACAATTCGAACCCGAACTATCTGGCCCAGATTTCCGGGCAGGCATCGAATGAGATGACTCGGAACGACTGCCCGACCTATGCCCCGTTCCAGCAGACCGGGACCGCAGCACCAGGCCAGGTGCACGGAACCGGTTGCCTGTATCCGGCCTCAGTCCCCACCGTCGCGGGGCAGCTCAGTGCGGCCGGGAAGACCTGGAAGGGCTACATGGAGGACATGCAGAGCCCCTGCCAGCACCCGGCGCCCGGCGCCAAGGACGACCACCAGGGTGCCACCGCTGGCGACCAGTACGCCACCCGCCACAACCCGTTCGTRTATTTTGAATCAATTACCTCGTCCCCGGACTGCCAAAGCACCGTCGTGGACTTCGCCCATCTCGCCGATGACCTGAAGTCCGTYAGCACGACCCCCAATCTGTCCTACATCACGCCCAACCTGTGCAACGACGGCCACGACAGCCCCTGCGTGGACGGCAGCCAGGGCGGACTGGAAAGCGCCGACGCGTGGCTCCGCCAACAGGTCCCCGCCATCCTTGACTCCCCGGCCTACAAACAGGACGGCATGCTCGTCATCACCTTCGACGAATCCGAGGGCAACACCACCGGACCGGCCGGGCTCGTGCCAGGCGGCACTGCGGGCGGAAGAGTCGGCGCCCTCGTACTCTCCCCCTTCGCCAAGGCCGGAACCACCTCGAACACCCCCTACAACCACTACAGCCTGCTSGCCAGCATCGAGGACATCTTCTCCCTCCCCCGCCTCGGCTACGCCGGGGCCCCCGGACTGAAACCCTTCGGCAAGGACGTCCTCAATAACAAACCCTGACCCCGCACTTCCAGGCATCCCGTCCATCCGCCGCAGTGTCAGCGGGTGTGCACGGGTCAGGGCCGCCCAGTCGCCGGCGGCCCCGGTACCGGGGTACGGGCAGCTTCTTTAGCCGAAGCGGCGGGCAGCGTTTCTTTTGCCGGCGATTGACAGGTAGGTGACCACTGCTGCGATGCACGCGGCGAGGCCCAGGCTGACGGGACCGGTCCCCCAGCCGAGACCTCCCCGATCGGAGGATACGGCCGTCCAGTCGGCGAAGGACGCCCCGAGCGGCCGGGTGAGGATGTACACGAACCAGAACGACGGTATCGCCGCAAGCCAGCCACGCCAATACCAGAGGGTGCCCACCCCGATCGCAGCGGCGAACACGACGCCCGACGCAAGATAGCCCAGGTCCAGGCTGTACGCGGTCATGTCGCCCGTCGCGGTGCCAAGGGCGRACGTGACCAGYACGGCGATCCAATAGAACCCTTCGCGGCGCCGCGTGTCCACGCTRTGGATCGACAGGGTCTTCTCGGACCGGTACCAGAGGAGGAAAACGGCTGACAGTGCGAMGAGGAAGAACACAGTAGACACTAAGTACGGGACGCCCAGCACGACGTGCACCGCATCGGCAGCCATCGTCCCGAARACACTGACCATAACCACGGCCAGCCAATAGAYCCATGGAACGTAACGGCGGACGGCGAACTGCAGAACGAGCGAAGCAGCCAGGCCGCACCCACACAGGCCCAGCGCCACGACAGGCTCGATGTGATGGACCAGAAAGTCCGACGTGGTCTCGCCCATCCCGGTCGTAAGCACCTTTGCCACCCAGAACCAGGCCGTGATTTCCGGAACCTTGACCCCGACCCGGCGTGCGCGAGCCCCTCCCCSGGCCGGCACCCCTGCCTCCTGCACCCCAGACGCGGCGCCGATACGTGAAATGTCCTGCTGTCGGGAATCTGTCATCCCGTGATTGTGCCTCACAGTCCCTACCGTTACCTGAACATGACAGCGCATCATCCGCCCGGACCCCGAAGGAAGGGGGCATGCTCTGTCCGGCCGTACCCCAGGCCGCTCTGCTGGTATTCGGGCAGGATTCATCGCGTCCTCCAAGCGAACGCCATCCAATGCGGAAGGATCAGGAGTCGAAAGCACCAGTGTCCGAATCGGGATTGCCTTGGGACGCAGTGGGCGGCAGGGACACACGAGCCGTGTCGGTCGATAACCAACTGGGAGCGTCTTTGCCAGGTTTCTTGTGTCACGGTTGGAGGTCAACCGCTCCCGTCGATTATTCAGTGAGGCTCATGGTTTTCCCAGCCARGCATCGGAGAATGAAGGTATGTATTTGGTCGAAACCGGCGCCTACGAAAAGGCATCGTCGCACATCGCGCTGGCATTTGGTTCCAGTTCCTGCTCGTTGTCGACTTGCGAGGGGCGCGCCCGCTGCTGAAACTCATAACTSGGGGGGCGCTACCTGGACGACGTCAGCGGATGCGTCCTCAATAGCAGCCAGACTTGACGCCGGTGATGGAGCGAATTTTTCTTCCGGCGCTCCGGCCCTCTACTTGAATAGGATGCACGCTCCCGACACCGGCCCTCATGAACAGCGGTTAGCCGGTGCACCGTGCATCCGTCCGGCAGCTCCAGGGTCTCCCTTGATGCCGGCCGCCCTGAAAGGAATCCTCGTGACCGTGCTGCCGCCTGATCACGCAAGCGCGCCATTTTTCGCTTCCGGGCCCTTGAAAAGGCTGCGTGCCGCGCCGGTGACGGTGGGCTTTGTCCTGGTGTTCTGGGCTGCGGGAGCATTCTCCTCGTGCCTGATCTCTGGCCCGAGCCCTTCCCTGCGGACCCACTTGGCGGCGACAGCGCACTCCCTGCCGGGGAACTGGTGGGCCGTGCTGACGTGTGTGTTCTGGGCACAAAGCCTGGGCGGGTACCTGCTGGGTACGGCGTTGGTCCTCGCCGTCGGCATTCCGCTGGAACCTCGGATGGGAAGCCTGAAGTTCGCCGCCGCAGGCCTGGCTTCACACGTTCTGGGCATCGGTGCAGCCTTGGGGTTCCTGGCCCTGACACAGCAAACGCTGAGGAGCTTGACCCAGGAAATGAGCGGGCATCTGTTCCTGGGGCCCAGCGCACTGATCGCAGGGGCGTTGATGGCGGGGACCGCCATGATGCCAACCCTGTGGCGGCGCCGGGTCCGCCTGGTCGTCTTCGCGTTGCTGATACTCCTCGCCCTCTACAGCGGAGGGTTCGCCCACCTTGTCAGGCTCGGCGCCGCAGCGACCGGAGCTCTTCTGGGTCCGATCCTGCTGGGCAGGCTTCCCAAGTTCGGGCGCCCGGTGAGCTCCCGGCATGAAGGCCGTGTCTTGATCTCGCTCCTGGTGGCGGTTTCGGCCGTCGGCCCGGTCGTGGCTGGCCTTGTCCCGCATGCCGCCGGCCCCCTGGCGGTCCTGCGATTCCTCTTTACCAACATCCAGCCGGTGGACTCCCAGACCCTCCAGAACCTGTGCTCCGACCCGGGGTCAGCCAAGGACTGTGCCGCCGCCCACCTGCAGCTGCGCGCCGGAGCCGGCGGCATCTTCATGGGAATCCTTCCATCATTTCTGCTGTTGCTGCTTGCCGACGGCCTTCGCCGCGGCCGCCGCTTCGCGTGGACCGGCGCCGTGCTAATCCAGCTCGCTCTCTCGCTGCTGGCTGGCATCACCATTGCCGGGGTTCTCCTGCGAGCGGCACCGGACACCTCGGCCGTGGAGGGGATCGGCGCGTTCGCAGCATCGGGGTACGCACACCCGCTCAGCCTGATAGTGCCGTTGCTGCTGCCCATCGCCCTGAGTATTCTCTTGCTGCTAACGCGCAGGCTCTTCCTGGTGGCGGCACCGTCGGGGACATACGCCCGGCTCTTGTCACGGGTTCTTGCCGTGGGAGCGTCCCTTGGAGCGTTCTACCTGCTCGCCGGACTGGCTCTTGCCGGCGGCTTCGCACCCGTTCCCGGACCGGCCGAACTGTTGGCAGATATTCCGGACCGATTCCTGCCGCTCGGATACATGGTGGACGTGTCGCCGGCGTTCTTTCCCCAAAGCACCGCGGCGGTTCTGCTGTACGAGGGCATCGGCGTCATCTTCTGGGCCGCGACCGCCGTTCTAGTGTTGAACACTTTCTTGCGCCCGGTCCCGATCCAGCACAACGCCGGCGCCGCACGCGCCCGCGACATACTGAAAACGCGGGAAGGCAGCTCGTTGTCCTGGATGACGACCTGGCCCGGCAACAGTTACTGGTTCTCCGCCACGGGCGAGAGCTTCGTCGCCTACCGCGTCATCGGCGGGATCGCCCTCACCATGGGCGTGCCGGTCGGTCCCGGGCCGGACCGCGAGGACGCCTTCGCGGAATTCACCCGCTTCTGCATCAGGGAAGGGTGGACACCGTGCTTCTACTCCGTTCCCCAGGACCTGCGGGACCACGCCGCGTCGCTGGGCTGGCGGTCAGTTCAAGTGGCTCAGGAGACGGTCCTGCCGCTGGACTCGATGTCCTTCAAGGGAAAGAAATTCCAGGACATCCGCACGGCCATGAACAACGCCGCGAAGGCCGGCATTCGCGCGGAGTGGATGACATACGCCACCGCACCGTTTTCGGTCCTTGCCCAGATCCAGGAGCTCTCCGAAGAATGGGTGGCGGACAAGAAAATGCCCGAAATGGGCTTTACCCTCGGCAGCCTGGACGAACTCAACGACCCTGATGTCCGCCTGCTGCTTGCCATCGACGGGCATCACAGGGTCCACGCCGTCCTCTCCTGGCTGCCTGTCTACCGCAACGGGACCATCGAGGGCTGGACCCTGGATTACATGCGTCGACGCAGCACCGGATTCCGTGCCGGCGTAGAATTCCTCATCGCCTCCGCGGCACTCAGCTTCAAGGACGAAGGATGTGGCTTTATCAGCCTGTCCGGGGCGCCCCTGGCCCGGGCGAATGTGACGTCACCGGACCTGGCCGCCCACTCGGATCCGCAGACGGCGGGCGGCCTCGACCGGCTGCTGGACTGGCTGGGCGCAACTCTGGAACCCGTGTACGGGTTCAGGTCCCTGCTGGCCTTTAAGGCCAAATTCCAGCCCCGTTACGAACCCCTTTACATGCTCTATCCCGATGCGGCGTCGCTGCCCCCTATCGGAAACGCCGTCACCCGGGCCTACCTCCCCACCATCAATTTCGGAGAAAGCCTTGCACTGGCCCTGCGAATGCTTCACCGCCCCACCCGAGGGAGGCCCGCACCGCTCCGCAATCGGGAGCCGGTCCCGGGCGCCAACCACATCGACGAGCCCAAGGATGAACGGCCGGGTGCCGTCACCCCCGGCTAACCTCTCGCGGGGCGCCGGGACGATGCCGTGGGCCGATGCGCACGGCGCGTCGTCGCCGGCGGGTGTGGTCCGGTGGGTGCCGGGTCTTGAACGCCGAGGTCTTCGGCGCGGTGGCTGCGAAGCGACCGTTTCAGGGCGGGGTGAGGCCGAACCTTTGGTACAGCACCGGGAGCCCGGATTTGAGGCCGAAGTTAACGGCGTCCCCGAGGTGCCCGATCCCGGGCCCGACGAACCGGTTGGTAGTCATGCCGGCCGCCTTAGCGTCCGCTTCGGCCTTGGCGCCCTCCGGCCCGTATTTGGAGTCCAGGGCGCCGTTGGTGAAGATGGCGAGTTCGTCGTTGTATTTGTGTGCTTTGAGGATGGTGGCGGGTTTCTCTGCGGTGTATGCGGCTTTGTCCCCACCGAAGATGGTTTTCACCGTGTTGTCGGCGTTGCGGTCCACGGGGTTCAGCTCTCCGGAGATGTCCAGCAGAGAGCCGAAGATCTCCGGTCGCTTGGCCGCGAATGAGAGGGCGCATTCCCCGCCGTTGGAGTACCCGGCCACGGCCCACTGGGTCCGGCCGGTGGCCACGTTGAGGTTCTTGCGGATGTAATTGACGACGTCGGTAGTGACGTAGGTGTAGACGTTGCCTTTCGCGGAATCAACGCAAACCGGATTTCGATACGGATTGCCCAACTGGTCGATGGTGAGCACGATCGGTGCCAGACCGTGGTTTTGCTGCGCCAGCACATCGAGCTGCTGCACGGCGGTTTTGCTCTGCTCGGGGCCGCCCGGCTGGCCCATCATCATGACGATGATCGGCAGGGCCGGCGGATTGTCCACCAGAGCCGCGGGAGGCAGGTAGAGGAAGGCGTCGCGGGCGCGGAAACCGGACCCGTTCGCCGGTATCGTGACCGAGCCGCTCACTCCGGCTGACGGGATGCCCGCCGGGGGTTTCCAGCTCTGCCACAGCGCTGTCCCACTTTGTGCCTGCGGCACCGGGTTGAGTTTTGGCAAGACCAGATGGCTGGTGTGGTCAACGCCCAGCATGGCTCCCAACGTCGGGTTCAGCCCGTAGCCGGCGTTGATCCCCAGCGCCGCAGTGACAACGAACACCARGCTGGCGACGATGGCGGCCGCTTTGCGCCACCAGCGTGACCGCCACAGGTTCACGACGCCGAGTCCGACGCCGGCGAACGCAATGATGACCCAGGTGCGGGTGCCCGCGTCCAGTGGCAGTCCGAAAACGTTCAGCACGACTTCGCAGACGAACAGGGTAATGGCTCCGGCCAGGGCGCCGCCGGCCACACCCGCGGTGGCGGTGATAATCCACGAACGGCGTCCTGGCCCCGTGGTCCGGCGGCGCAGCTGGGGTGGCAACAGCACCGGGCGCACGAGCAGGTAGAGCGCTGCCAGAGCGGAAAGGCCATARATGGCGTAGAGCAGTGATGTGTCGATGATATTGAGGTTGAAAAGCTGTTCCACCCCGCCTCCTCCTGTTTGGCATGGCCCGTGCTGGCAGTTCCTGTCGGGACAGATCCACGACGGCCCCCGGCAGCGGCTATCCCCGGGACTTTATAGCACGCCAGTCATCATGGATGCTGGGAATCCGTCTTCCCAGCCGGCAGCAATCTTCAGCCGCTATGATCAGCGGCGTGACCGGACGGGCAGTCCGGGATGGGTTCAGGGGCCGAACGGCCCCGGCACGCCGGACGATGAAGTTCCGGCGGGACGGTGGCCGCAGAATATGGTCGACAGGGGACATGAAAAAATTCATTCTGGCTCTCAACATCGTTGACGGGCCCTTGATCGTCGCGGCATATGTGCTCAGCGCGGCTTTGTGCGCGACCCTTCTGGTGCGACGGGGGCCCAGGTCGTTCGCCATGACGGTACTCTGGGGTGCTGCCGGCGCCGTGGTCGGGGCAGTCACGTTAGTGRTGGCGGAGAAGATCGTGCAGGCATTTGGCAGTCCCCTCGACTGGTCTGTTCGGATCTGGGTCATAGTGTTCTTCGCCGGCCTCGGCGTCTGCGGGGCGAACTTCCGGGGATCCGGCACTTGGCGGAAGGTGCTCGCGTCCGTGGCGGCTCTCTGCTTTGCTGCCACGGCGACCCTGGGAATCAACGCCTACTACGGACTGAACGTGACGCTGGCCTCCTTCCTGGGGGTCTCCCTGGCCCCAAGGATTGACTTGGGACCGGTCCCACCCCACGTCGCCGCACCCCAGAAGCCGCTGTGGGAAGCGTGGAAGGCGCCGGCCGGAATGCCCTCCGAGGGTTCAACGGCCCAGGTGGTCATCCCGCCCCAAATATCCGGGTTTGCCTCGCGCCCGGCGGGCCTGTACCTGCCCCCGGCGGCACGGGTCCCCAATCCACCGGCCCTGCCGCTGTTGGTCCTGATGATGGGTCAGCCCGGCGATCCGGACCCGCAGTACGCGGCTGCAGTCCTGGATGACTACGCAGCACACCACGACGGACTGGCACCGATCGTCATCGTCGCCGACCAGCTCGGTGACCCCATGGTCGACAATCTGTGCCTCGACTCGCCCCTTCACGGACGCCCGGAATCCTTCATCAACCGCGACGTGGTCGACTGGGCCCGAAGCCACCTGAACATCATTGACAACCCGAAATACTGGACCATCGCGGGCTATTCAAACGGTGGCCAGTGTGCCATTTCCTTCGCCGCCAAGTACCCCTCGGTCTGGGGCAACGTCTTGGACATATCCGGGGAAGAATACCCGGGAGCCGAGGACCCCGGGGGCACCCTCCAGGACGTCTTCGGCGGCAACCAAGCAGCCTACGACGCCCAAAAACCGATCAACATCATGAAACAACAGCACTACCTCGATACCCGCGCCATCTTCACGGCCTCAACCGACGACCCCGTCTACCTGGACGCGGCCCGTCACGTCTCGGCAGCGGCAGSGGGAGCGGGAATGACCGTCACCTACTACGAGGTCCCTAACGGGGGACACGTCATCGGGGCGCTGAACGGGGGCCTGACCAAAGGATTCGAAGTCCTCTACCCCCGGCTCGGCCTCTCCCGGCCCACCCCGTAGGAGCCTCCCGGCCAGCGCTTGACCGTGCCGGGGCCGGCCCCAAACCCCATGCTCGCCCTGTAGAGCAGTCGCTGCCACCGGCCAGCGCCCTCGGTCGTCTTGGATCAGGTTGACATACTCACCGGAGTCCTGTTCGGAGGCGTCCGGTTGGTCCCGGAGCGGTGATCACGGGTACTTCGGGACGTTCCTTGCACCGCGGCCCGGCATCATCGGTTCCGCCGGATATCGTTGCGGTCCTGTGTCTTCCGCGCGCGCGGACGATGCCGGACACTATGTTCAACGGTGCCGCCCGCGCACCGGGGAAGGCATCGCCTCATGAACGCTTCGATCACCCTGGTTGCCACGACCGGACACCGGAACACCGCGCCGGCCCGCATCCGGGTCCGGCCCCTGGAACCCGATGATCTTCTCGAACTGGCCAATCTGCACCGACACGCTTACGCCGACCGTTCCGGACAGCGGGCCGGAGACCCGGTGTGGATCGGCCCATCCACCGAGGAGGGCAGCGGCCGCACCACCGAGGCAGCCTCCCTCGTGGCTTTCGGACCCGACGGTCAAATCACGGCCGCCCTCATCGTCACCGAACGCGACGGCGAGACCGTCATCGAAGAACTGTTCACCCACCCGGACCACCGACGCCAAGGCCTGGCCGAAGGACTCCTCCGGCACTGCCTGCACCTCCTGCACACCCTGGGCCGTACCACAGTGAGGGTCACCGTAGAGGACAACAACCCGGCAGTGATGGCCCTGTACCTCTCCCAGGACTTCCGCCGCCTCACGGACGATGACCCAGACACCGACTACGACTGAAAACCCGCMCGGAAACCACCCTCGTCGCCGCGAACATATTTATGGGGTCTGGCCCGAAAGACGCGGTCCTGTTCCCAGATTTCATKGAGCTTCTCCAGCTCGGCGGCCGTGTCGTAGCGGAGGTAGCCGACGAGTTCCCGGACCCTGGCCCAGTTCTTTTGCTCCACGTGGGCGCCGTCGTTCTTGTTCCCGGGCCGGGAGCGGGTGAACGTGATCTGGTGGGCATGGCAGTAGGCGAACAGGTGYTCGTTGATGAACTCGGAGCCGTTGTCCGAATCGATGCCGATGATCCGGAACGGGAACACCGCGGTGACGTRCTCACCGCGGTGACGTGCCCAAGGGCCTCGAGGACCCATCTGGCGGCCTTGTTCCGCACRGACCGGTTCACCGTCCAGCCGGTGGCAATGTCGGTCACTGTCAGAGTCAAGCAGAACTCACCAAAGCTGTTGCCGCCCTCATGGCTCACCAGGTCGATCCCCACGAAACCCGGGACCGTGTCGTCCCAGTCGGCCCAGGTGCGGACCGGGATCTGGGACTTCAGCAAGGTTCCCGGCTTGGTGTGGGACCGTCCCCGCGGGATCAGCTTCGCCCGTTCACCGGCCAGTTTGCGGTCGACCGTCGCCGCGCTCATCCGGCTCAGCAACCGGGCCTGCTCATCGGTGATCACCAGCTCCTGCTCAGCGCGCAGCAAAGGCACCAGAACGGGCAACATCGGGGCCAGCAGCTTCCCCGCCGGGGCACGCCGGACCGACCAGCACTTGATCAGCGCGGGCAGCAGGTCAGTCCCGTAAACCGGTGTCCTCCCCGGCCGCGGCTTGACGATCTTCAGAACCAGAGCATCCCGCAGGGCCRCCCGGGCAAAGTTGCGGTGCCACCCGGTCAGCGYGACCAKCTCATCCRGGATCCGAGACTTCCCTTTCCGGGAAGCGCCCTGATAGGCGAGGGCTTTTTTCTTCGTCACAGCCTGCCGCTGGGCCATTKTCAGCTCCATGAAAACGGGCATAGCTGGCAACCGGAGCCAACACCGTCAACCACGCCGCTACACGGAGGTTTTCACATGAGGCAACGTATCCGGCTACGCGKAGGTTTTYTATGAGTCAACGCGACCTGTTGACGTACCTGGTGAGCCAGGCGTAAACAGGGGCGTATTCATCCATCCGCAGGCAGTCCTTTGCGAGCCTGCACGCACGCAGGGAGCATGTCATGGCGGTTGCAGTCATCTTGGAGTTCGACGGAACGACTCTCGAGCAGTACGACGAGATCAACAGGCTGATGGGGCTCACTCCGGGCGGACCGGGCCCTGTCGGATCCATTTCACATTGGGCCACGATGACGGACAAGGGTCTGCAAGTGACCGATGTCTGGGAGAGCCGCGAGCAGTTCGATGCTTTCGCTCAGGAAAAGATCATGCCCCTCAGCGTGCAGGCCGGTTTCGCGGGGCCTCCCAAGCTGACCTTCCACGACGTGCACAATTACTACACTCCCGGGAACGGCGCCTGAATCCTGGTATTGCAGGGCAAGGCCAGCCACTGCAGTCCAGGGACTCCTCGGTGTCAAAGTCGGGAGGCGCAACCGCTGTTCACTCGGCGCGTTGCATCGAGGGACTTGAGGACCTGCTGCTTCTTTTTCTTGTGGAGGGAGGTCACCRGCCGCTCCGTCAGCTCGTGATGAATGAACGTTCCCTGCTTTTCAGCCTGATKCAGCTCGTACCAGCGGAYGCCCTCGTCGGCGAGCAGGCTTTGCGCTCGCTCACCGGCACGCCGGGAAGTGTTCGGTGGGTCACGAGCATCCCGCCCCCGTTCCTCATCGCGTCGGGATGCCAACAGCTCACGTATTCCAGCAGGTCCTTGACTCGTCAGGGGGTGGGTGCGGCCAACGAACAGGGCCTGGTCTCGACCTCGGGCCGGAGTCGGTTGAACTTGGACGTGGCCAGGGCAACGGCAGTTGAGACGATTTTCCGCACCTGCCTACCGAACCACGCTTGGGTGTAGGTGAACTATGCCGCTTGCGCGGTGACCAGATGTCGGAGTCCAATCCCGATGGGCCAGACGCTAGTACAGCGACAACAATTCAACCGCCCAGATCGATGTGACGGCTCTTCCCCCGGTGCGAGAATGTCTGCATGCTCACCTTCCTGGAGACTGAACGACTTCTGCTTCGGCAGTTCACCCCCGACGATGCCGAACTACTCGTGGAACTGGACAGTGATCCGCGCGTGATGCGGTACATCACCGGCGGTATCCCCACCTCCCGGGCCGACATAGAAGGCGACTTCCTCCCTGCATTCCTCGACTACTACCAGCGCTTTCCCGGCTATGGGTTCTGGGCCGCGCACGAGAAGAGGACCGGGGAATTCCTCGGCTGGTTCCACTTCCGGCCGGGCCACGACGACCCGCAAGATCAGCCGGAACTGGGCTACCGGCTGCGCCACGCGGCCTGGGGAAAGGGGCACGCGACGGAGGGATCGCGGGCGCTGATCGCCAAGGGCTTCACCGAATTCGGGGTCCAGCGGGTTGTAGCCTCGACCATGGCAGTAAACACAGCATCCCGAAGGGTGATGGAGAAATCCGGGATGCGCCTCGTGCGGGCCTTCTTCGCCGACTGGCCGGTGTCCGTCCCCGGCGAGGAGCACGGTGACGTCGAATACGCGATCACCCGAGACGAATGGGAGACTGACGATTCTCGCCTTCGTCCCCTGTGACCCGCCGGGACTCGACAATGCTGACCCAACATGTCCCCGGTCCCGAACACCGCGATTCCGTGGAYACTTCTGACRCAGCGCACGCAATCCAAGGCGAGCATCCTGCCCGAGCATTCGGAAAGTCATGTCACAGAGACCACATGGGTGCATGACCTCGTGTCGGCACAAATAGGGACGAACGGAAGCAGCCACCAGCAACGGCATCACGCGGATAAGAGTGTGGACACCGTACACACCCCGTTTGGCCGGACAAACAGCCACCAGCTTCTCCCCAGCCCCCAAGAAACAGCGAATCTCGGCCAAGAATCTGAAAAAAATTTCGCACAGGTCATGTCGTCACCACATCAACACGGCATGAATACGTACAGGACCAACCACGGCCACCAGAACTACCCAGAAAAAAAGACCCGGCGTGTCTGATCAGGAGAATCACGAGGCCCATCGCCCACAGGGTCGCTCACCCAGATCTCATAGCCGCTGGCCTGGCCAACGAACGTGCGCTGATCGGCTGCGTGGCTGCCAGCCAGAGGCCGGAGGCATCGGGCATGACCGTGTCAACACGGCCACGGCGTTGGGTGACTCCCCCCGAACCGAAGTCCGACGAGAAGCCCCTCGAGTTGCTGCCACTCTTCGACAAAGCGAAGCGTTGCTCGACTGGAGATGTCTGATTGCACAACTTCTCCTCAACATCTGTTCTGATCTTTTTGGGCACGGAACAACTATTACGGTGGGACCACTGACATGGCTTCCGTGCCTCTCCCGCAACCCAGGCGACGCCGGTAAACGCTGCAAGCTGATGCGGTCGACGGCGCGGCTGATCGGGACACTGACGTTGTGGCCCCACCTGGCGGCCTAGGAGTCGCTGCCGGACGTGTCTCTCCATCGCAGGACGAATCGGCGGCGCCGAAAACATCACCGACGGCCCGGTCCAGAGGCGGGGGTGTACACGATGTCCACCCTCTGGTTGCAGCTCGACAGACATTACGAGACGTCGTGTACTGATCAGCCCCTTGCTGAAAGACGCCCTTGCCGCAGGTCTATCCGGTGAGGTCCTTCGCCCGGGTTTCCGGAAGACTCCACGCGACCAGCGTGGAGATTGCCAGCAAAACCACCACATAGMTGGTGAACGCTCCCGGACCGAACGACGCATTCGCCCAGTTCTGGAGATACGGTGCCGTCCCGCCGAAAACGGCCACGGCGACGGCGTAGGGCACAGCGACGCCCACTGTGCGGATCCGCGTGGGGAARAGCTCTGCGAACACCGCAGGTGAAATGGACAGCGTTGCACCCATGAAAACCAGGATGATKGTGGCGGGCAGAAAGAGGGACCAGAAGCTCTGACCCACAGTGTTTACCAGCAGCGGGAAGAGGATGATGGGCACGCCGGTGCCTATCAAAAGGCTGGGTCGGCGGCCGAAACGGTCAGAGAACTTGCCCCAGAACGGCAGGGAAATGATCAGTACGACGTTACTTAGCACGCTGGCCAGAAGTGCGGTTCCCTGGTCCATCTTGTGAATGATGACAGCCTGCTGCACCGCGCTCACAGACCAGACGTAGTAGCAGACGGTGCCCCCGACGCCGAGGCCGATCACGCGGAGGGCGGAGCGCCAGTTCCTGCGGATCTCCGGCCACATCGGCTGGCGAACGGTCGTCTTCGCTGCGGTGAACGCCTCGGTTTCCTTCATCCGTGAACGGGCAATCAGGGTGTACAGGCCCAGGAGCGCGCCGACAACGAAAGGGACACGCCAGCCCCACGACTGCATGTCGGGTTTACTGAGGACGGTGTTCAGCAGCACCCCGAACAGCAGACCGATCACAATGCCGGAGGTGCCGGAGACATAGATCAACGAGGACCAGAGACCGCGGCGGGATGCCGGGGCGGACTCTGCAATGTAGGTCTGGGCTGAGGGCATTTCACCGCCGTGGGCGAGCCCTTGTAGGAGCCGGGCGCTGAGAAGCACTACGGCAGCCCAGGCGCCTGCGG